>CACDKW010000009.1 GCA_902553465.1 uncultured Pelagibacteraceae bacterium | reverse complement strand
TTGAAAGATGGAGAAAGTATTGACCATCCATGGATAAACAAAGCTCTAGAAAGAGCACAACAAAAAGTTGAAGCTAGAAATTTTGATATAAGAAAAACTTTGCTTAAATTTGATAATGTTCTAAATGATCAAAGAAAAGTTATCTTTGGTCAAAGAAATAATATCATAGGAAGCAAAGAAGCATTTATATATTCTGATGAGTTTTTTGATGAAATTCTTATCAAATTAAAGGAATTAAAAAAAATAAATTTATCAAATGATAAAAATAGTGAAAATTCTTTACAAATAAAATCAATTCTAGGTAAATCATTTGAAGATGAAGAATTTAAATCAATTCTTAATTCAAACGATGAAAATTTTATAGAAAAAATTAAACAAAAATATTTAAAAAAGAGAGATGATAGAGAAAAAATGTTGGGCAAAGATCAAGCCCAAGAATTAGAAAAAAGAATACTTTTACAACTTATAGATCAAAACTGGAAATCTCATATTCAATATTTAGAACAATTAAGAGGTGTTATTGGATTAAGATCTTATGGCAATAGAGATCCATTAATAGAATATAAAAAAGAATCTTTTTCTTTATTTGAAAACTTATTATTTAAACTTAAATCTGATCTAATTACAGTTTTATTAAATCTTCAAGTTGTTGAAAAAAAAGAAGAAATGGAAAAAGAAAATAATAATAAAAATTTTTACTCAAAAAAAATTGGTCGAAATGAACTATGTCCTTGTAACTCTGGAAAAAAATACAAGCATTGTCATGGCTCTTTATAGTGAAAATAAATAAAGCAAAATTAAAATTGTAACAAAAATAGATATAATAAAGTAATTTTTATTATTTAAAAATTTATTTAAAAATTTATTTAATACATTTGTTTTCATAGATAAATTATCTGATGAAGTAGTGCCGCTAGAAAGGCCTCGACCTCTTCCTATAGATAAAAACTTATTTTTTCTATGTAATAATATCTGCTCTTTATTCATATTTAAAAAAAAATTTAAATTATTTCTTATTGAGTTTCTCACATTGTCTAAAATTATGTCTTTATCTCTGTGTGCACCGCCTGTAGGTTCGGGAATTATCTCATCAATTATTTTTAAATCGTATAGATCTTTTGAAGATAATTTCATTGCCTTTGAGGCCTCTAATGTTTTTTTTGGATCTCTCCATAATATTGTTGCACAACCTTCGGGAGATATTACAGAGTAAATTGCATTTTCAAGCATTATAACTTTATTTGAAGATGCTAGTGCTATTGCACCTCCAGATCCTCCTTCTCCAATAATAATAGAAATGTTAGGAACTGTTAACTCCATACTGCACTCTATTGATTTTGATATAGCTTCAGCTTGTCCTCTTTCTTCGGCTCCTACCCCAGGATATGCTCCCGGAGTATCGATAAATGATATTATTGGAATTTTAAATTTATTTGCAAGTTTCATTAGTCTTATTGTTTTTCTATATCCTTCTGGTCTCATCATCCCAAAATTTCTTTCAATTCTGGACTCTAAATCTTCTCCTTTTTCTTGTCCTATAACCAAAACAGATTTATTCTCAAATTTTGCAAATCCACTTATTACTGATTTATCTTCTGCATAAAATCTATCACCAGAAAGAGGAATAAAATCTTCAAAAAGATTTTCTATAAAATACTTAGCTTTGGGTCTATCTTCGTGCCTTGCCACTAAAGTAGTTTGCCAATGATCTAAGTTGGAATATATATGTTTTAACTTATTATTTATATCAGTCTGAAGTTCAGATATTTTTGTAGTATCTACCTCTGATAATCCTTCTTGATTATATGGATCTTTTAATTTTTCTAACTCTAATTCTAAATTTTTAATTTCTAGTTCAAAATTTAAATAATTTTTCATATTTTTCTAACTGTGTTTATAAAGCAAAAAACGGCAATAAAATGGTAAAAAATTAAGATTATTAATTATAAATTGACTATTTTTGTATTAAAAAGTTATATTTAAAACAATAATGAAGGAAAAATATCTAAAAATTAATAGGTTGTCAGTTTCAAGAAATTTAGCAAATTTTATAAATAAAGAATTGTTACCAGGAACCAGTATAAATAAAAAAAAATTTTGGAAAAATTTTGATAAAACTATTCATGAACTTTCACCTAAAAATAGAAAACTACTTCAAAAAAGAGAGAGATTACAAAAAACAATTGATGCTCTACATATAGATAGAAAAGATAATCAACTAAATTTAAAAGAGTATACTAAATTTTTAAAAAGAATTGGTTATTTAAAAAAACCTGGACCAAATTTTAAAATCAAAACAAAAAATGTTGATATAGAAATATCAAGTATATGCGGTCCACAACTAGTTTGTCCAGTTTCAAATGCTAGATTTTTATTAAATGCAGCTAATGCAAGATGGGTAAGCTTGTATGACAGCTTGTATGGAACTGATGTAATTCCAGAAACGCAAGGAGCACTTAAAGGAAAAACTTATAATCCAGTAAGAGGTAAAAAAGTAATTGAATATGCTCGTGATCTACTAGACAAATATATACCTTTAAAAAACGAAAGTTGGAAAAATCTTAAAAAGATCCCACAGGTGTATAGTAATAAATTAATTTTAAAACTTAAAGATCCTAAACAATTTGTTGGATATAAAAAAAAATCAAATAAGTTATCTTCACTGTTATTTGTTAATAACAACCTTCATATTGATATTTTGTTCGACCAAAAAGGAAATATGGAATCTAACAATCCTGAATCACAACGAACTCAAGATAAGATTAAAATTCATGATGTTATAATTGAGTCTGCCGTATCTACTATATGCGACCATGAAGATAGCGTAGCAGCTGTAGATGCGGAAGATAAAATTTTAGGTTATAGAAATTGGCTTGGTTTAATGAAAGGTAATTTAAAAGTAAAATTTAAAAAAAATGGTAAAGAAGTTTTAAGGTTATTAAATGAAGATCGTGAATATATTTCATCAAAAGGAAAAAGATTAAAGCTGCATGGTAGATCTTTATTATTAAATAGAAACGTTGGTCATCTTATGACAAATCCTTCAATACTTTTAAAAGATGGGTCTGAATGTCCAGAAGGAATACTTGATGCATTTATCACTTCACTTGCATGTTTGCATGATTTTAAAAAAAAAGGAAATTCAAGAGTTAATTCGATATACATAGTAAAACCTAAAATGCATGGTCCAGAGGAATGTGAATTTACTAATTTAATTTTTGAAAAAGTTGAAAAAGCTTTAAACTTAAAAAAATATCAAATCCTTTGTGGTATTATGGATGAAGAGAGAAGAACTTCTATTAATTTAAAAGAATGTATAAGAGCTTTAAAAAATAGGGTATTTTTTATTAATACCGGTTTTTTAGATAGAACCGGAGATGAAATTCATACATCAATGGAAGTTGGTCCGATGATTAAAAAAGGCGATATGAAGTCTTCAAAATGGATCCATGCTTACGAGAATAATAATGTAGATATTGGTTTAGAGTGTGGTTTTTCTGGAAAATGTCAGATCGGTAAAGGCATGTACCCAGCACCAGATTTAATGCAAGAAATGATGCAACAAAAAATTGCTCATCCTTTATCGGGAGCTAATTGCGCATGGGTACCATCTCCTACAGCAGCTTCACTACATGTTCTACACTACCATGAGGTAAATGTATTTGATAAGCAAAAAGAATTGGCAAAAAGAAAGCCTGCTAAACTAAGTGATCTTTTAACTATTCCAATTGAAAAAAAACCTAATTGGTCTGATGAAGAAATTAATAAAGAATTAAAAAATAATGCCCAAGGTATTTTGGGCTATGTAGTTAGATGGATAGATCAGTCTGTTGGTTGTTCAAAAGTTCCGGACATTAATGGAATTGGATTAATGGAAGATAGGGCTACCTGCCGAATAAGCAGTCAACATATTGCCAATTGGTTACACCACGGCATATGTAGTAAGAAGCAGGTTTTAGAAGTAATGAAAAAAATGGCTAAAGTTGTTGATAGTCAAAACCTTAAGGATCCAAGCATGAAAGGGCATGCTCCCTATAAACCAATGTCAGATAATTTTGATAAATCAACTGCTTTTAAGACAGCTTGCGAACTTGTATTTAATGGAAAAACTCAACCTTCAGGATATACAGAACCAATACTTCATCTTAACAGATTACTTAAAAAAATTAATTAAATTAATTTAAAAACTTTGTCTATTTTTAAAAGCAGATACCAGAGTTCCATCATCTAAATTTTCAATTTCACCACCAACAGGCAGTCCTTGAGCAAGTTTTGAGACTCTGACATTAATATTTTTTAAGCTGTCTTGAATATAAAAAGCTGTAGTTTGACCTTCTACTGTTGCACTTGTAGCTAAAATTACTTCTTCAATTTTATCTTTTTTAACTCTTTCAACCAAAGAATTTACTAATAATTCTTCTTTTTTTTGATTATTTAAAGTTGAAATTGTGCCACCAAGAATATGAAAATATCCTTTATATATACTAGAACTCTCTATGCTCCATTGATCGGCTATGTTTTCTACAACACAAATTTTATTATATTTATTTTTATTGTTTTCACAGCCATTACATCCTTCTAAATTAGATTTTAAAGAACCACAAATTTTACACCTTGATATATTTTTATAAACTTCAGCTAAAATTTTTGCCATTGGTTTAATTAATTCATCCCTGTTATTAATTAATTTTAGAACTATTCTTTTTGCCGATTTTGGTCCCAAGCCAGGAAGCTTAGATATCAATTTAATTAATTCATCAATTTCAGAAATATTTTGCATTAATTACAAAGGCCACTTAAAGCCTGGTATATCAACTCCACCTGTTGCTTTAAAAATTTCTTCTGATGTTTTTGTTTTTAATTGAGATTTAGCATTACTGAACGCTGCTTTAATTAAATCTTCAACAATTGTTTTATCCTCTTTTAATATTTCTGGAGAAATATCCAATTTTATAATTTCACCATCACCATTAAGTGTAATTTTCACAGCATCACCTCCAGAGATACCTGTTACATTAATTTTTTTTATTTTTTCTTGGCTTTCCTTCATCTTACTTTGAAGTTCCTTGGCCTTATCTAAAATTTTATTAAAATCTGTCATTGTTCATTATCTTTTTGTTTTACATCAATTAGTTCGGCATCTGGAAACTTCTCAATTATTTTTTTATAAATATCTCCTTTTTTTTCTGACTCAATAAATTCTGATTTCTCAATATTTTTTTTATGTTTTTTTGATAATTGTCCAATTTCTTTCGAAAATGCAATAATCCATCTTTGGCCAGTCCATTCATTTAATTTTGAAGATAATTCTTTAACAAAATCTTTATCTAAATTTTCATTAAACGAAATTTCGATCCTTTTATCAGTGAAACTTACCAAGCTAACATTGGTATCAAGTTCATATTTTAATTTAAGTTCTTTTTTTTTAGTACATAGATCAATCAAATGTTCAAAATTTTTTATTTCAATTGCTTGCAATTTTGCTTCTTCTTTTATATCTGGTTTTGTAGTTTCTTTTTGGGAAAAATTTTTTATTTGACTTATGGTTTTGTTATTTATTTCCTTGCTATCTTCTTCACTGGTTAAATTGATTTGTTTGCTTATATTTTGATTATTAAAACTTCTTTGATTATGTAAATCTTTATTGTTTTCTGTAGTTGAATTTTTTTCTTCCTTAAGATGCATCAATCTTATCAGGAACATTTCCATAGATAAATTTTGATTTGCAACAATATCTAGTTCTCCTAATGTCTTTATAGTAAACTGCCAAAATAATAATAAAATTTCAGAACTAATTTCTTTTGAGATTGATTCTATTTCTCTAAATTCTTCATCGTTAAGAGAAAAATTATTTCCATCAAATTTAATAGATGAAATATTTTTTACATAATAAAGTATTTCCAAAAAATCGTTAAGAAATATTTTGGGTTCTACTCCTTGATTGTAAATTGATCTATAAATATTTATTACTTCCTTTTCATCACCTTTGAAAATAAATTTAATAAGATTTATAAGATAACTTTTATCAAAGTATCCAAATATTTTTTGTGCTCCTTTTAAGTTAAGTTCAGATTTTTCATTTTTATTTAACAAGGCTCTATCCAAAAGAGAAAGGGCATCTCTCACTGAACCTTCGGATATTTTTATAATCAATTTTAAAGCTTCATCATTTATTTTTCCATTTTCTTTATTTTTAACTTCCTTAATAAATTTAAATAAATCTTGAGAGTTAATTCTTGATAAGTCAAATCTTTGACATCTTGATATTACTGTCACAGGAATTTTTTTTATTTCTGTTGTTGCAAAAATAAATTTTAAATAATCTGGTGGTTCTTCTAGGGTTTTTAAAAGTGCGTTAAAAGCTTGTTTGCTAAGCATATGAACTTCATCAATTATAAATATTTTATATTTTGCACTAGTTGGGCCATATCTAGAAAATTCTATTAAATCTCTAATATCATCTACGCCTGTTTTGCTAGCAGCGTCCATTTCTAAAACATCAATATGATTTGAATTACTAATTTCTTTACAATTTTCACAAGGTTCATCTATACAAAGCTGATCAATTCCTTTGGAACAATTTAGAGACTTTGCAACAATCCTAGCTATGGTTGTTTTCCCTACTCCTCTTATACCAGTAAATAAATATGCATTAGCTAACCTATTATATTTAATGGAATTATATATAGTTTCTGCAACAACCTCTTGTCCTATTAAATCCTTAAATGTTTTGGGTCGATATTTTAATGCTAGAACTTTTGAATTGTTGTTCATAAAATAAATTATTTTAGGAGACTAGAACCTGAGTAACTGTCTCTACGATTGCTTCCGTTAAGATCTGGTCGGGTTCAAGCAGCACACACCTCTAGCCTCCAAAATGTATTATAACAGCTAACATTCTTAATTCTACAAGACAAAGTAGCAAGTTATTTATCTCTATATTTGTCAGCTTCAAAAACACCTAGGACGTGCATATCATCACAATGCAGTCCCAGTTCTTCTAAAGAATTTTTTACTTTTGGTTCTTCAATGTGTCCATCAAGTTCACATAAAAAGAAATAAGATGAAAACGAATTTTTTTCAGGAAAACTTTGTAATTTTGTCAAATTTACACCATTAAGTGTGAAACTGCCTAGGGCACTATAAAGTGCTCCTGCCTTGCTTTTTAATTTAAACAACAGAGATGTTATATATTTATTTTTTTTAAATTCTGGTTGAAATATTTCTTTTTGCATAATTAGGAATCTCGTAACATTTTCCTTTTCGTCTTGAATATTTGAATTTAAAATTTCCAAATTATATATCTCAGCACTTAATTTTGATGCAATTGCACCTTTTGATTTATCTTTAGATTCAGAAATATATTTAGCAGATCCAGCAGTATCAGCTCTAACATTTTCATTTAATTTTTTTTTTTTTATGAAAGCTGATGATTGACTCAATGCTTGTGCATGAGAGTATACTTCTTTAATATCAGTTATCTTTGAACCAGGAATACCGAGAAGATTGTGATTAATTGAAAAAAAATGTTCTGCACAAATATTTAACCTATATTTAAAAATTAAATACTCAACACCAATATTTCCCGTTGTTTTATTTGATTCTGGTATAATTGCTTTTATAGAGCTATCTTGATTTGCTTTTTCAAAACACTCATCAAATGTTTTGCAAGGTATTGTATCGCAGTTTGGGTATTTTTCTTTCGCACAGCTCTCACTATAACTTCCAGCTATTCCTTGGTAAGCAATTTTCATTTTAAGACTTATATTCCAATTTTTTTTTTAAAGCTAGATAATCTTCCATAGTATCAATTCCTTTAGAACTAAATTTTGCCAACGCTACATTTATTTTTATTCCATTTTCCATTGCTCTAAGCTGTTCTAATCTATTTTTAATCTCATTAACTGTTTGTTCATAATTAATTAATTTTTTTAAAACATTTGGTTTATACGCATATATTCCTAAATGATGATAAATATTAATATTCAAATTATCTACTTTTCTTTTAAAATCTAATGCGATTGGGAAATTATTATCGGTAATTTTAGTATCTGTAATGACTTTCACAACATTTTGATTACTTAAATTGGATTTTAAATTAATTTCTGAGGCCAAGGTACCTATTTCTGGTTTGTTGATTTCTACCAACCTGTTGAAGCTTTTTAAATCATTTATATCTATGTCTGGTTCGTCTCCTTGAAGGTTAATAATATATTCTATATCTTTTAAAGATAATTTTTTAAAACATTCATAAATCCTATCAGTCCCTGTTTTATGATTGTTGCTGGTTAAAATAGCTTTTCCTCCATTTAAATTTACATCATCTATGATTTCTTTATCTTCTGTTGCAACATATACATCTCCAATATCAGCTTCTTTAGCTTTTTTAACAACATGAGAAATTATTGAAGTTCCATTAATTTTTAAAAGAGGTTTCCCTGGTAACCTTGTAGCTGAAAGCCTTGATGGTATCAAAATTACTGTTTTAGACATTATATTTCTTGGTAATTTATGCGTCCAAGAGACGCAAATTGTATATTTAAATATTTAAGCTTTTTAATAACTATCATGTTATATGAATTATAATAAATAATATAAATGAATTCTTTTGAAATAAATAAAATTATTACTGCTATTCTAGTAACTGTATTAGTGGTTTTTGGTATTGGAAAAATATCAGATATTATTTTTGACAAAGATAAAACAGATATTGTTGCCTATAAAGTTGAAGCACCGGAAGGTGAAGCGCTACAAGCAAGCGCTGAATCATCTGTAGATATAGCTGCTTTGTTATCAATGGGAGATATTACACACGGTGAGAAGGTCTATAAGAAGTGCAAGGCGTGTCATAGCATTAAACAAGGTGGAGGTAATAAGATAGGTCCTGCTCTCTGGAATGTAATTTTTAGACCAGTTGGATCAATAACAGATTATAAATATTCAAAAGCTTTGTCATCTTACGGTAAAGAATGGACGTGGGAAGAAATGAATGGTTTTTTAATTAAACCATCAAAATGGATACCTAATAACAAGATGGGTTTTGCTGGTCTTAAATCTGAAAAAGACAGAGCATCCGTAATTTTGTATTTAAATCAAAATAGTGATAACCCTAAACCATTACCTTAATTTATTAAAACAATACAATAAAATGCTTTTTTGAACATGTGCTCTGTTAAGAGCTTGTTGCCATACTCTCGATTGTTTTCCTAAAAAAACATCTTCTGAAACTTCATTTCCTCTTGGTAGACAATGTAGGAAGATACTTTGGGGTCGAGTCACTTTCATTAAACTTGAAGTTATTCTGTAATTTTTAAAATCATTAATTTTTTTGGCTTTATTAACTTTATCATTTAAAGAAACTACTTTATCAGAAAATATCACATCAGCATTTTTTGCTGCTTTTTCTGGATCATTAAAAATATTTATCTTTCTTTTATTTTTTTTAACCCAATCCATAACAAACTTTGGAGGTCTATAATTTTTTGGACATCCAACATTTAAATTAAATTTAAATTTTACTGAGGTGGCTATTAAACTATTTAAAACATTATTGCAGTCTCCGATCCAACATATATTTAATTTTGATATAGGTTTTTTTTTAATTTCTTCTACCGTAAATATATCTGAGAGAACCTGGCATGGATGAGAGCTTGGACTCAATAAATTTATAATTGGAATAGTTAAATTTTTACTAAAATCTTCAATTTTCTTATCACTACCTGTTCTAAGCATAAAACCATCACCATAAGTTGATAAAATTTTAGCTGTGTCAGCTAAAGTTTCTCCTCCTTTTCCTAGGTGTAATTCATTTGCTTTGATGGTTATTGAGCTACCACCTAATTGAGCTATTGAAAGGTGAAAACTAAGACGAGTTCTTGAACTTGGTTTTTCATACATTTGAATTATCAATTTTCCTTTTAGTGGCTTATCCCTATCAACATCAAGAGTGCTTAATTTTTTTCTTTTTTTCTTTCTTTTTTTTGCATCGTTCAAAATTCTTCTTAAATCTTTAGTGGGTATATCTTTGAGATTAATAAAGTTTTTCATTAGTATTTATAATCTGTGCAAACTTTCTTTATTATCTTAATTGCCAGATCAATTTCTTTTTTTTTAACATTTAAAGGTGGTAAAATTCTTATTACGTTTTCTGCGGCTCTGATTGTTAATAAATTATTTTTTTCTAAAGATCTAATAAACTCTGTTTGATCAAAATGTAATTGTATTCCAATTAATAAACCTTTGCCTCTAATTTCTTTAATAATATTTGGATAATCTTTTTTAAGTTTATTTAATTCCATATAAAAATATTTTGATATTTTTTTTACATTTTTAAGAAATCCTTTATTAAAAATTTGATCTAAAACAGCATTCCCTACAGTCATTGCTAATGGATTTCCTCCAAAAGTTGAACCATGGCTTCCTGGGCTCATTGATTTTGCAACTTTTTTCGTCATCAAAACTGCACCTAATGGAAAACCTCCACCTATCCCCTTAGCTATAGGAACAATATCTGGCTTTACTTTTGATTTTTCAAACGCAAAAAAATCTCCTGATCTCCCTATTCCACATTGAACCTCGTCTAAAATTAACAATATTTTTTTTTCATTACAAATTTTTCTTAAATACTTAAGACATTTGTCAGGTATAGACTTAATGCCTCCCTCTCCCATAATAGTTTCTACCATTATTGCTGCTGTATTCTTCTTAATTTTACTTCTGATATTTGGAAATCTTGGCTTAAATTTTCTAAATTCAATGTGATCAAATCCTGGAACTTTAGGTCCAAAGCCCTCAGTCATTTTTTTTGATCCACTTGCAAAAATTGCAGCGATAGTTCTTCCGTGAAATGAATTCTTAATACACAAAATTCTATTTTTATTTATTTTTCCTATTGAGTAAAAATATTTTCTTGCAACTTTTATAGCTGCCTCGGTAGCTTCTGTACCAGAATTTTGAAAAATAACATAATCAGCAAAAGTTTTTTGTGTAAGTCTTTTAGCAAGCATCTCACCTTCAGGAATTATAAATGCATTTGAAACATGCCAAACCTTATTAGCTTGCTTTTTTATTGCTCTAATCAAATATGGATTAGAATGACCCAAAGAATTAACTGCTATACCTTGTACAAAATCTAGATATTTTTTCCATTAGTAGCATAAAGAAAACTTCCTTTACCTCTTTTAAAAGCAATTTTTCTTCTGTTATAATTTTTAGCTAGAAAACTGTTCATATTAGTTTTTTAGTTTGTGTCCAGTTTTATATAGCATAAAAGATATAAGCCAGACAATAAATGCTAAAATAGTTAAATATATTATACTATAACTAAGTGAACCTGATTGAGAGCCAAGTACTGAAAATCTAAAAAAATCTATCATTACAAAAAATGGATTATGGTATGTAATACTTTGTATAGTTTCTGGAAGCTTTGTAATTGGATAAAAACTACAGCTGAGAAAAGACAAAGGAGTTACAATGAATGAAGTAATATTTGAGATATGTTCAAATTTTTCTGAAACTATTCCAGCGATAATTCCAGCTGCACCCATAATTGTCGAACTAAGTAATAATGCTAAAAAAAAATAATAATAATTATCTATTCTAATTTCTGAGAAAAATGAAAATATAACTAATGTAAATACTACTAGAACCATTCCTCTTATAGCAGATGCTATAGTTATTGCCAAAGTGACTTCTAGAGCTGATAAAGGGCTTGTTAAAAGGTCATAAATGGTACCCATAACCTTTTTCATTAGTATTGAACTACTACTATGTGAAAATGATTGTTGAACACATATCATAATACATAATCCTGAGATTAAAAATTGTTCATAAGGTACATTAAGGCCAGAATATCTATCTGTACCAAAAGCTATTTCAATAACTAAATAGAATAGTATTGCGGTGATTGCAGGTCCCAACAAAGTTTGCCCAAGTACTACTAGCCATCTTCTGGTCTCAGCTTCTACCAATGTAAGAAAGCCTTTGAAATTTATACGACCAAATCTTCTGACACCAATTTTGTATTTATTATTTAATTCAATCATAAATAGTTCATATAATTCATTAAATCTGTTAATAAATTAAAAAAAAAACTTGTATTATAAAGCTTTATATGGGCACCTATATATTGTTGAAAAAGTTTAAAATTCAACTAAATATAGTATTTTATGAGCTGGACTGAAGAAAAAGTAGAAAAATTAAAAGAACTTTGGGGAAAAGGAAATACTGCTAGCCAGATAGCTGAGATAATCGGTGGAATTAGCAGAAATGCTGTAATAGGTAAGGCTCATAGATTAAATTTATCAGCAAAAATTATTAAAAGATCAAAAATTAATCAATCAAATCAAACTAATTATATTCAAAAAAATATAAATAAAAAAAGCAGAAAAATAAAATTTAGATCTTTGCTTTTAGATAAAAATTTTGAACCTGCAAAAAATTTAAGCTTAGAGCAACTTACAGAACATACATGTAAATATATGGAAGGTCACCCAAATGAAACTAATTCATCATTTTGTGGTAGAAAAACTGTAGAAAAATTTTCTTATTGCCCATTACATTTAATTGTTGTTTTTCAACCAAAAGGCAAAAAGGAAGATTTGAATAGCGATGATGAAATACCTCAATTTATAGAAAAAAAAATAAAGTCTGCATAAAAAAATTACTTCAATTATTTTGAATATTCTCCTCCTTTTTTCCACATATAAGAATATTTAACTATTTCTTCATCAAATTTAAGCGTTGCCTCAAAACCTATGTCAATATTAGATTTGTTTTCTTTGGAAAGAATATTATCATATTTTAAAAGCCTAAGTTGATCTTGTGTAATTAAAGGAGTTGGAAGTTTTTCCAAAAAAAAGGCAGTTATTTTCGCAATAATTGTTGGAACAGGTAATAAAAAAGTTTTTTTATCTATTGCAATTAATAGTTTTTTTATTATTTCCTTAAAAGAAAGTTCTTCAGGTCCAACACATTCTATAATTTCAGAAAAAATACTTTCGTCTATTATCTTTGCAATTATTTCACAAAAATCAGTTACATGAATAGGTGAAAATTTTGTATTTCCGTTATAATATAAGGGAAATACTGGTAGTAAACTTAGAAGTGTCATTATATTTGTAGTAAAATTATCATTAACAGAATAAACTAATGATGGTCTCAGAATAACAGAGCTCGAAAAATTATTTAATATATTTTTTTCTCCTTTTAGTTTACTTTTTGCATACTCGCTATCTATAGCTTTTTCAATTCCAAGAGCTGAGACATGAATAAATTGTTTTAATTTATAATTTCTAGATTTTTCTGAAAGTAGAGTAGGAAAATTTATATGAATATTTTTAAAGTTATTTTTTTTATTTTCAAAAAGTATCCCAACAAGATTTATACATATATCTTTATCTTCAAATAATTTATTTAACTGATTTTCATCAAAAACATTAGCCTCTATAACTTCTATATAACCTGGATTTCCTTGAGTTTTTAATATTGCTCCTTTTTTATGTAAATTTCTTGTAACTACAGTAACTAAATGATTTTTTTTTGTTAACCTTCTTATTAAATGACGCCCTATCTGGCCTGAGCCGCCAAAGATCAATACTTTTTTCATAATCAAAAAATAGACATTATTGTTATGTCTTTATATATATAAAATAAAAAAGAATAACATATATATAAATTTAAAATGAATAACATCAAAATTTTTGAGAATGATTTGCCGCCAGGTATTGATTTGTCTAAAGAAAAAGTTATTGGCATTGATAATGAGGCTCTGGGGTTGGTTCTTGGTAGGGATCCTCTAACATTAGTCCAGTTGGGTTTAGAATCAAAACAGTTTTATTTAATTAAATTAAATAGAGAAACATACAATGCGCCAAATTTAATTAATGTATTATCAAACTCATCAACACAGTTCATAATGCATTACGCTAGACAAGATTTACTATGGTTAAAATATCACTTAAAAGTTGAACCCAAAAATATTTTTTGTACAAAAGTTGCATCCAAATTAGCAAGAACAGCTTCATCTGCACACGGTTATAAAGATTTAGTTAAAGAATTATGTGGTAAAGAAATATCTAAAAAAGAACAACAAAGTGACTGGGGTAATCCAAATCTTTCTTCCAAACAAATTAGTTATGCAGCACAAGATACTGAGTATTTATTTGAAATAAAAAAAAAATTAACAGAAATGCTTATAAGAGAAAAAAGATTTGATCTATTCGAAAAATCAATGAAGGTAATACCTACACTCGTTGATATGGAAATTTCAGGTTTTAAACTTACAACTTTTGAACATTAAATAAGATGAAAATTAAAAAATTTAATACAATTGCCAAAAATGTAATTGAAACAGAAATAACGTCTTTAAGAAAACTTAAACAAAATTTAAATATTTCATTTGAAAAGGCTGTTAAAGCAATTTTGAATTGTAAAAATGGAAAAATAGTAATATCAGGAACTGGTAAATCTGGAATAATTGGAAAAAAAATTTCTTCAACTTTTTCCTCTATTGGTATTCCTTCTTTTTTTGTCGATGCAGGAGCATGTTCTCATGGAGACTTGGGGGTAATAAGTTCTAATGATGTTGTAATTCTTATAAGCAATAGTGGTGAAAGTGAAGAATTAAAGAATATAATCCAATATATAAAAAGAAATAAAAAGATTATTTTAATTGGAATAGTTTCAAAAAAAAATTCTGTTCTTTATAAATCGGCAAATGTTAAATTATTAATACCAAATGTAAAAGAAGCTGATCCAGCAGGCATAGTTCCAACGTCATCTACTATTATTCAATTAAGTATTGGAGATGCTTTAGCAATCGCAACTATGGAACAAAGAAATTTTAGTAAATTAGATTTTAAAAAATTTCATCCTAGTGGGGCTCTTGGAACAAAATTAAAAACCGTTGAAGACTTAATGGTAACAAAAAATGAAATACCTTTAATTTATGAATATAATTCCATGAAAGTTGGGCTCAAAGTTATATCAAAAAAAAATCTTGGAACTCTTATTGTGCAAAATAAAAAAGGTAAGACCGTTGGTATAATCACTGATGGTGATATTAAAAGAGCTAGTAATAAATATGAGAATATAAAAAATGCAAGAATAAAAGATATAATGAGCAAAAAGCCAATTTCTATAGAAAAAAACACACTTGCAGTCGAAGCTTTATCTATTATGAATAGCAAAAAAATTACTGGCTTATGCGTACACAGTAAAAAAAATTATAATAAAACAATTGGATTTTTGCATATACACAGTATTCTTAAAGCAAATATTCAATAAATGAAAAAAAAAATTATTTTTCAGATTATAATATTTCTAATAATTTTAATTCTAAGCACTTTTGTCTATTATAAATACTTAAAAATAGAAAAAATAGATAAAAAAATAGATGATAGTGAAAGTATTTTAAAAGATGGGAAAGTTAATGATTCTGAACTAGTACAAGAAAGTGACAAGAACATAATTGAAAATATTAAATATTTTAAAGAAGATATTTATGGAAACAAATTTACTTTAAAAGCAAAAAAAGGAGAAATTACACAAAATGAATCTAAATTTGTTATTTTGTCTGATGTTAACGGGGTTATAAGTTTAAAGAATAAGTCAGAAATTTTAATTTATTCAAAATTTGCAAAATATGATTCGATTAATTTTAATACTGAATTTTATACTGATGTAAAAGCATCTTATGAAAACAATGTTGTAAGAAGTGAAAATTTAGATCTTTTTTTTAAAGATAATTATGGCGAAATGTACAATAATATTGAGTTCTATAACAATGATTCTAAAGTTGTAGCAGATAAAATATTTTTTGATTTAGCTAATGGTGATATAAAAATAAACATGTATAATGATAATAATAAAGTAAGTATAATAAAAAATTAAAAATAATGGCTATAATAAAAAAATTTCGTATTAAAACATTTAAAAAAGAAAAGCCAAAAATTGACCTAAAAAATATCTCTTTGTCCTTTAACAAAAGACAAATTCTTGATGATATTTCATTGAAGATTCAAGAAGGTGAAATTTGTGGAGTATTGGGACCAAACGGTGTTGGAAAATCAACCCTATTTAATATTATTATAGGCTTACTAAAACCAAACTTTGGAAAAATATTTATTAACTCATCAGATGTAACTAACATTCCAATTAATAGAAGGGCTTTAGATTTTGGAGTATGCATAGTTCCCCAGTCTGGAGGTATATTCTCTGAATTAACTTGTGAAGAAAATCTAAAATCTATTGCTGAAATTATTATAAAAGACAAAAACGAACGAGTATTTAATGTAGAAAAAATGATTTCAAAATTTCAATTAGAATCTGTAAAAAATATTAAAGGAAAACATTTATCAGGTGGACAAAAAAAAAGAGTTTGCATAGCAATGGCTTTAATTTCAAATCCAAAAATAATTCTAATGGATGAACCCTTCCAAGGTTTGGATTTAATGACCACAAGGGAACTTCAAGAAACTATCGTAAATCTTCAAACTGAAGATAATTCTAGATGTTGTATAATTTCGGACCATGCTGCTCGCGATCTTTTAGCTATATCAGATAAAGCAATTGTAATTGCAAATAAAAAAATTATTGCACAGGGCTCTCCAAGTGAATTAATAATTAATAAAAATGCTAAATCTTTATATTTTGGTGATTCATTTAAAATAAATTAACCAAAATGTTAAATTCTGTTTCAATTTCTAATAAAATTAATAAATTTAATTATACTATAGATAATATAAGTGGCGATAAAAGTCTGTCAATAAGGTGGGCTTTAATGGCATCACAAGCAGTAGGAAAATCAAAAGGTTTTAATATTTTAAATTCTGAAGATGTCAATAATACTATTTCTTCTCTCAAAAAACTTGGAATAAAAATTAAGAAGAAAAGAAATTATTGCGAGATACTTGGAAAAGGACTTAATAGTTTTTCCTATAAAAATAATACTACAATTGATGCAGGAAATTCAGGAACTTTTGCAAGACTAATAATGGGGGTTTTAGCAAGCTCAAAAAATTCAGTGATTATCAAAGGAGATAAAAGTTTATCATCAAGAGATTTTGGAAGAGTAATAAAGCCTCTAAACTTATTTGGAGTACAAATAAATTCAAAAAAAAATAAACTTCCCTTAAAAATAAGAGGAAATAGTTTTTTACGACCAATAAGTTATTTTGAAAAAAAAGGAAGCGCTCAAGTTAAGAGTTGTATAATGCTTTCAGCTTTAAACACTTTTGGCCAAACTACTATTAAATGTAAAAAATCTAGAGATCATACCGAAAAATTATTTAAATATTTAAATTTACCTATAAAAATAATTAAGAATAAAAATTTTGAAATCATTAAAATAAAAGGAAAAAAACAATACAAAGGTTTTGATTACAAAATACCAGGAGATATTAGCTCTGCTTCATTCTTTATTGCTTTGACATTGTTAGGAAATAACTCAAAAATTTTATTAAAAAATATAAATGTAAATAAATCAAGAACAGGTATTTTGGATATTTTAAAAAAAATGAATGCAAAAATTAAATTGAAAAATAAAAAAATTTATAAAGGAGAGCCTATAGCAGATATTTCAATTAGTAGCGCAAATAAATTAAAAGCAATAAATTGTTCGGCAAGCTTTAATTCAAGATGTATTGACGAATTCCTAATAATTTTTTTAATTTGTGCTAAGGCAAAAGGCGTATCTTACTTTAGAAATTTAAAAGAATTAAGAAACAAAGAAAGTGATAGATTAAAAATTTCAATTAATTTTCTTAAAATGATCGGTATAAAGATTGTATCTAAATCAAACAATTTAAAGATTTATGGAAATCCAGATTTAAAATTAAAAAAATCATACGTAGTTAAAAATTTCAAAAAAGACCATAGAGTATTTATGATGTCCTGTGTTGCAGCTTTAACTTTAGGTGGTAAATGGAAAATTTTAGATAAAGATTCAATAAATTCATCATTTCCCGAATTTTTAAAAATATTAAAAAGTATAGGAGCAAAAATTAATTGAAAAAAAGAAAGAACATTATTACTGTAGCAATAGACTCTCCTGCTGCAGCGGGAGCAGGAACGCAAGCAAAACTTATATCAAAGTATTACAATCTACATCATTTAGACACAGGAAAAATATATAGGTATATTGGTTTTCTCAGATTGATAAATCAAAAAAATTTTAATTATAAATTAATTAGAGAAAAAGTTAAAAATCTAAAAATAAAAAATCTTAAAAATAGAAATTTGTTATCAGATGAGGTTGCAGTTTCAGCGTCTGTTATTGCTAAAGATAAAAAAATTAGAAATATTGTACATCAATTCCAACAAAAATTTGCATACTTTCCACCTAAAAAATATGCCGGATCAGTATTAGATGGTAGAGATATAATCACTGTCCAGGTAAAAAATGCTATGTTTAAGTTTTTTATAACAGCTAGCTTAAAAGAACGAGCAAATAGGAGATTTAAGGAGTATAAAAATTTAAATAAAAAAATAACTTATAAAGAAGTCCTAAAAAGCCTTGAAAATAGGGATAAATCTGACAGAAAAAGAAAATATGGTCCTCTTAAAAAAACAAAAGATTCAATCTTGATAAACACTACTAAATTAAGTAAGAAAGCGTGCTTTAGAAAAATAAAACTAATAATGGATAAAAAACTAAATAATTAATGGAAATATACAAAGATTTATCAAAGCCTGTAATAAAAGAATTCGAAAATCTGTTAAATAGCCAACTTTCAAAAGTTAAAATCGTAGAAGGAGAATTAATATCTGGATCAATAACAAAGATCACAGAAAAGTTTGTTTTTTTATTCATCGAAGGATTGAAATCAGAACCAATATTGGACATTAATGAAATTAAAACTCTTAATTTATTAGATAAAATTAAAGTAGGTTCTAAATTAGAGGTTTTATTAGAAAAAGTTGAAGACAAAGATGGAGCAGTTATTGTTTCGCTAACAAAAGCTCAAAAATTAAAAGGATGGAAAGAATTAGAAAAAGCGTATGAATCTAATGAGACTATAATGGGAAAAATAACTTCAAAATGTAAAGGTGGAGTTATAGTTGAGCATATAGATACTGGATCATTAATGTTTTGTCCTGGATCTCAAATATCAGATAAACCAATTAAAGATATTTCACATTTAATGAATCAGCCACAAAAATTTTCTTTGATAAAATTAGACAAAATTAGAGGAAATGCATGTGTATCAAGAAAACAAGTAATAGCTTCAAATAAAAAAGTTGATAAAGCAAAAATTATCGAAAAATATAAAGTTGGAGATAAGTTAAAGGACGCAGTTGTGAAAGGTTACAGTTCATTTGGCTGTTTTTTTGATGTAAATAATGGAGAACTAGATGTTTTAGTTCACTTGCAAGAAATATCATATTCTAGAGTTGGGCATCCAGATGAAATATTTAATATTGGTGAAAAACATGATCTGCTAGTTATTTCTGTCGATAAAGAAAAATTACAAGTTGGCTGTTCAATAAAACAACTTTCACCTGATCCATTTAACCATATAGATAATTATGAACTAAATAAAAAATATAAAGCAAAAGTTGTAAAAATTACTGATTATGGATGTTTTTGTGAGCTTGAACCTGGTTTAACATCTTTGTTACACTCAAGTGAGCTAAGTTGGAGTAAAAAAGCTACATCTGCAAAAAAACTTTTTAAAATCGGAGATGAAATTGATTGTATCATAACAGAAATAGATAAAGAAAAAAGAAGAGTTGCAATCTCATATAGATTAACACAAGAAAATCCATATGAAAAATTAGAAAAAGAATTTCCAGTAGGCTCAAGTATTGAGGGTAAAATTTCAAGTATAAATGAATATGCGATATATCTAAAATTTGATAAATTTGAAATTGAATCTTTTTTACACTCTAATGATTTATCTTATACTGGAAATCCAGAAGAAGAATTAAAAAAATATAAAAAAGGAGATAAATTAAAAGTTAAAATTTTGGAAATTAAAAAAGATGATCAAAAAGTTAGGGTTGGTCTTAAACAAATGCAGAAGGATCCTATAGAATGGTTCAATGGTAAAAAAGTAAACGATGTAGTTACAGTAAAAGTAATTTCTTCTACTGGTAAAGGTTTAACTGTAAAACCAGAAGGTTGTGACTTAGATTTTTTAATCAAAAAGTCACAAATAGCAATAAATGCTGCAGATGCTAGGCCCTCAAGATATGTTGGTGGAGAAAGAATTGATGCTGCAATTTCTGAAATAGATTTAAATAAAAGAAAGATAAGTTTAAGCATTAAGTTACTCGAGGAACAACAAAATAAGGAGGCTGTAAGTAAGTTTTCTTCGCCTTTATCAGGAAAAAATCTTCCATTTTCATCTTTATCAGATAAATTAGAGGAAAATAAAAAAAAAAAATAAGCTAAATTGGCATCAGTCAAATCAAAAATATTAAATCAATTATCAGATAACTATCCAAATTTTATAAAAAAAGATTTATCTCAACTTATAGAGATTATTCTTTCAAAAATTCAATATGCTCTTATAAAAAATGAAAGAGTTGAATTAAGAGATATATTTACATTAGAAACGAAAATCCAAAAACCAAGAATATCAAGAAACCCAAAAACTAATGAAAAAATAGAAGTGCCTGAAAAAAAAACTGTGCAATTTAAAATGTCAAAAAAATGGTTTAATAATATAAATAATGAATAAAAAAATATTTATTGCTTGTGATACAAACAAAATATCAATTGCACAAAAAATAATTAAACATTCAAACACAAAAAAATTGAAAATTGGTTACAAGTTTGGTTTAGAATTTATCAACTCTAAAAACGGTAGAATTTTTATATCAAAACTAAAAAATAAAATTATTTTTATAGATATAAAATTACATGATATACCAAATACATGTGTATCCACCTTAAGAGCGATAAAGGATCTTAAAGCTGATTATTTAACAATGCATATAAGTTCTGGATTAAAAGCCTTAAAAGCTACAAAAAAGGCTTCAAACAAAACTAAAATAGTTGGCGTTACTACTCTCACATCAATAGATAGTCATTCATTAAAACAAATTGGTTATGATAAAAAATTAAGAAAATTAGTTTATCACCAAGCAAAACTTGCAAGAAAAGCAAATTTAGATGCAATTGTTTGCAGTGCTCAAGAAGCAAAGAATGTAAAGAAAATATTTAAAAAACAAATTATTACACCTGGAATTAGATTTAATTCAAATAACAATGACCAAAAAAGAGTAATGTCTCCCAAAGAAGCCTTCAAAAACGGATCGGATTGGCTTGTAATAGGAAGACCAATTACAAAAGGAAATATTAAAAAAAACATTCAAAAATTAATTGATCATCTTAATAAATAATGGATGCAAAAATTTGTGGCATCAAAGATGCCAAAACTTTAAATTATATTATAAATCATAATAATCCTCCTAAATTTGTTGGTTTCATAACTAATTATCCAAAATCCAAAAGATATATTGATTATGAAAATCTTAAAAAATTAATAAATCTAGATAAAAAAAAAACTAATTTCGTTTCAGTTCTTGTAGACCCAAATAATGAAATTTTAGAAAAGATAAAAGATTTGAATTTCGATTACTATCAATTATACGATGTGAGTCCTGAAAAAACTAGAATAATCAAAGAAAAATACAAAGTAAAAATTATAACAGCTCTTACAATTGAAAGTAAAAATGATATCGAAGAATATAAAAAATATCAGTCAATTTCTGAAATAATTTTGTTTGACTCAAAAGGCTATGAGAATTCTGCTGCTTTTGACCATCGATTACTAAATAATGTTCCAACTTCAATAAATAAAATGCTTGCAGGCAATATTCAGTATAATGACAAGCTTGATAAATATTCTAAAATAACAGATATTATTGATATTTCAGGAAGTTTAGAAACTTCAGGGGAAAAAGATATTTCAAAGATAAAAATTTTTTTAGAAAATATTAGCAAAATTAAAAATGAAAATTAAGAAAAATATTCCACTAATTGATCAACATGATAAATTTGGATTTTGGGGTGAAAAATTTGGCGGAAGTTTTATTCCTGAAACATTAAAAAAACCAGTAGAAGATTTAACAATTTTATTTCAAAAATTAAGAAAAGATAAAAATTTTATCAATGAAAGAGATTATTATTTTAAAAACTGGGTAGGCGCACCTACTCCTTTTATTAAATTAGAAAATTTAACAAGACACTTGGGCGGTGCTCAAATATGGGCAAAAGTTGTATCTGAAGCAAACGGTGGGGCACATAAAATTTATAACGCAACAGTTCACTGTCTAATTGCCAAACAAGCGGGGAAAAAATATGTTGTTGGTGATACAGGGGCTGGATATGCAGGAAAAATGTTAAGCATGGCTGCAAAAAAATTTGGTCTCAAATGCAAAATATTTATGGGAGCAAAGGATATAGCTCGCCAACGCCCCAATTGTTTGGCTATGAAAAAAAATGGTGCGGAAATAGTACCTGTATATACAGGCAGTCAAACACTTATTGATGCTGTGAGTGAGTGTATGAGGTACTGGGTTTCAAATTGTGATACTACCCATATGTGTGTTGGCTCTACTGTCGGTCCAAATATATTTGTAAAAATTTGTGGATGGAGCACATCACAAATCTCAAGAGAGCTCGCTGTACAGATTAAAAAAGAATTTGGTTCAGTTCCAAAAAAATTAAAATTATTTAATTGTGTAGGTGGAGGTAGTTCTAGCTTTGGGTTTTGGAACGAATTCATGCACTATGATAAAAAGCAAGTTGAATTTATTGGAGTAGAGGCTGGTGGACCAAAAAACTCAAAAAAACATGCCGCTCCTTTAACTGAAAATTCTAAAATTGGAGTTTTGCACGGTGCTATGCAATACGTTGTACAGGATGCCGAGGGACAAATAGAAGAAACCGAGTCAATTTCTGCAGGTTTAGATTACAGCGGGGTAAGTCCATTGCATTGTTTTTTAAAAGATACAAAAAGAGCTAGGTATACTTCAGCAACTGATGAGGAAGCATTGAGTGCTTATAAACTAGTATCGTCTTTAGAATCGATCAGTCCTTCTTTGGAACCAAGTCATGCGTTCGCTGAAGCTATAAAAATTGCTCCAAATTTTAGCAAAAATACTATCTTTTGTGTGAACTCTTGTGGAGACAGTTACAAAGATAAAGACATTATAAAAAGTAGATTGGGAAAATATATTAGATGAATAAAAATATAAGTTTAGCAT
>CACDKW010000008.1 GCA_902553465.1 uncultured Pelagibacteraceae bacterium | reverse complement strand
CAAAGGTGATTTAATAAAAAGTGCATTTATAACATCAACAATGGGTGTGTCTTATAAACTGAAATTGCCTAAAAATATTTAATTATGATGAATAAAGAAAAAAAACAAAGTTACATATCTGAAATGACTACCCAGTTTGATAAATCTGAAGCTGTAATTGTAGCCCATTATCAGGGTTTGACAGTTAATCAATTAGATGAACTTCGTTCAAAAATGAGAGAACATGGAATTATTTTTAAAATTACAAAAAATCGTATAACTAAAATAGCTCTTGAAAAAACTAGATGTAAGGAGTTATCAAATCTATTTACAGGACCAACAGCTGTAGCTTTGTCAAAAGACGCAATAACATCTGCAAAAATACTGACTAATTTTTCTAAAGAAAATAGTAACTTAAAAATTCTTGGTGGAATCATGGGTGACGATATATTGGATGTCGCAGGAGTGAAAAATGTCGCTACTTTACCCACATTAGATGAAGCAAGGGCTAAAATCGTAGGTATTTTGAGATCACCAGCTCAAAAAATTGCAAGTATTTTACTTGCGCCAGCCTCAAAAATCGCTATTTTGGCGCTTGAAAAATCAAAAAAATAACCAGGACAAATTTAATATGGCAGATCTAAATAAAATTATAGAGGATTTATCAAGTTTAACTGTTGTAGAAGCAGCAGAACTTTCTAAGCAACTTGAAGAGAAATGGGGAGTAACAGCAGCAGCAGCAGTTGCAGCAGCACCAGCTGCAGCAGGAGCAGCACCAGCTGAAGAGAAAGATGAATTTACTATCGTTCTTTCATCAGCAGGAGATAAAAAAATTAATGTAATTAAAGAAGTTAGAGCAGTTACTTCACTTGGATTAAAAGAAGCAAAAGATTTAGTTGAAGGAGCACCTAAAGAAATTAAATCAGGTGTGAATAAAAAAGAAGCTGAAGAAATTAAATCAAAATTAGAAGCAGCAGGCGCTAAAGTAGAACTTAAGTAATACAAAGAAAGAATTTTAATTATTGGTTTAATTTAAATCAATAATAGATAAATATGCATTTATCTTTTACGGAAAAAAAAAATATAAGAAAAAATTTTGGTAAACTAAAAGAAAGTTTATCGATTCCTAATTTAATTGAAGTTCAAAAAAATTCTTATAAAGAATTAACTCAAAAAAAAGAAGTAAATGATCAAAATTTAATAAAAGGTTTTGATAGAGTTTTTAAAGGTATTTTTCCGATCGAAGATCTTAATGATAAAGCAACATTAGAGTATGTTTCTTATAGATTAGAAAAACCTAAATTTGACGTAGAAGAATGTATTGCTAGAGGTTTAACTTATTCCTCGGCACTTAAATGTACTTTAAGGCTTGTTGTTTATGAAATAGATCAAGAAAATAATACAAAAGATATTTTGTCCGCCAAGGAACAAGAAGTTTATATGGGAGAAGTTCCAATGATGACTAACAGTGGAACATTTATTACGAATGGAGTTCAAAGAGTAGTTGTTAATCAAATGCATAGAAGCCCAGGTGTATTCTTTGATCATGATAAAGGAAAATCTCATGCTAGTGGTAAACTATTGTTTAATTGCAGAGTTATTCCAAATAGAGGATCTTGGTTAGACTTTGAATATGACATCAAGGATTTTTTATATTTCAGAATTGACAGGAAAAAAAAAATATTTGTTACAACTTTATTTCAAGCTCTTGGATTTTCAAAAAGTGATATCGTAAATGAATTTTATGATAAAGAAAATTATACATACGATGAAAATTTAAAAAAGTGGAAAACTAAATTTGATCCAGAAAACTATAAATCCAAAAATTTTTCTGAAGAAATAATAGATGTAAAAACTAATAAAATAATAGTCAAAGCAGGTGAAAAAATAAATTTCTTAACTGCAAAAAAACTATCTAAAGATGGTTTAAAGGAAATTTATGTATCTAATCAATCTATTTATGGAAAATTTTTGCACAAAGAAGTTAAGATCGGAGATGAAGTCACTAAAATAGGTACTGAACTTAACGAAACCATTTTAGACAAATTATTAGAAAATAAAATTCATTTAATTGAAATTTCCAAAACTAATACAATCAATAAAGGACCTTATATTTTACAAACATTATTTAATGACAAAAATGAAAATAAAAATGACGCAATAACAGAAATATATAAAATGCTTAGACCCGGTGAACCTCCGACTCTAGAAATAGCAACACAAATTTTTAATAATCTTTTCTTCAGTTCAGACAGATATGATTTGTCTGATGTTGGAAGAGTTAAAATGAACTCAAGACTTGGCTTGAACTGCTCAGACAAAATTACAATTTTAAGAAACGACGATATAATTGCTATTGTTAAAAAAATGTTAGATTTAAAAGATGGTAAAGACGATGTTGACGACATTGATCATTTGGGCAATAGAAGGGTAAGATCTGTAGGCGAACTAGTAGAGAACCAAGCTCGTATTGGTGTTTATAGAATGGAAAGAGCAATAAAAGAAAAAATGACAACCTTAGATATCGAGTCAGCTATGCCACAAGATCTTATTAATGCTAAACCTTTAACTGTATCTTTAAAAGATTTTTTCGCAACGTCCCAGCTTTCACAATTTATGGATCAAACTAATCCATTATCAGAAATAACTCATAAACGAAGAGTTTCAGCTTTAGGTCCAGGTGGACTTACAAGAGAAAGAGCAGGATTTGAAGTTCGTGATGTTCATCCAACTCACTATGGAAGAATATGCCCAATAGAAACTCCCGAAGGTCCAAATATTGGTTTGATTAATAGTTTATCTACTTATTCAAAGATAAATAAATATGGATTTATAGAAAGTCCATACAAAAAAGTAAAAAACGGAACAGTACAAGAAAATATCGAATACTTATCTGCAATGGAAGAAACAAAATTTACTATAGCTCAAGCAAATTCAATACTTGATAAAAATGGTAAATTTAAAGAAGACCTAGTTTCTTGTAGACTAAACCTTAACTTTATTTTGTCAAAACCGGAGAATATTGATTATATAGATGTATCACCTAAACAACTAGTATCTGTTGCCGCTTCATTGATTCCATTTTTAGAAAATGATGATGCAAATAGAGCTTTAATGGGATCAAACATGATGAGACAAGCTGTTCCATTATTAAAACCAGAAGCTCCATTAGTTGGAACAGGTATAGAAAGAGATGTAGCACTAGACTCAGGTGTTACTATTGTTGCTAAAAGAGATGGAATAGTTGATAAAATTGATGGTAAAAGGATAGTAATAAAAGCTACTGACGAGAAAGACTTTAGTAAATCAGGAGTAGATATATATAATCTACAAAAATTTAAAAGATCAAATCAAAATACTTGTATTAATCAAAAGCCACTTGTTACCGTTGGAGACAAAGTAAAAGTAGGTGATATTATTGCAGATGGTCCATCGACAAAAATTGGTGAACTTGCACTGGGTAAAAATGTTACTGTAGCTTTTATGCCTTGGCAAGGATATAACTTTGAAGACTCAATTTTAATCTCTGAAAGATGTGTAACAGACGATGTTTTTACATCAATACATATTGAAGAATATGAAGTTATGTCAAGAGATACAAAATTAGGGGAAGAGGATATCACAAGAGACATACCTAACGTAAATGAAGAGTCATTAAAGAATCTTGATGAATCTGGTATAGTTTATATAGGTGCAGAAGTAAAACCGGGAGATATTTTAGTTGGAAAAGTAACTCCAAAAGGAGATTCAGCCTCAGGACCAGAAGAAAAACTTCTAAGATCAATTTTTGGTGAAAAAGCTATTGACGTAACAGATACATCATTAAAAATGCCTAGTGGAAGCGGTGGTATTGTAGTTGATGTTAGAGTTTTTAATAGGCATGGAATCGAAAAAGATGAAAGATCTATAACCATTGAAAGAGCGGAAGTTGATGCAGTTCAACAAGATAAAATTGTTGAGGAAGAAATTTTAGAGAGAAGCATAAAACAAAGAGTTTCATCAATATTATCTGGAATTAAATTAAACAAAAAAATTAAAAACATTGAATCAGGAAAAGCTTTAAGCGAAGATGATATAAATGATTTAAATATTAACGATATATTTAAATTACCATTATCTGATGAAACAAAAATTGAAGCACTTAGCCAAATAAAAGATCAATACAACCTAGCTAAAAAGGATATTCAAGAAAGATTTGAAGATAAAGTTTTAAAAATTCAACAAGGTGATGATTTACTTCCTAGTGTAATGAAGATGGTAAAAGTTTTTGTTGCGATAAAAAGAAGACTTAGACCAGGAGATAAAATGTCTGGTAGACATGGAAATAAAGGGGTTGTAAGTAAAATAGTTCCAGTTGAAGATATGCCATATCAAGAAAATGGCAAACCTGTAGATATCGTTTTAAACCCACTGGGAGTTCCAAGCCGTATGAATGTTGGTCAAATTTTAGAAACCCATTTAGGTTGGTCATGTACAGAGTTAGGCGATAAAATCAAAAATTTAATAAACGAAAATCAGAAAAAAATTGAAAAAAATGAAAAAATTTCTAATTTTTTGAAATCTGTTTATGGTAAAGAAAATTTTGATCAATCTGTGAATAAACTTTCAAATCGTGAGTTTAAAGATTTATGTGAAAATATACAAAACGGTGTACCTATAGCAACACCAGTATTTGATGGAGCAAAAGAGCAAGATGTAACAAATATGTTAGAGCTAGCAAAATTACCAAGTTCAGGCCAAACTTTTTTATGGGATGGAAGAACGGGAGAAAAATTTCATAGACCTGTCACTGTTGGAACAATTTATATGTTAAAACTTCATCATCTTGTAGAAGATAAAATTCACGCTAGGTCTACAGGTCCATATAGTTTAGTTACCCAACAACCTTTGGGAGGAAAAGCACAGTTAGGTGGTCAAAGATTTGGAGAAATGGAAGTTTGGGCATTAGAAGCCTATGGTGCGTCATATACACTCCAAGAAATCTTAACAGTTAAATCTGACGATGTTGCAGGAAGAGTAAAAGTTTATGAAACAATTGTAAAAGGTGAAGAAAACTTTGAGTCAGGAATACCCGAGTCATTCAATGTATTAGTTAAAGAAATAAAATCTTTAGCTTTAAATGTGGAATTAAATTAAAAATGAAAAAAGAATTATCTAATTTATTTAAAACTTCTGAGATTTCTGAATCTCAAAATTTTAATAATATTAAAATTACTTTGGCAAGCCCAGAAAAAATTAAATCTTGGACTTATGGTGAAATTAAAAAACCCGAAACTATAAATTATAGAACATTCAGACCTGAAAAAGACGGTCTTTTTTGTGCAAGAATATTTGGACCCATTAAGGATTATGAATGTTTGTGTGGAAAATATAAAAGAATGAAGTTTAGAGGAATTATCTGTGAGAAATGTGGAGTTGAAGTAACTAAATCAAATGTTCGTAGAGAGAGAATGGGTCATATTAATTTAGCAACGCCAGTTGCTCATATTTGGTTTTTGAAATCGTTACCAAGCAGAATTTCTTTAACAATAGACATGAAATTAAAGGAAGTAGAAAGAGTATTATATTTTGAAAATTTTATAGTTATTGAACCTGGTTTAACAAGTTTAAAGAAATTTCAGTTATTAAGCGAGGAAGAACTTATACAATACCAAGACCAATACGGAGAAGAAGCTTTTACAGCAGGTATAGGCGCAGAGGCAATTCTAGAAATTTTAAAATCAATTAATCTAGAAGAAGAAAGAGCTTTACTTGTTAAAACTATAAATGAAACAAAGTCAAAAGTTGCTGAAGAGAGATCAATTAAAAGATTAAAATTGATTGAATCATTTATAGAAACGGGCAACAAGCCTGAATGGATGATTTTAACCGTAATACCGGTAATACCACCTGAATTAAGACCATTGGTTCCATTAGACGGTGGAAGATTTGCTACTTCTGATCTTAACGATTTATATAGAAGAGTTATTAATAGAAATAATCGTTTAAAAAGATTAATCGACTTAAAAGCTCCAGATATAATTGTAAGAAATGAAAAAAGAATGTTGCAGGAGTCAGTGGATGCACTATTTGATAACGGCAGAAGAGGTAGAGTAATAACAGGAACTGGAAAAAGACCACTTAAATCACTAGCTGAAATGTTAAAAGGTAAGCAAGGAAGATTTAGACAAAACTTATTAGGAAAAAGAGTTGACTACTCAGGAAGATCAGTAATTGTCGTAGGACCAGATTTAAAACTGCATGAATGTGGTCTTCCAAAAAAGATGGCACTAGAACTATTTAAACCATTTTTATATGCCAGATTAAATAAATTAGGACTTGCTTCAACAATTAAACAAGCGAAAAAATTAGTTGAAAAAGAAAGAGATGAAGTTTGGGATGCTTTAGAAATTATAGTAAGAGAGCATCCAGTAATTCTAAATAGAGCCCCAACTCTTCACAGATTAGGTGTTCAAGCATTTGAGCCTAAATTAATAGAAGGAGATGCTATTGAGCTACATCCATTAACATGCGCAGCATTTAACGCTGATTTCGATGGAGACCAGATGGCTGTTCATATTCCATTAAGCTTAGAAGCACAATTAGAAGCAAGAGTTCTTATGATGTCGACTAACAATATTCTAAGTCCATCAAATGGAAAACCAATAATTGTTCCAAGCCAAGATATGATATTAGGAATATATTATTTATCTCAGCAGCCTTATCAAACAGAAAAAGTAGAAGGCTATTTTGTAAACAATTCTGAAATTGAACATGCATTAGAAACAGGTCAAATAAAAGTTCATTCAAGAGTAGTGTCAAGATTTATTACTGTTGATAAAGATGGAAATGCAAAATATGAAAAGCATATCAGCACCGCAGGAAGATTTTTATTAGCAGATCTTTTACCAAAAAATCTAAATAATAAATTTTCTCTAGTAGATAGACTTTTACCAAAAAAAACAGTTTCAGAGTTAATCGATCATGTTTTTAGATTTTGTGGTCAAAAATCTACTGTGATATTCTGTGATAAATTAAAAGATCTTGGTTTTAAACACGCTTTCAAAGCAGGTATTTCATTTGGTAAAGATGACCTGGTTATACCAGAGAATAAACAACAGCTTATTGAGGAAACTAAAAAATTAATTTCAGATTATGAGACTCAATATTCTGAAGGTTTAATTACGAGAGGTGAAAAATATAATAAAGTTGTTGATGCTTGGTCAAAATGTACTGATCGTGTAGCTGCAGAAATGATGAAAAGAATATCAGCTACTGAAGTTACGGACGATGGTCTTAAAATTAATTCTGTATTTATGATGGCGGACAGCGGCGCCAGAGGTTCAGCTGCTCAAATGAAACAGCTAGCTGGTATGAGAGGTTTAATTGCTAAACCATCAGGTGAAATTATTGAGTCTCCCATAACATCAAATTTTAAAGAAGGGTTAACCGCTTTAGAATATTTTAATTCTACACACGGAGCAAGAAAAGGTCTTGCTGATACTGCTTTGAAAACAGCTAATTCAGGTTATTTGACAAGAAGACTTTGTGATGTTGCACAAGATTTAACAATAACTAAAAAAGACTGTGATTGTGGAAAAGCCGCAGGAAACATTACCTTATCAGAAATAATTGAAGGAGGAAATGTTATAGTTAGTCTTTCAGAAAGAGCTTTGGGAAGAGTTGTTGCTGCCGACGTAAAAAACCCTATCACAGGTGAAGTTATTATAAAAAAATCTAACATGATTGATGAGGCAGGATGTGAAAAAATTGATGCCGCAGGTGTTAAATTTATTAAAGTATATTCTGTAATAACATGTGGATCAAAAGAAGGTGTTTGCGCTATGAGTTATGGTAGAGACCTTTCTAGGGGAAAAATGGTTCATGTAGGCGAAGCAATAGGAATGATATCAGCTCAATCGATAGGAGAACCTGGAACTCAACTTACAATGAGAACTTTCCACGTAGGAGGAACCGCTTCAATTAAACAAGAGTCCCAAATAGTAACTAAATCTGAAGGTACACTAAAAGTAATTAATACAAATTTACTAGAAGATTCAAAAAAAAATATGGTTGTAATGGGAAGAAATACACAACTTTCTATTGAAGATGATAACGGATTACAGATAGCAGTTTATAAAGTACCTTATGGATCTAAATTATTTTTTCAAAATGGTGAAAAAATTAAAAAAAATACTAAAATTTGTGAATGGGATCCATACACAACTCCAGTTATAGCAGAAAAAAGTGGTACTGCTAATTACGTAGATTTAATAGATGGTGTTTCAATATCCGAAACATTAGATGATGCAACAGGTATATCAACTAAAACTGTAATTGATTGGAAAACTCAATCAAAAAATACAGATTTAAAACCTAGAATAACTTTAAGAGATGATAAAGGAAATGTAATTAAAAAAGCTGATGATAATGAAGCGAGATACTACTTGGTACCAGACTCTATATTATCTGTAGAAGATGGTAAGAAAATTTTTGCTGGTGACGTAATAGCTAGATTGCCAAAAGAAACATCAAAAACTAAAGACATTACCGGAGGCTTGCCGCGTGTAGCAGAATTATTTGAAGCCAGAAAAGCAAAAGATAGTGCAATAATTGCTGAAAATGATGGAAAAGTAATATTTGGAAAAGAAGTTCGAGGAAAGCAAAAAATATCAATAGTTTCTGAAAAAGGAGAAACTTCAAATTATTTAATTCCTAAAGGAAAACATATTAATTTCAATCAAGGAGAAAAAATAAATAAAGGTGAATATTTGCTTGATGGTCAACCCTTGCCGCATGACATTTTAAGAATTCTTGGTATAGAAGAGTTAACAGAATATTTTGTAAACCAAGTTCAGGAAGTTTATAGATTACAAGGTGTTATAATTAACGACAAGCATATCGAGACTATTTTAAGACAAATGCTGAAGAAGATCGAAGTCAAAGAAAGTGGCGATTCAAGTATTTTACCTGGTGAAATAGTAGATAGAATTAAATTTGAAAGTATGAATGAAAAATTAAAAGCAGATGGAAAAAAACCCGCTGTTGGTGAAAGAGTTTTAATGGGTATAACAAAAGCTTCTTTACAAACAGAGTCATTTATTTCTGCAGCATCATTCCAAGAAACAACTAGAGTTTTAACTGACGCAGCTATTAAAGGTAAAATAGATACATTAACAGGATTAAAAGAAAATGTTATAGTTGGTCGACTTGTTCCAGCTGGAACTGGATCAGTGAAATCTGATTGGAATAAAAAAGCTCTTGATGATGATAAAAAATTTCTATCTGATCAAGATAAGATAGAACCTTCAGAAAGCCAAGTAAATCAATAGAAATAGACTAATTATTTTAGCAATTTAATTTGACAAAATACATTTCTATAGTATTTTGGCGATAATTTTTTGGTTGGAATGTAGTACTTGAGTACTAAACGCTACCAATGAAAATCTCAGTTAATTTCATCAAAAAATTAAAAAATTAAAAATTATGCCAACAATAAACCAATTGTTAAAAAAGAAACGTATTAAACAAAAGTCTAGGGATAAAGTTCCTGCGCTTGAAAGATCTCCACAAAAGAGAGGTGTTTGTGTAAAAGTTTATACAACTACTCCAAAAAAACCAAATTCAGCATTAAGAAAAGTTGCGAGAGTTAGATTGTCAAATGGACACGAAGTTACTTCTTATATTCCAGGAGAAGGTCATAATTTGCAAGAACACTCAGTTGTATTGATTAGAGGAGGGCGAGTAAAAGATTTACCTGGTGTAAGATACCATATCTTAAGAGGTAATCTTGATACTCAAGGAGTCACAGCTCGAAAACAACAAAGATCTAAATACGGTGCAAAAAAAAGGAAAATAAATCGTTATGTCTCGTAAAAGAAAAGCACCAAAAAAAATTCAAATAGTTGATCCTAAATATAAATCATCAATCATACCAAAGTTAATTAATTCAATAATGTATGATGGTAAAAAAACTGTTGCTGAAAAAATAGTTTATGACGCAATTGAAAAAATAAAATCTAAATCAAAAGATGAACCAATTACAGTTTTTAATGAAGCCATAAATAATATTAGACCTACAGTAGAAGTTAGATCTAGAAGAGTCGGAGGTGCAACTTACCAGGTCCCTGTTGAAGTTAAGTCTAAAAGATCACAAGCTTTAGCATTAAGATGGTTAATTGACGCTTCAAGAAAAAGAAAAGATAAAAATATGTCAGATAAAATATTTAATGAAATATATGATGCCTATGAAAATAGAGGGTCAGCAATAAAAAAAAAGGAAGATACTCATAAAATGGCAGAATCTAACAAAGCTTTTGCTCATTTTAGATGGTAAAAAATTATGCCTAGAACACATACATTAAACAAATATAGAAACATTGGTATCATGGCTCATATTGATGCAGGAAAAACTACTACAACTGAAAGAATTTTATATTACACAGGAAAAAGTCATAAAATTGGAGAAGTACATGATGGTGCTGCAACAATGGATTGGATGGAGCAAGAGCAAGAAAGAGGTATAACAATTACATCAGCTGCCACAACTTGTTTTTGGAGAGAACACAGAGTTAATATTATTGATACACCTGGACATGTTGATTTTACTATTGAGGTTGAAAGATCATTAAAAGTTTTAGATGGAGCAGTTGCGGTGTTTGATGGAGTAGCAGGTGTTGAGCCTCAATCTGAAACAGTATGGAGACAAGCAGACAAATATAAAGTTCCTAGAATTTGTTTTGTTAATAAATTAGATAGAACAGGTGCAGATTTTTTTAGATGCGTTGAGATGATAAAAGATAGATTAGGTGCAAAACCTTTAGTTATGCAAGTTCCAATAGGCATTGAATCATCATTACAAGGAGTTGTTGATTTAGTAAAAATGAAAGCAATTGTATGGAAAAATGAAGACTTAGGTGCGGCATGGGAAGAAAAAGACATACCAGATGATTTAAAGGAAATTAGTGAAAAATATAGACAAGAACTTGTTGAGACAGCAGTTGAACAAGATGAAAAATTAATGGAAAGTTATTTAAATGGAGATCAAATTAAAAGTGAAGATTTAATTAAATGTATTAGAAAAGGATGCTTAAATTTCAGTTTCGTTCCAGTTTTAACTGGTTCTGCATTTAAAAATAAAGGTGTTCAACCTTTATTGGATGCTGTCGTAGATTATTTACCAAGTCCAGAGGACATCGGTTCAATTAAAGGAACAAAACCAGGTTCAGAAGAAGAATTAGATATGAAATTTGATGATAAAGCTCCATTTTCAGCATTAGCTTTTAAAGTCGCAAATGATCCATTTGTAGGTACATTAACTTTTATAAGAATATATTCAGGCACAATAAAATCTGGCACAGGCATATATAACACCTCTAAAGAAAAAGAAGAAAGAGTTGGACGTATGTTGTTGATGCATGCAAACTCTAGAGAAGATATTAAAGAAGCTAACACAGGGGATATTGTTGCTTTAGCTGGTTTAAAACACACAATTACAGGACACACACTAGCAGATGAAGATAATCCGGTTTTATTAGAACCAATGGAATTTCCTGATCCAGTTATAGAAATTGCTGTTGAACCAAAAACTAAAGCTGATCAAGAAAAAATGGGAGAAGCTCTTGGAAGATTAGCTAAGGAAGATCCTTCATTTAGAGTTACTTCTGATGAAGAGTCGGGACAAACGATAATTAAAGGAATGGGAGAGTTACATTTAGACATTATTGTAGATAGAATGAAAAGAGAATTTAAAGTAGAAGCAAACGTTGGCGCTCCACAAGTTGCCTACAGAGAAACTATATTAAATGCAGCTGAATTTGATTATACACATAAAAAACAAAGTGGTGGTGCGGGTCAGTTTGCAAGAGTTAAATTATCTGTAGAACCATTAGAGCCAGGAAAAGGTAGAGAAGTTGAAAGTAAAATAAAGGGTGGAGCCATACCTAAAGAATTTATTCCAGGCGTTGAAAAAGGAATTGAAACAGTTGCTGATGGTGGAATTTTAGCAGGCTTTCCTTTGATTGATTATAAAGTTGTAATTTTAGATGGCTTACATCACGACGTAGACTCGAGCGTTTTGGCTTTTGAACTTGCTTCTAGACAATGTTTTAAAGAAGCTTGCAATAGAGGAACCCTTAAACTTTTAGAACCAATAATGAGAGTCGAAGTAGTTACACCAGAAGATTATATGGGAGATGTTATTGGTGATTTAAATAGTAGAAGAGGACAAATAAACACACAAGAGCAAAGAGGTAATGCGACTGTAATAACGGCCATGGTTCCATTAGCTAATATGTTTGGCTATATAAATAGTTTAAGATCAATGTCTCAAGGCAGAGCTCAATACTCTATGTTTTTTGATCATTACGATAAAGTTCCTCAAAATGTACAAGAAGAAGTTACTAAAAAAACAGGATAATTTATATGGATAAACAAAATATTAGAATCAAATTAAGAGCTTATGATAATAAGATCCTTGATCAGTCTACTGAAGAAATTGTGAATACTGTAAAAAGAACCGGAGCAAATATTAAAGGACCAATACCTTTACCAACTAAAATTGAAAAATATACAGTTTTAAGATCACCTCACATTGATAAGAAAAGTAGAGAACAATTTGAGACAAGAACTCACAAAAGATTAATTGATATAATAGAACCAACACCTCAAACAGTTGAAGCTTTAATGAAATTGGACCTAGCTTCAGGTGTAGATGTAGAAATTAAAATATAAAAATATGACGGAAATTGCATTAATAGGAAAGAAAATTGGAATGACCAGAGAATTTTATAAAACTGGTCAATCTGTTCCTGTAACTGTTGTTAAAATGGAAAAGGGAAGAATTATTGATTTAGTTCAAGAAGATAAAAGAGGATATAAAGCAGTCCAAGTCGGATTTGGAAAAATTAAAAACTCAAAACTTTCTAAATCAATGAAAGGATATTTTACAAAAAAAAATACTGAACCAAAGAAAAAATTAAAAGAATTTAGAGTTGATAGCTTAGATAACTATAAAGAAGGAAACGAATTAGGTTTAGAAGTTTTCAAAGATGTAAAATTTGTAGATATAAAATCAACCACTATAGGAAAAGGTTTTGCTGGAGCAATGAAAAGACATAATTTTTCAGGATTAAGAGCTTCACATGGTGTTTCTGTATCTCATAGGGCTCATGGATCTACTGGTCAAAATCAAGACCCAGGTAAAGTGTTTAAAAATAAAAAAATGGCTGGTCATATGGGTAATAAAGTAAGGACAATGCAAAATATTGAAATTATAAAATCAGATAATGAAAATAATTTACTTTATTTAAAGGGATCAATTCCAGGTTCAAAAAATACAGAAGTCCTCGTAAAAAAATCTGCAAAAAATATTAAAAAATTAACAATGGGAGAAAAAATAGCAGAGATTGAGCGTATTAAAAAAATACCTGATAAAAAGAAAAAATAAAAATGAAAATAGAAAAAATCACACTTGACGGAAAAAAAGAGACAATTGAAGTAGCAGATAGAATTGTTGCAGCTAAAATAAATAATCAATTAGTGAGTAACGTTCTTTATAAAACAAATGCAAATTACAAAGGAAGAAAAGCTAAAACTAAACAAAAAAATGAAATTATTGGCTCAACAGCAAAAATATATGCTCAAAAAGGCACAGGTAATGCAAGGCACGCAAGTAGAAAAGCACCTATATTTGTTGGTGGTGGAGTTGCTCATGGCCCAAAAGGACAGTCAAATTATAAAATAAGAAAACTTAACAAGAATGAAAAAAAAATAAGTATTGCCTCTCTCATAACTGAAAAAAGTAAATTAAAAGATTTAATTATATTTAATGACTTTAGTACAGAAATTAAAAAAACTAAAGAAATGAACAATATTCTTATTAAATTTAATGCAAAAAATTCATTACTGATTTTAGATAAAAATTCAAAAGATAAAATAGATAAGTCTATAAGAAACATCCCTAATGTTAAATCAACTGACATAAATCATTTTAGTGCTTTTGATATAGTTAAACATAAAAAATTAATTTTTACTGAAAGCTCAATTAAAGAACTTGAAAAGAGATATATTTAATGAAATTACACTTATACGATACAATTATTGCACCACATATAACTGAAAAAGCAACTAATATTTCTGAACAAAATAAAATTGTTTTTAAAGTTCATTACAAAGCAAATAAAATAAATCTAAAAAAAAATATAGAAAAAATATTTAAAGTAAATGTAACAAAAATTAATATTATTAACAAAAGATCAAAAATTAAAATTACCCGTGGAAGAAAAGTAAAAGTTCCTGGTTTTAAAAAGGCTATAGTAACATTAAAAAAAGGTCAAAACATTGACCTAACGACAGGAATATAAAATGCCATTAAAATCTTTTAAATCATACACTAAATCAAGCAGAGGGACTATACTGATAGACAGATCTGATTTGTGGAAAGGTAAACCTTACAAACCATTAACATCAGTTAATAATTCATCCAAAGGAAGAAATAATGCCGGAAGAATTACATCTAGAAATCACGGAGGCGGCCATAAACAAAAATATAGAAATATAGATTTTTATAGAAAAAAGTTTGATATGAAAGGTGAAGTTGAAAGAATAGAATACGACCCTAACAGATCATGTCATATAATGTTGGTAAAATTTGAAGATAATCAGAAATTTTATTATTTAGCACCTCAAAATATTAAAATAGGTGACAAAATACAAAACGGACCTAGCTCAGAAATTAAAATCGGTAACTGTTTACCATTACAAGATATACCTGTTGGTATAAATATTCACAATGTAGAATTACAACCAGGAGCAGGTGGTAAAATTGCAAGATCTGCTGGAACATCAGTAATTATATCTGGTATTGATGGTAATTATTCATTGATTAAAATGTCATCGGGAGAAGTTAGAAAAATAGATTCAAGATCAATGGCAACAATTGGGGTTTTGTCAAATCCAGATCAAAAAAATATTAAAATTGGAAAAGCAGGAAGATCAAGATGGCTTGGTAGAAGACCACACACACGGGGTGTAGTAATGAACCCAGTTGATCACCCGCACGGTGGTGGAGAAGGTAAATCAGCCGGAGGAAGACATCCAGTTTCTCCTACTGGACAATCTGCTAAAGGATTAAAAACAAGAGATAACAAAAGAACTGATAAATTCATAATCAGAAGAAGGAAAAAGAGAGGAAAATAATTATGGCTAGAGCTGTTTGGAAAGGACCATTTGTAGAAGAAAGTTTGATCAAAAAAGTTGATAAACAAAAAAATGATCCAAGCAAAAAACCGATCAAAACATGGTCTAGAAAATCAACAATTATACCTGATTTTGTTGGAGTTAGCTTTTTAATTTATAATGGAAAAAAATTTATCCCAATTACTGTATCTGAAGACATGGTTGGACATAAATTAGGTGAATTTGCTCCAACAAGAACATTTTCTGGACATACACCAGCAGATAAAAAAGCAAAAGCCGAAGAAGCCGCAGGAAATAAAGAGGATAAAAAATAATATTTATGTCAAAAAAAACAAATAAAGACAAAGATAATAAAATTATCAAATCGGTCAATAAGAACGTTAGATCAAGTACAAGAAAACTTAAACCAATATTGAGATCAATTGTCGGTAAAAAAGTGGATATAGCAATAAGAGATTTAAATTTTTCTGATAAAAGAATTTCTAAAGATGTACAAAAAACTATTTCATCAGCTATAGCGAATGCAGAAAATAATTTTCAATATAATATAGATAATTTAATTATAAAAGAAGCTTACTGTGGAAAACAAATTATAATGAAAAGATTTAGGGCAAGAGCGAAAGGTAGGGCTTCGCCTATTATGAAACCGTATTCAAATTTGACAATAATTTTAACTGAAAAAGAAAAAGAAAAAGTAAATATGGAGAAAAGATAACATGGGTCAAAAAGTAAATCCTGTAGGTTTAAGATTAGGCATTAATAGAGGCTGGGATTCAGTCTGGTATGCTAAAAAAAAGGACTTTGGAAACTATCTAATTGAAGATTTTAAAATTAGAGAATATGTAAAAAAAAACGTAGTAAACTCAGGTGTATCTAAGGTTATGATAGAAAGAACCTCAAAAAAATGTTTTGTAACAATTTATACTTCAAGACCTGGGTTTGTTATTGGTAAAAAAGGTAGTGATATTGAAAAAATTAAAGGAAAACTATCTTCATTAACAACAAATGAAGTTATATTAAATATAAAAGAAGTAAAAAAACCAGAAACAAATAGTTATTTAGTAGCTGAAAACATCGCACAACAATTGGTTAAAAGAGTTTCTTATAGAAGAGCAATGAAAAGAGCAATGCAATCAGCTTTAAGACTAGGAGCAAAAGGAATTAAAGTTGCAATAAGTGGAAGATTGGGAGGAAATGAAATAGCAAGAACAGAATGGTTAAGAGATGGAAGTATACCATCACATACTTTAAGAGCAGACATAGACTACGCTGAATCTGAAGCTTTAACAACGTATGGAATAATTGGTGTTAAAGTGTGGATATATAAAGGTGAAATTTTTACAAAGGAATTTAGTCAGGAAACAAATAAAAAATAATTATGCTACAACCAACTAGAACAAAATTTAGAAAAGCACACAAAGGAAGAATTCATGGCAATGCATCAAGATGCAATTTAATGAATTATGGATCATACGGTTTAAAAGCAATACAGCCTGAAAGAGTTATAGGAAAGCAGATAGAAGCAGCAAGAGTGGCATTAACAAGACATATGAAAAGACAAGGTAGAGTTTGGACAAGAATGTTTCCAAATATTCCAGTTTCCAAAAAACCAACAGAAGTTAGAATGGGTAAAGGAAAAGGTTCACCAGAATTTTGGGCATGTCGTGTTAAACCTGGAAGAATACTTTTTGAGGTTGACGGTGTCACAGAAGAAGTAGCAAGAGAAGCTCTTTACAAAGCATCAGCTAAATTGCCTATTAAATGTAAATTTATCAAGAGAATATAAATGAAAAAAAAAGAAACAAAAAAATTAACAAAAGATGAAATTTTAAAAAGTTTAGAAAAATCAAAAAAAGATTTATTTAACTTTAGATTTCAAAAAATAAATGGACAAATGAAAAGTCCTTCACAAGTTAATGAAACAAAAAAAACAATAGCAAGATTAAAAACCATGTTAGGAAAAAAATTGAATGCCTAAGAAAATACTAAAAGGAATTGTAGTTAGTGACAAACCAAACAAAACAATTACAGTAATTGTTGAAAGAAAATATCAGCACCCTGTTTTAAAAAAAGTAATAAAATCTAAAAAAAAATACAGTGTTCACGATGAAAGCAATAAGTTTAAAAATGGTGATAAAGTTTCAATTATTGAATGTAGACCTCGTTCAAAAACAAAAAAATTTGAAGTACTAGGAGATGTAAAATGATACAAGTTCAAACTGAGTTATTAGTTGCTGACAATACAGGAGCTAAGAAAATTGAGTGTATAAAAGTTTTAGGCGGATCAAAAAGAAGGTATGCAAGTATAGGTGATACGATAGTTGTTGCCGTTAAAGAAGCTATACCAAAGGGTAAAGTAAAAAAAGGATCGGTACATAAAGCAGTGGTTGTTAGAGTTAAAAAAGGTATTCATAGAAATGATGGATCTAAAGTAAAATTCGATAATAACGCTGCCGTCCTAACTGACGAAAAAGGGGAACCAATTGGAACTAGAATTTTTGGTCCTGTAACAAGAGAACTTAGAACAAGAGGACAAATGAAAATAATTTCACTTGCACCTGAGGTAATTTAAATATGATTAAAAAAGGAGATAAAGTAATAATTTTAGCTGGTAAAGATAAAAAAAAAGATGGTGAAATTATTGAAATAGACAGAAGTAACAATAGAGCAAAAGTTAAAGGAATAAACATAGTTAAAAAACACGTTAAAACCACAAAAGAAAAGAAAGGTGGCATTATTTCAAAAGAAAATTTCATTAATATTTCAAATCTTTCTTTATTTGAAAAATCTAAAAATAAAAAAAATGAAAATAAAAAAGAGGCAAAAAAATAAAAATGGCTAGATTAAAAGAATTATTCAAAAAAGAAATTAAGCCAAGCTTAATGAATCAATTTGGTTATAAAAACCCTTATATGGTACCCGAGATTCAAAAAATAATTTTAAATATGGGTTTAGGTATTGATGGTAATGATTCAAAAATTCTTAAATCAAGTCAGGAAGACTTGGCTGCAATTACTGGACAAAAACCTGTCATTACAAAATTTAAGAAATCGATTTCAAATTTTAAAACAAGAAAAGACACAAACGCTGGTTTAAAAGTTACTCTTAGAAAAGACAAGATGTATGAATTTATTGATAGATTAGTAAATATTGCTTTACCAAGAATTAAGGATTTTAGAGGGTTGTCACCAAATGGTTTTGATATGTTTGGAAATTACACTTTTGGTATAAAAGAACATATTGTTTTTCCTGAGGTAAATTTTGACAAAGTAGAAAAAATTAGAGGTTTAGATATTACTTTAGTTATCAAATCAAGTAAGAAAAAAGATAGTTTTGAACTTTTAAAAAAATTCAATTTTCCATTTAAAGAAACAAGGAGTAATTAAATATGGCAAAGTTAAGCTCAGTAAACAAAAACAACAGAAGAATAAAATTATCAAACAAATTTTATGAAAAAAGAAAAAAACTTAAAAAAATAATTATGAATAAGCAGCTTCCGTTAGAAGAAAGATTTAAAGCTCAACAGAAATTATCTAAAATGCCAAGAAATTCATCTAAAATTAGAGTTAGAAACAGATGTCAAATAACAGGAAGACCTCATGGTGTTTACAGAAAACTAAAAATATCAAGAATTGCATTAAGAAAACTTGGATTAGAAGGAAAAATTCCAGGTATGGTTAAATCAAGTTGGTAGAAAGGAAATTATGAGTTTAAATGACCCTATTGGAGATATGTTAGCGAGAATTAAAAATTCTCTATTAAGAAATCATAAAAAAGTAGAATTGCCATCTTCTAATTTTAAAGTGAAAATTGCTGAAGTACTTAAAAACGAAGGTTATATTGTTGATCATAAGGTTTCGTCAATTGAAAACAAAGCTGTTTTGCAAATTGAACTTAAATATAATTATGGATCTCCAGTAATAAGTACAATTCAAAGGATATCTAAACCCGGAAGAAGAATATTTTCAAGCGCTGAAAGTCTTCCCAAAATTAATAATGGTTTGGGAATTGCAATAGTATCTACACCAAAGGGTGTTATGAGTGACATTGATGCTAGAAAAAATAAAGTAGGTGGCGAAATAATTTGTAAGGTATTTTAATGTCAAAAATTGGTAAAATAAACATAGCAATCCCTGAAAAAGTAAAAGTTGCTTTAAATGGAAATTTATTAAATGTTGAGGGTCCATTAGGCAAAAAAAGCTTAAACATTGATACAAGTATGTTTGATTTAAATATTGATGAAGGAAAATCAGTTTCTATTAAACCAAAGAATATTAATCCAGATACTAAAAGATTATGGGGTATGAATAGAAGTTTGCTTAACAATGCAATAATTGGTGCTAGCAAAGGTTACTCAAAAACTCTTGAATTATCTGGCGTTGGTTATAGAGCTTCGTTAAAAGGGAAACAATTAAGTATGCAACTTGGATTTAGTCATGACGTTAATTTTGATATACCAGATTCTATAAAAATATTAGTTGAAAAACAAACAATCATTAAAATAAGCGGAAGTGATAAACAAGAAGTAGGGATGATAGCTTCTAAAATAAAGTCTTACAGACCACCAGAACCATATAAAGGCAAAGGTATCAAAGAGCAAGGTCAATATATACTTAGAAAAGAAGGGAAGAAAAAATAATGAAAATTAAATCTAAGGATAGAAAAAAATTTAGAATTAGGAACAAACTTAAAAAAGTTTCTTCAGGAGAAAGATTTAGACTAAGCGTATCAAGATCAGCAAAAAATATTAGTGCACAAATAATTGATGATAATAATAATATTACTATTTTGTCCTCATCATCAAAAGAAAAATCAATTAAATCACTAAAGAAAAAAAATAAAACTGAACTATCACAAATTGTTGCTGAAAATTTAGCTAAAAAAGCAATAGATAAAAAAATAACAAAGATTTATTTTGATAGAGGTCTATATAAATATCACGGTAGGGTTAAAGCATTTGCAGAAACTTTAAGAAAAAACGGAATGGAATTTTAAATTATGGAAAAAAATAATGAATATTTAGAAAAATTGGTGCATATAAATAGAATAACTAAAGTAGTAAAAGGGGGTAGAAGATTTGGCTTTTCTGCTTTGGTTGTGGTAGGAAACCAAAACGGTAAAATTGGAGTAGCGCACGCTAAAGCAAAACAGGTTCCAGATGCTATTAAAAAAGCCAATGAACTTGCAAGAAGAAAACTAATTCAAATTCCACTTAGAGAAGGTAGAACAATCCATCATGATATTTATGGAAAAGATGGAGCAGGTAAAATAAAATTGAGAGCTGCTCCAAAGGGAACAGGAATCATTGCCGGAGGTCCAGTAAGAGCCGTATGCGAAGTGTTAGGAATTAAAGATATTGTTGCAAAGTCTTTAGGCACTGCAAATCCTCATAACGTAATAAGAGCTTGCATGAAAGCACTTTTAAAACAAAATTCACCAAAAAACATTTCTATTTTACGAAATAAAAAAATTTCAGAAATAATTGAAAAAAGAGGATAATGACTAATTTAAATTCAACATTGCAAGTTAAAGTTAAAAAAATAAGAGTAGGCCGTGGAATTGGTTCTGGAAAGGGAAAAACTTCTGGCAGAGGAGTTAAAGGACAAAAATCACGAAGCGGGGTTGCAATTAAAAGTTTTGAAGGTGGCCAAATGCCTTTATATAGAAGATTGCCAAAAAGAGGATTTAACCCACTTAAAAAAGAAAAAATAGCAATAATTAATTTAAGTAAAATTAATGAACTAATTGTAAAAAAAAAAATAAATGAAAAAGAAAAAGTTAATTTAGATGCATTAAAAAAAGCTAACATTTTAGGCAAATCTTATAAAAAAATAAAAATTTTAGGAACGGGTGAAATAAAATTTAAAGTTAATTTGGTTGCTGACTTTGTTTCTAAATCTGCAAAAGTTAAATTAGAGAAAATTGGTGGAACTATAATTCTAAATAATAAAAATTAACTTTATATGAGCGAAACTTCTCATTCTAATGATTTAAGAAATAGGATTTTTTTTACATTATTTATATTGTCTGTTTATAGATTTGGAACATTTGTTCCTATACCGGGTATTGACCCTGATCAATTGCAGCAAATGATGCAAAGTAATCAAAAAGGATTGCTTGGAATGTTCAATGTTTTTGCAGGAGGCGCTATAAGCAGAATGGCAATTTTTGCTTTAGGAATTATGCCATATATTTCTTCTTCTATTATAGTTCAGTTATTAACCGGAGTTTCAGATTATTTTAAAAATTTAAAAAGCCAAGGTGAAACTGGGAGACAAAAAATTACCCAGATAACAAGATATGGAACAGTTTTGTTAGCCACTATACAAGGATACGGTTTAGCTGTTGGTTTAGAATCGTCAGCCAATCTGGTTATAAATCCAGGAATTTATTTTAAGATTACAACCGTTACAACAATAGTTGCTGGGACAGTATTTTTGATGTGGTTAGGTGAGCAAATCACTCAAAGAGGTATTGGAAACGGAATATCACTTATAATTTTTTCAGGAATTGTTGCTGAGATACCTAGGGCACTTGTTACAACATTCGAATTAGGTAGAACAGGAGCAATATCTACAGCTATGATAATCTTTATCTTTGTATTATTAGTATTAACAATCATGTTTATAGTTTTTATGGAGAGAGCATTAAGAAAAATTTTAATTAATTATCCAAAAAGACAAATGGGGAATAAAATTTATGGCGGTGACTCATCTCATTTACCTTTAAAAATAAATTCTGCTGGTGTTATTCCTGCAATATTTGCATCAGCTTTATTATTATTACCAGTAACTTTTTCTAACTTTAATTTTTCACAAAATGATAGTTTCCAAACTGTGATATCTTTTTTTTCACAAGGTCAACCTCTATATATGTTGCTTTATGCTTCAGGAATAATATTTTTTACTTTTTTTTATACATCAATTACCTTTAATCCAAAAGAAACTGCTGAAAATTTAAGAAAATATGGTGGATTTATACCTGGTATAAGACCAGGAGAAAGTACTGCTTTATATATAGATAATATATTAACCAAATTAACCACTATAGGAGCTTTATATTTAACATTAGTTTGTTTGATGCCAGAATTTTTAATTGCTAATTATCCAATTCCTTTTTATTTGGGTGGTACATCAATTTTAATTGTTGTTGTTGTTGCTATAGATACTGTTACACAAATACAAACAAGACTTATGAGTTCTCAATACGAACAATTAATTAAAAAAACAAAATTTGGAAGATAGTAAATAAGTGAACGTAATAATTTTTGGTCCTCCAGGTGCAGGCAAGGGTACACAGTCTCAAAATATAGTAAAAAAATTTAAACTGTTTCAAGTTTCGACCGGTGATCTTCTTAGAAATGAAATTAAAAAAAAAACAGAAATAGGTAAGGAAATTGAAGAAATTATATCTAGAGGTGATTTTGCAACCGATGATATAGTTAACAAGCTTATAAAAAATATCATCTTTGATCCTCAAAAAAAAAATAAATTAATCTTTGATGGATATCCTAGGTCATTAAATCAGGCTAAAAACTTAGATTTATTGTTAGACAGCTCCAATCAAAAAATCAATTTTATTTTTTTCCTTAATGTAAATAAAGATATAATAATAAAAAGAATTGAAAGAAGAAAAATTTTAGAAAAAAGATCAGATGATGACTCAAATACTATTCTTAAAAGGTATGATACTTACATGGAAACAACTAAACCTGTCTTAGATTTCTATTCAAAAAATCCAAATTTTTATGAAATTGATGGAGGTGAGGAAATATCAATAATTTCAGGCAAAATTGAGCAAATTCTTACGCTTTAAGACATTGACTTTAAAAGAACTTCTTATATAAAAGGCTAAATTTTTATCTCAATATTATGGCTCGTATAGCAGGTATAAACATTCCTCAAAACAAATTAGTTCACATAGGACTAACGTATATCTATGGAATTGGTGATAGATTTTCAAACCAAATTTGCAAAGATTTAGAAATTTCTAAATCTACAAGAGTTAATCAACTAACTGACGACCAAGTTTTAAAAATAAGAGAATATATAGATAAAAATTATACAGTTGAAGGTGATTTAAGAAGAGAAAATTCTTTAAGTATAAAAAGATTAATTGATTTGGCAACTTATAGAGGCTCTAGACATAGAAAAAAACTTCCTGTTAGAGGTCAAAGAACAAGATGTAATGCAAGAACTAGAAAAGGAAAAGCTATAGCAATAGCAGGAAAAAAATTAACTCCTCTTAAAAAATAAATTATTTAATGGATAAAGAAAAAAAATTAAAAACAGAAAACAAGGAACAATCTCAAGAAAAAGCGAAAACAATTAAAAAAAGTTCTTACTCAAAAAAAAAGAAAGCTAAGAAAAATATTTTAAATGGTGTAGCGTATGTTCAGTCAACATTCAATAACACTATTGTCTCTATTTCTGATACAAGTGGAAATATAATTTCATGGGCTTCTGCAGGACAAAAAGGTTTTAAAGGATCAAGAAAATCTACACCTTATGCTGCACAAGTAGCAGCAGATGCTGCTGCAGCTAAAGCGTTAGAGGTTGGTATGAGAACTTTATCCGTTGAAGTTAAAGGTCCTGGCTCAGGCAGAGAAACAGCATTAAGGGCTTTACAAGCAAGAGGTTTTAAAATTACTTCAATTAAAGATACAACACCAATGCCACATAATGGAACTAGACCACCAAAAAAAAGGAGAGTATAGATGGAAACTGCAAATGTTAATATTAAAAATTGGAAATCACTTATCAAACCTGCAAAACTTGATATTCAACTTAGTGATGATAAGTCCTATGCAAAAATTACAGCCGAACCTTTAGAAAAAGGTTATGGCCTTACTTTGGGTAACTCTTTAAGAAGAATATTATTATCATCAATAAGAGGAACTGCAGTTACTTCAATACAAATTGATGGTGTTCTTCACGAATTTTCATCTATTAAAGGAGTTAGAGAAGATGTTACTGATATAGTTTTAAATGTAAAATCACTTGCTTTAAAAAGTAATACAGAAAGTAGTAAAAAACTTATACTTGATGCCAAAGGTCCAGGAGAAATAAAAGCTTCAGATATATCTTCAGTTGCAGATATAGAAATATTAAATCCAGACTTGGTTATTTGTAATTTAGATGAAAATACAAATTTTCATATGGAAATGACAGTTGGAAATGGTAAAGGATATATACCAGCAGATATGAATAAACCTGAAGAACCTCCGTTAGGTTTAATTCCTATCGACTCACTATTTAGTCCAGTTAAAAAAGTATCATACTCTGTTAGTACTGCTAGAGAAGGAAAAGCTTTGGATTATGATAAATTGACAATGGAAGTGGAAACAAATGGATCTATATCCGCAGAAGATGCAGTTGCTTATTCCGCAAGAATTTTTCAAGATCAACTTGGAATGTTTGTCAATTTTGACGAACCAAAAGAAGTAATTGTTAGAGAACAACCAACAGAACCTGAATTCAATAAAAATCTATTAAGAAAAGTTGATGAATTAGAACTTTCTGTAAGATCAATGAATTGTTTAAAGAATGATAACATTATTTATATAGGAGATCTTGTTCAAAAATCTGAAGGTGAAATGTTAAGAACTCCTAATTTTGGAAGAAAATCATTA
>CACDKW010000007.1 GCA_902553465.1 uncultured Pelagibacteraceae bacterium | reverse complement strand
TTTTGACTTTAGAAACGATAAGATACACAAAATATCTCATATTGGCGGTCCCTAGGGGAATCGAACCCCTCTTTCGAGGATGAAAACCACGTGTCCTAACCGATAGACGAAGGGACCGAATTTGGATCTTTTATTGTAAATAATGCAATTAATCAAGTAATTGGTACCTCTTTTTTTACAATATTGATTGTAGAGTTTTTATGAGTAACTAATGTTTCTGTAACAAAGTTTCCATTCTCAAATTTAACTCCACTAACAAGATCACCTGATGTAATACCAGTAGCACAAAAAATAGAATCTCCTTTTACAATTTCTCTCAAATCATATTTTTTATTTAAGTCATCTATACCCATTTTTCTCGCTCTTTTAATATCTTGTTCAGTTTTAAATAAAAATCTTCCTTGAAACTTACAATCAAAAGCATCTAATGCTGATGCAGCTAAAACACCCTCGGGTCCTCCTCCTATTCCAAGAAATATATCAATATTGTATTTCTTGTCGGTAACCAAAAGTGCACCAGCTACATCCCCATCAGATATCAACTTTAATTTAACATTTAATTTTTTTAATTTATCAATTATTTCTCTGTGCCTAGGCCTTTCAAGAATACAAGCTGTAATTTCATTTAAACCTTTATTTTTACAATCTGCAATATTTTTTATATTTTTTTCTATTGGAAAATCCAAATCTGTAGCGTCAAAAGGAACATCGTTACTAACAGCCAATTTATCCATATAAGTTTCAGGAGCGTTAAATAAATTTCCTTTAGCACTTATAGCTAAAACTGAAAGTGCTCCAGGTAAATTATTTGCTGCAAAATTTGTTCCCTCAAGCGGATCTACAGCTATATCAATACTAGGCCCCTCACCTGTACCTAGTTTTTCACCTATATATAACATTGGGGCCTCATCTAGCTCTCCCTCACCTATTACTACTTTTCCATCTATATCTAATTGATTAAGATTTTTTCTCATTTCATCTGTAGCGGTTTTGTCTACTAATAATTTATTTTTTTTTCCTAAATGCGGATAACATGCAATTGCTGCATTTGATGTAATATTAATTATTTTATCTAAAAAATCTTTTTTAAACACCATAAACTATTTTGATTCAATAGTTACATCTTCTCGAGATGATTTTAGTTTATCTTCAAATTCTCTTAAACGTTTATATACACTTGCAAGTTCTATAATAGTTGGCCAAGATTTTAATAAATATTGCATAGATCCTTCAACCCTTCCAAATGCTCTTATAATTTGTTGCATAACTCCTAGCGTAACTACTCCCGCTACAATGGCTGGAGCTAAAAAAACGTATGCAGATAAAACATTTGCTTGTAAGTATGCAATTCTCCCAATATTAAAATATAGATATCTTAAATAACTTAAATAATGAATTTTACGTACATCATCAAATAATTCATCAATTCTTTTTGGCCTTACAGTTTCATTGTCTTCTGCAATTACAAGGACTTTTCTATAAGCAGCCTCTTGCTTTTGTAAATCATATTCAACACCAACCAATCTTAATATCAAACCAAGTACAATTAAAAAAACAGTTCCACCAATAGTCCAAATCAAGGCACCTACTATTAAACCGTATTCCCATTCACCAAAGAAGAATATAGGAATGCCAAAACTTAAGCCAAATAATATAGGAATAAATTGGATCAAAATCATTATAGATTCTATTAAACTAGTACCTAACCCTTCCATTATTCTTGTGAATTTAATTGTATCTTCCTGAACTCTTTGTGATGCTCCTTCTATTTTTCGAGCTTTGTCATAAACAGAGTGATACCACTCCACCATTGATGTTCTCCATCTAAATAAAAAATGTGCTGTAAAGAAACTAATTGCTACATAAACAGCAATATACATACCTGCCAATGTAATAAATGAAAACAAACTTGCAAAGTATTCTTCAATTGAAACAGCGTTAGGTTCCGCAAGTGCTTTCTGAATCATATCATAGAATACACCAAACCATTCATTTATTTTCACATCTATTACAACTTGAACCCAAAGTGATGAAAGAATAATAAACGAGCCTATCCAAGCCCATAAAAACCATTTTTTAGAATTAAAAAATTTAAACATTAATTTGTAAAGTTATCAGCATAAGACTTTTTATTTATTTTCCTAGACTTAGGTTCAATTAATTCGTAATCAATTTTATTTTTCTTTGCATATTCAATAGCAAGTTCTTTTGTTTTAAACTCAAGATTTAATTCGGAATATGTGTCTGAAGAACTTTCCCATCCCATTAAAGGATTAATACCAGGTTTTTTAGTTATAAATTCAATTATCCATTTACCAAATTTTTTTGTACCTGACTGCATAGCTGTTTTCGAAGGTTTATATATTTTAGCTTTTTTCATAAATGGTCGGGGCGGCAGGATTTGAACCTGCGACCCTCTGGTCCCAAACCAGATGCGCTACCAGGCTGCGCTACGCCCCGAATGGCATACTAATACAGCACATACTTAAAATTTTAAAGCATAAACAGTGGCAAAAATGAAGGAAATTTAAAAGAATCTGCTATATAAGTAGTTATGATTATTGAGTGCCCGAAATGTAATAAAAAATTTCAAATAGATCAGAATTTAATACCAAACAATGGCAGAATGCTTCAATGTGGAAGTTGTGATCATAATTGGTTTTTTAAATTTGAAAATAAAAATGAAGTAGAAAAAGAAGATATTCAAATAGATGAAAAAGTAAGTGATTCTAAAGAAAAAACTAGTTTTGAAGAAGACACAATAGAAAATGAAGATAAAAATGCTAATAACGAAGAAAGTAAATTAAAAGAAAATAATTTAAATTATTTTAAAATTATTTTGGTTGCCATTATATCTTTTGTTGCATTCATAATTGTATTGGATACTTTTAAAAATTCCTTGACATCTGTATTCCCTAACATAAAAATTATACTTGATAATTTGTATCAATCATTACATGATATAAAACTTTTTATGTTAGATTTATTTAAATAATAAAATGCTAAGATATTTGTCATCACCATTCAAATGGTTTTTTAAATTAGAAGCAGCAAGTGGGTTAGTTTTATTGTTAAGTGCAATTATAGCGCTTGTAATAAGTAATTCTAATTTATCTGAATTATATTTTGAAACATTAGAAAGTTATGTTTTTTTAGGCTTAAATAACTTTGGTTTAAAATTATCTGTTTTACATTGGATAAATGATGTTTTGATGGCAATATTTTTTTTCTTTGTCACTTTGGAAATTAAAAGAGAATTTATACAAGGCGAGCTTTCTAATATTAAACAAGCAATTTTACCCATAATAGCTGCGGTGGGAGGAATGTTAGTACCAGCGTTAATCTATGTTTATATAAATTTTGGTAATACTGAAACTATAAATGGTTGGGCTATACCTTCGGCTACAGATATTGCCTTTTCTTTAGGTGTTTTGTCTTTATTAGGATCTAGAGTTCCTATTTCTCTTAAAGTTTTTTTAACTGCTCTAGCCATAATTGATGATCTTGGTGCAATAGTAATTATTGCCTTTTTTTATTCCGGAGATTTAAGTGTAACTAATTTAAGCATGATGCTTGTGTCATTTATAATATTATTAACCTTTAATAAATTCGGTATAAAAAAATTCTTACCTTATTTAATAGTTGGTATTTTTTTATGGTACTTTACTCATGAATCTGGAATACATGCCACCATTGCTGGAGTCTTATTAGCAATGACAATACCTCATAGAAAAAAAGAAAAGGATTTCTCTTTATTAATTAAAATAGAACATGCTATTAGCCCATATGTTGCTTTTGGTATAATGCCACTATTTGCATTTGCTAACGCAGGTGTATCGTTGGATGGTTTATCTTTAGCCTCACTTTTAGATAAAGTTCCTTTAGGTATTCTGTTGGGATTGTTTGTAGGTAAACAACTGGGAGTTTTTATATTCTCTTATGTATCCATAAAATTAAAAATTGCGCAAATGCCAAATAATTCAAATTGGTTTAATTTTTATGGCGTTGGTGTACTAACGGGAATCGGTTTTACCATGAGTCTTTTTGTTGGAAATTTAGCTTTTGCTGAAAACTTACAATATATGGACGGAGTTAAAATAGGAGTTTTAACTGGGTCATTATTATCCACTTTATTTGGCTACTTCCTGATATTACTTACACCAAATAAATAATTTTAATAAATGAAAAAAATAGTTTTAATAGTATTTACTATATTCATGTTTTTTTTAAAAAATACAGCTTCAGCAAATTATGAAAAAAAATTTTATGACTTTAGTATTGAAAGTATTACAGGTGAAACGATTAATTTTAATGATTATAAAAGTAAAGCTGTTTTAATTGTTAATACCGCTAGCTATTGTGGTTTTACGAAACAATATGATGAATTACAAGAATTATGGGATTTATATAAATCTAGAGGATTAATTGTGATTGGAGTTCCATCAAACTCATTTAATCAGGAAAAAAATAGCAATAATGATGTAAAAGAATTTTGTGAAGTAAATTTTAATATAAATTTCCCATTGACTACTATTACAGAAGTTAAAGGTGAAAATGCTCACGAGTTATTTAAATGGGCTAAAGATAATCATGGCAAATCTGCGGTTCCTAAATGGAATTTTCACAAAATTTTGATCAATAAAGAAGGTAAAGTTGAAGATACATTTGCCTCATTTACTAATCCAATGTCAAAAAAAATTATAAAGAAATTAGAAAAAATATTATAAATTAAAACTCATCCCATCATAAGCAGGGGTAACATTTTTTGGTAGAATCTTTTGTAATTTTTTATAATCTAAATCAGAGTGCAAATTTGTTAATATTGATTTTTTTGGTTTAAATATTTTTATTAAATTTAATACTTCCTCGAGGTTGTAATGAGATGGATGTTTATTATATCTTAAACAATCAATAACAAAATATTTTAAATTTTTAAAATACTTATAATCTTTTTTATAAATTTTATTTACATCACTTAAATAAGCGCACTTATTATTAATTATAAAAGCATTGCATTTTACACTTCCGTGCTCGACTACTATACTTTTTATATTAAGTTTGGCCTTGTTATCATTAAAAAAATTGAATTTTTTAAGCCTATTAATTTTTAATATTGGTGGATAATTAGATGTTTTTTTAAAACAATATTTAAAAGTTTTTAATAAATAATTTTTTGTTTGAAAGTCGGTATATACAGGAATTCTTTTTTTAGTTTTCAAAAAAAAAATTCTTAAATCATTTATACCGTGCGTTTGATCACCATGAAAATGAGAATATAAAACTCTATCAATTTTTTTAATCTTATTTTTTATTAGTTGAGATCTTAAATCTGGAGAAGTATCAATAATAGTGTTGCTAACTTTTGTTAAAATAATAGCACTACATCTCGATCTGTAATTTCTTTTGTCATTTGGATTACAATTGCCAAAAGACCCATCAGGTCTCGGTACACCCATTGAGCTGCCACAACCCAGAATAATAAATTTAACTGCCATAATTAAATTAAATTAAATAATGAGTTAAAATTATTAGATGTAATTTTTTCAATTGAACTTGTTTCGACATTTTTAATTTGGGCTAATTTTTCTAAAGTATGCTTAATGTAGCTAGGCTCATTTTTTTTTCCTCTATGTGGAACTGGCGCAAGATAAGGACTGTCAGTTTCTATTAACAACTTATCGCTAGGTATAACTTTAAAAGTATCTCTTAAATCATTGCTATTATTAAATGTTATAATGCCACTCGCAGAAAAATAACTATCTAATGTTAGTAATTTATAAGCAAATTCGCTAGATCCAGTAAAACAATGCATTAATATTTTTGGTTTATATTTAATATAGTTTTTTAATATATCGTAAGTTTCTTTTTCAGCATTTCTTGAATGTACTATAATAGGAATATTTAGGTCTATTGATGCTTCTATATGAGTTTTAAAACTTGTAATTTGGTTGGTACGATCACTATGATTATAATAAAAATCCAAACCACTTTCTCCAATTGCAATAATTTTTTTATTATTTTTAACATTTGTAATTATTTCATCTTTTGTAACAACATCATTAGAAGTTTCATGAGGATGAATTCCACATGTGCCATAAATCATTGGATCAAATTCAACAATATCAGTAATTTTTTTAAAACTATCCTTTGTTGTGCATATGGAGAGAATTTTTTTAACCCCACTTTCTTTTGATCTTAAAATAACATTTTTTAGATCACTAAACATTGGTTCGTGATCTAAATGGCAATGTGAATCAATCATACTTAATCTATTTTTTTAAACATTATTGAAATTTTATTTAGTTTATCATTTTTTTTTATATTTTCATGAATTTTGATTGAATTAAAATCAATTTGATCTTCATTAATGTTAAATATTTTTAAAGCTTTTAAAGAACTGTTTGGAATAATAGGATAAAGTAATATCGATATTTTTCTTATCAATTCTAAAGAAACATATAATATTGTATTTAACCTAACAGCATCATCTTTTTTATTCCATGGTTCTTGATCATTAAAATATTTGTTAGCTGAAAATAGTTGTTCTTGGATAAAATTAACATAAAAGTTAACATTTTGTGTATCTATTGAATCTATTAATTTGTTAAATGATTCATTGTAAATTTTTAAAACATTTTCATCTTCATTTATTAAAGAATAATTGTTTGGAACTTTTAAATCTAAATTTTTTTCAATAAAAGAAACAACTCTTTGACAAAGGTTTCCATAATTATTAGCTAAATCACTATTAATACAGTTTTCTAATTTTTCTTTTGAAATATTGCCATCGTTTCCAAAAGAAACTTCCTTTATTAAATAATATCTTAGAGGGTCTAATCCATAAGTATCTATAATTTCTAAAGGATCTAATATGTTATCTTTTGACTTTGACATCTTTTCTTCACCAGAAAGTATCCATCCATGCCCATAAACTCTTTTTGGCGGTGGAAGATTTGCAGCAAGTAAAAAAGCGGGCCAATAAACTGCATGAAATCTTAATATATCTTTTCCAATTAAATGTAATGTAGCTGGCCAATATGACTTATAAAGACTGTTATTGGTGTCAGGGTAATTTAATGCACTAATATAATTAGTTAATGCATCTAGCCATACATATATTACATGATCATTATTTGAAGGAACTTTTATACCCCAAGAAAAAGATTTTCTGCTAACTGATAAATCCTTTAAGCCACTTTTAACAAAGCTGATAACTTCATTTCTTCTAGATACTGGTAAAATAAAGTCTGGATTTTCATTATAAAATTTTAATAAAGGTTCTTGCCATTTAGATAGTTTAAAAAAAAAAGATTCTTCCTCTACCCATTCTACTTGAGATCCAGAAATTTTAGATATTTTTATATTGTTTTTTGTATCTATTTCTTCTTCTGAATAAAAAGCTTCGTCTGAAACTGAATACCAACCAGAGTATTTAGATAAATAAATTTCATTTTTTTTTTCTAATATGTTCCATAAATTTTCTACAGATTTCTTATGTCTTTCTTCAGTTGTTCTAATAAAATCATCATTTGAAAGATTTAATGTTTTCGATAGATCAAAAAAAGTTTTTGATATTTCATCACAAAATGCTTTTGGATCCATATTTTTATTTTCTGCAGCTCTTTGAATTTTTTGGCCATGTTCATCAGTTCCGGTCAAAAAGAAAACTTTGTAACCTTGGATCCTCTTAAATCTAGCAAAAAAATCTGCAATTATACTAGAATAGGCATGACCCATATGTGGTTTAGCTGAAGGATAATATATTGGTGTAGTTATATAGAAATTTTTATTCATTCAATAATTTTCCATTAAATTCAATTAAAATACTCTCTAGATCTAAATTATATATCCTATAATCATTTAATTTTTTAAGAAAATATTTATAAAAATAATAGAACTTTTCATTATAATATAAAAAATTAAATTTTTTTTTAAAAAAAAGTTCAAAGAAAAATGATAAATTGTCTCTAATATTAGCATCCTTTTTGTATAAAGATTTATTAATTACTAGTTTTAAAAAATCATCAATAGATATATTTTCATCTATATCGTTATTTTTAAAAATTTCATTTAAAGTAAAAATATTTGCAGGGGTGCAATAAATATTTTTAAAATCTATATTTAAATTAGAGTAGAATTCATTAAATGATAAATTTTTTATAACATATTCTTTTTCTTCATTTGTTAAAAATAAATTATATTTGATGCAACGAGATTTTAATGTTTCAAGAATTTGTTTTTTATTATTATGAATTAAAAAAAAAAATATATTATTATTCGGTTCTTCAATAACTTTGAGCAAAGCATTAACAGAGCTTGTGTTTAGAAATTCAATATTATCAATTAATATAACTTTACATAAGTTATTAAATGATGATTTGTTTGTAAAATTAATCATTTCTCTAATTTTTGAAATTTGAATATTCTTTTTATCAGCATCGTTAGAAATTAAAAAAAAATTAGGATGAGCATTCTTTAAAATAAGACTGTATGAGTAGTTATTTTCATCAATACAGTTATTTTCTAAATCATACTTATTTTTTTCACTATGTGAAAATATATAGTTTGTTAAATGATAGGCAAATGTTGATTTTCCAATGCCCTTTTCTCCAGAAAAAATAATTTTATTTGGTAGACGATTATTATCAAAAAGTTCTTTTAATCTAGAAAAAATTTCCTTGTAACTATATAAACTTTTATTATTTAAGGGCTCAATGTTCATATTGATATTAGAGATTTTACTTTATTAATAATTTTACTTTTATTTTCAAAAATACTTAAATTTGAATTAATAATCATATAATTTTTTTTATTCTTTGAAAGTTTAATAAACCCTTTCTGAACTTTATTATAAAATTTAATATTGAATTTATCATATCTATTTTTTTTTCTATTATTAATTCTATATTTAAGATTTTTCATATTTACAGTATTTACAAAAGTGAAATTAGGTTTAATTTTTTTTAAAATAATTTTATTTAAATTTAAAATTAACTTTTTATCAATCCCCATTCCATAATGTTGATAAGCTAAAGTTGAGTCAGTAAAACGATCTATTAAAATAATTCTTTTTTTATAATATTTTTTAATGATATTGTGATAATTTTCGTTCCTTGCAGCCATATACATAAAAAGATCTGTTAAAGTTTTATAATTAGAATTATTATTTAATATCAAATTTCTAATTTTTTCAGAATTTTTCGAGCCACCAGGTTCTCTAAATTTTATAAATTTGATTTTTTTTTTAACTAAGTATTTCTGAATATTATTAATATGAAATGATTTACCTGTACCTTCAATACCTTCAAAAACTATAATTGGAAATTTATACATCACCCCAGATTAAATAGTTTATTGATTTCCAAATTCTAGATATAATATTTTTTTTATTGATATTTTCTGAGGACAAAAGGTCATGCTCAGACATTAGTTTGCCTTCATAATTTATAATTAATTTAGCAATTTTATCACCATTTTTAATTGGTGCTTCAACTGGTCCATTATATATAATTTTAGTCTCTAAATTCCTAATTCTAGCTTTTTTTATTGTTATATAAATGTCATTTTCAGTGTGTACTTTGACTTTATCTTTGCTACCAAGCCATACATCTAGTTCAGTAAATTCAGATTTTTTTTTAGCAATCTCAATAGTATCAAAATTGGTTAGTCCCCAGGCTAAAAGTTTTTGAGATTCCTTTGATCTAGAATTTCTTGAATCAAATCCACTACCTACAGCAATTAACCTTCTATTATTTCTTTTAATTGAGGATGCTAGTGAAAATTTTTCATAAGCAAGAAATCCGGTCTTAATACCATCAACTCCAATATTTTTGTACAAAAGAGGATTTCTATTACCTTGGGTTATTGGGTCACCTCCTGTTCTATCCCAGGTAAATTCTTTTTCTTCAAAATATTTATAATATTCTGGATAATTTTTAATTAAGTAATTTGACATTATTAGAATATCTCTAACAGTAGAAAGATTATCCGGATGATTTATGCCTGAAGAGTTAGCAAAGTTAGTATTAGTCATTCCAATTTCTTTAGCTTTAGCAGTCATCATAATTGCAAACTCATCTTCAGTACCTGCAATACCCTCAGCTAATGCAATGCAAGCATCATTACCTGAAGAAACAATTATACCTCTTAAAAGATTTTCAACACTTATTTGATCACCAACCATTATAAACATTGATGAATAGCCTGCTTGGGAAAGCCTCCAGGCATTTTCTGAAACAAAAAATTTTTCATCAAGATTCAATTGGCCACTTTCAATTAGATCAAATGCAATAATTGTTGTCATTATTTTTGTCATGGAAGCAGGAAATATTTTTAAATCTGGTTCTTTTTCAAATAATATTTTTCCTGATAAATAATCTTGCATAATTACAGTCTTGGCTTTAACATCAAATTCAGCTGAATTAGCTTTAGAAAAAAATATTAAAGTAAATAATATAAATATTTTTAATAATTTTTTATTCATAATTTTAATATTTCTATATTTTCAAAGTTTAAAGGATATATATCATTATAAGCATTTTTTAAGGATTTTAAATTATCATATGGACCGAAATAAACTCTAAAGTTTGTATTTGAGATTTTTTCAATTTTTGTATTATTTAAATTTAACTCATCTGCTATCCTTTTTTTCATCATATTAGCACTGTTTTCGTAATAAAAGTCTGCAACTTTTATTATATACATAAATTTCTTCTTCTTTTGCTTCTTTTTAGCTTTTTTTTTATCCACACTTAAATCACTTACGCTTATTCCATCTACAGGAGCTTTATTTGCAACTTTTTTTTCTTCCTCATACATTTTGGCTTTTTTTGCCAAGAAAGTTGAATTAGTAGAAACAGTAACTATTTCAACATAAGGTTCAGAGCTAAATAATTCTAGCTCATCAAAAATTCTTTTTGAAACTACTGAATTATAAAAATTTGGATAATTAGAATTACGTCCAACTGTAGCTAAAATAGATTTATTATTTAAAAGATTGGTGATTTTAACTTTTGTGTCTTTTTTAAGATTTTTTTGGAATATAACCAGAGATCGGTCATCAATTTTTCTTGATATTAATTTTTGTTTTTTTAAATCATCATTGAAAACTAAAGCAAATCCTTTATTAGAAAAAAACTCTGTTTGTGCTCTAGTTTCAATTGTGTTTTTGTTTACAGTATTAACTGTACAAGAATAAATAAAAAAAAAGATTAAAATTAAAATTTTATAATTCATTTTTAAACTTATCCTTTAATGTACAGACAGCTAATGCAAATCTTAACGATCTATTCCACTTTAATATTAGCTCATAATTGCTGAAAGTTATATAAGCTGGATCTAATAATTTTGAGTTTTCCACTATTTCTCTATCAGGAGTTATTATACCAACAACTAAATTTTCATTAATTTTGATATTTTCGTAATTAATAATATATTTTGCAAAATCTTTTAATTTTTTTTTATTCTTAATTTTTTTAGCTGATGTATTTAAAAACTTAACTGGAATATTTTCTTTTAATTTAACTCTATAAAAACATGGATTATTTTTCTTCCATCCAAGTTTGTTAATGTAATTGGCTGCAGATGCAAATGAATCTTCAGTAGATTTTAAATCAATAAAATTGTCATTATTATAATCTATTGCATATCTATTTATAGTTGAGGGCATGAATTGAAAGTTTCCAAAAGCACCAGCCCAGGATCCATATAAAATATTTCTATCAATTGATCCTGAATCAATTAATTTTAAAATAGTAATCAATTCCTTTGTAAAAAACTCACTACGTCTTTTATCAAAGCTCAATGTTGCAAGAGATGATAAAATATCCATTTTACCAAGATAGGTTCCAAAATTTGTTTCAATTCCCATTAATGATAGAAGTAATTCTTTTTCTACATCAAATTTTGACTCAATATCTGATATAAAAGTATTATTTTTATTAAATAATTCTGTACCTTTTTTTAATTTATCATTTGATGTTCTTTTTGAAATATAAGTTTTTGTATCTTCGTAAAACTCTGGTTGGTATCTATCATACTCGATAACTTTTGGTAAAAATTTAACCTTAGACATTGTTTCGTCTAAAGTTTTTTTTGAAATACCTTTTTTAATTGCGTAATTTTTAAATGATAAAACCCAACTGTCAAAGTCTTCAGCAAGAGCAATTTTAGTGTTAATTAATGAGATTATACAAATACATAATATAATTTTAATTATTTTCATATAAATCTCTCAAGTAAATTAATACAGCAATCCATATTAAAATAAAACTTATGAACTTATCTGCAGAAAAAGGTTCATTGTAGTAAAAATACCCTAATAAAAATTGACTAGTTGGAGTAATAAAGAAAATCATACCAGAAGCGCTTAGTCCACATTTTTCTACACCTTTGATAAACAAAAACAAGGGAATCACTGTCATTGGACCTGCTAAAAATAACCAAAACATATTTGTTGGGTTTGATAATGAAAAATCATTTAGACCATTTTCAACTATAAAATAAAATATTATAAGTGCAAAAGGTAAGATAAAAAGGCTTTCAATAAATAATCCAATATCAGTATCTACATTAATTAGTTTTCTTAGTAGATTGTATGTGGCCCACAATAATGCAACAACAATTCCTACCCATGGAAATGAAGTTAAATTAAATAATAAATAAATTGAAGAACAAATCACAATTAATATTGAAAAAATTCTTTTTTTGTTCAGCTTTTCATTTAAAAATAAATAACCAAAAAAAACACTTAAAATCGGAAATATGAAATAACCATAACTTGCATCAATGATTCTGTTTGATGAAATAGCATAAATCCAAGTAGACCAATTACCAAAAATTAAAAAACTTGTAATAAACAGAACAAAAAAATTTTTTTTATTAATTAAAATTTTTTTTAATAAATGCCATTTTTTTAATATTGCTGTTGTTAGTAGTAAAATAAAGCTTGTCCATATACATCTATGAACAACAACCTCTAATGTTCCTGCAAATGTAATATACTGAAAAAAATAAGTTCCTAGTACACCCCACCACAATGATCCTATGGTTGCAGATAAAACTCCATTTTTAAATTCTTTTGTGTTCATAATAGAAAGAAATGAATGCTCTTATACTATTTTTTTATTGAATTTAATAATTTTACTTATAAAAACATCGAAATGGAAGGATGGCTGAGCGGTTGAAAGCACCGGTCTTGAAAACCGGCAAAGGGGCAACTCTTTCCTGGGTTCGAATCCCAGTCCTTCCGCCAGTAAATCAAAATTTTTGGAAACTTTTAATTAAGTTAGTTTGAGATACTTTATCATTTAAAATATTATTTCTAATATTAATTAAACTTTCATCATCTAAATTTACTAAATGATCTAGTTCATTTAATTCTGTCAAATTTAGATTATTAATTATAGACTTAACAAATTTAGTCATTAGTATATCCATTTCTTTACTACCTCTATAAGAAGCCCTATAAATAATTTTGTTTTTAAGCTCTTCTTTATTTTCTAACATAGATATATATATAAAATAATGAATAGTTATGAATACTTATTGCAAGATATCAATAGAATAAAAGGAATAGGATCAAAAACTACAAAATTATTTAAAAAAAAGAACATTAATACAATATTTGATTTACTTTGGAGTCCTCCGCGAAGTTCGATGGATAGGACAAATTTAGTTAAAATTAGTGAATTACAAATAGGGAAAATACAGACAATTACTGTAAATGTAATAAAATACAATTTTCCAAGAATTAGAAATTTACCTAATAGAGTATTTTGTGAGGATGATACAGGAAAAATTGAATGTATTTTTTTTAATAGTTATGAAGGTTATATTAAAAAAATACTACCTATAGGTTCAAAAGTTACTATTAGTGGAAAAATTAATTATTACAAAAAAAAATATCAAATAACCAATCCAAACTATATTTCTGCTAATAAGGATTCAATAAAACAAATTTTTTCACAATACAGTCTTACAGCAGGTCTTACAGAGAAAAAATACAATATAATAATAAAAGAGGTTTTAAAAAACATTCCTGATTTAGATGAATGGTTAAGTGATGGAATATTAAAAAAATTTAATTACATTTCATGGAAAAATGCTTTGTTAGAATTGCATGATCCAAAAAATATTAAAAAAAAAGGTAATTTTTTAAACAGGCTTATATTTGATGAAATAATTTCAACTTTTTTAATTAATTCAAGAGTAAGAAAAGCAATTAAAAAAATTAAGAAAGTAAGTAAAAAATTTGATGATAAAGAATTTGATAGAATTAAAAATAAAGTAGATTTTGAACTAACAAATGATCAAAATATTGCTCTAGATGAAATTAATAAAGACCTAAAATCAAGTCAAAAAATGTTCAGACTTTTACAAGGAGACGTAGGTAGTGGAAAAACAATTGTTGCCTTAATTGCTTCTGCAAATGTTATTTCAAGTGGTTTTCAAGTCTGTTTAATGGCACCAACAGAAATACTTGCAAGACAGCATTACAATCTAGCAAGTAAATTATTTGATAAAAATGTTAATATAAAAATATTAACCAGTAAAACCGAAAATGCAGAAAGAAGTGAAATTCTTAAAAATTTAAATAATAACAACATTAACTTTATAATTGGTACTCATTCACTTTTTCAGGAAAAAATTAAATATAATAATCTTGGTTTAATAATTATCGATGAACAACATAAATTTGGTGTTAAACAAAGAAAAAAACTTTCGGATAAAGGTGGTAAAAACTGTGATGTATTAGTTATGTCAGCAACTCCTATACCAAGAACTATGATAATGACTGTTTTTGGAGATATGGATACATCAATAATTAAAAATAAACCCAAGAATAGAAAAGAAATTAAAACATACAGTAAATTAGAAACTAAATCTGAAGAAATTATAAAATTCGTCAAAAAGCAAATTAATCATAAAAACCAAGTTTTTTGGGTATGTCCACTAATAGAAGAATCAAAAAAAATAGATCATCAATCGTCAGTTAAAAGGTATGAAAGTTTAAAAAAAATATTTAAAAATAAAGTTGGACTCATACATGGAGCGCTAGAAAAGGATGAAAAAAATAATATCCTATTAAAATTTTTAAATAAAAAAATAGATATATTGGTGTCAACAACTGTTATTGAGGTTGGAATTGATTTTCCTAACGCAAATATAATTATTATTGAAAATGCGAATAAATTTGGATTATCACAACTACATCAGCTAAGAGGTCGGGTTGGTCGTGGAGATAAAGAGTCTTATTGCATTTTAATGTTTAGATCTAACTTAAGTGAAAATGCAAAAAAAAGAATAAATATTTTAAAAAAAACTACTGATGGTTTTAAAATATCCGATGAAGATATGAAATTACGTGGCTATGGAGATTTACTTGGGTTTAAGCAGAGTGGATTGCAAAGTTTTAGATTGGCAGATCCAGTTTTAAATGAAGATCTTTTTTTGCTTGCTGAAAAAGAAGTTAAAAAAATCGAACAAGAAAACCAAAATTTGGATAAATACATGACTTTATTAAAGCTATACGATCGAGCTGATATTTTAAATGATATTGTTTAATTTTTTGGATTAGAAGTTCCTGCTGAAACTATAAATTTTGAAGCTTCTTCAAAGGACATATCAAGATAAATTATTTCATCTTTTGGAAACATTAATAAAAAACCGCTTGTTGGATTTGGTGTTGTTGGAACAAAAACATTAACTAATTTTTTATTAGTTTTATTTGTAATTTCACCCTTATTATCCTTTGTTGCAAATCCAACAGCCCAACTACCTTTTCTTGGATATTCAACTAAAACAACACTTTTCTTACTTTTTTTTCTATCTGTAAAAGTTTCAGTCATTTGTCCAATAGCTGAGTAAATTGTTCTTAAAAAAGGAATTTTTTTTAATAAATCATTTATAAGATTAAGAACTTTTTTTCCAATAAAAGATAGTGAAAGACCACCAATTAAAGTTATAAATAATATTGAAACAATTATCTCAAGACCTGGTATAGAAAAAGGTAAATAGTTATTGGGGTTTATATCGTCAGGAACTAATCTTGAAGAAATAGATATTAAAAATATTGTTAAATATAAAGTAAAACCTAGAGGAATTAATACTATTACTCCTGTAAAAAAATAATTTCTTAATTTAGCTAAAATTGATGATTTTTTTTTTTTAATTTTTGTCATTATTAAATTAAATTCTTTATAGCAAATATTTTGATTAAATCGAGTATATCATATAAATTAAATATATGGATAGAAGGTTATTTTTACAGGTTTTAGGTTGTGGCTGCATATCATTGGGCATTTCATCATGCTCATCAGTGCCAATAACTGATAGAAAACAATTAAATCTAATCCCTGAAGCAAAACTTAATGCACAAGCTGCTCAAATTTATGAAAAAGTAAAAAAAAAAGAAAAATTAAGTGATGACATTAATCAATTAAATGAAATTAAAGAAATTGGAAAAAAAATGGAAAATTCTATTTCTATGTATTTTGATAAATCTAATATTCAAGATCCTACTATAGGTTTCGATTGGGAGTATATATTAATTGATAATAAAAAGGTTAAAAATGCATGGTGTATGCCAGGTGGAAAAATTGCTGTTTATAGTGGATTATTAGAAGTAACTAAAAACACTGATGGGTTGGCGGCAGTTATGGGTCATGAAATTGCACATGCTGTTGCTAAACACTCTGTAGAAAGAGCAAGTCGAAGTGTTTTAATACAAACAGGTACAAGTTTAATTGACATGGTAACGGGTGGCAAACTTTCTACAATAAATAGGTCCACTGGAATGAATGCCGTAGGTTTACTATCACAAATTGGTATAATGAATCCTTTTAACAGAAAACAAGAAGCCGAGGCTGATTATTTGGGTTTAATTTTTTCGTCATTATCTGGGTACGATATTCGAGAAACAACCAAGGTTTGGGATAGGATGAAGAATGCTAACAAAGGAAAATCAGTTCCGGTATTCTTGAGCACACATCCCTCACCTGACAATAGAATCAAAAAGATAAACGATTGGTCGAATGAAATAATTATGGAATATCCACCAATAAACAATTCTTAATTTACTGGTGAGCCCTGTTGGACTCGAACCAACGACCCATTCCTTAAAAGGGAATTGCTCTACCAACTGAGCTAAGGGCCCACAATGAAAATTGTTTATAGTGATTTTTTTTATATTATCAATGTGAAATTTTACAACTTATTTGCGTATTTGTTATAAAAATTAACAAAAGTACCTCTTTTAATATTCCTTCTTATCTCATACATGAGTTCTTGGTAAAAGTTAATGTTATTTAATGTCAGAAGCATTGGACCAAGCATTTCACTAGTATTAAACAAATGATTTAAATAATTTTTAGAATATTTATTCAGGTCAAATTTTGTGACGGAAGAATCAAGTGGTTTATTATCATTTTTATATTTAGCATTTCTTATGTTAATTCGACCATTCCAAGTAAATGCTAAGCCTGTTCTGCCAGAACGTGTAGGTAAAACACAGTCAAACATGTCAATTCCTCTTTTAACTGAACCTAAGATATCTGATGGTGTTCCCACGCCCATTAAATATCGTGGTTTATTTTGTGGCAAATTATTTTTTAGTACATCTAAAATTTTAAACATCTCAGTTTGAGTATCGCCAACTGCAAGACCGCCAACAGCATATCCGTCAAAACCAATTTTTGTTAAATCTTTCAATGATTTTAATCTTAAATCTTTAAACAAACCACCTTGTACAATACCAAATAAAGCTTTATGTCTATTAGTTCCAAAGGCTTTTTTTGATCTTTTTGACCAATATGTCGAAAGTTCAACTGATTTTGAAATTAAATTATAATCTAAGCTTTTTTTGGGGCATTCATCTAAAACCATAACTATGTCAGAATTTAAATCCTTTTGTATCTTTATGCTTTTTTCTGGACTTAAAATAAATTGACTACCATCTATATGTGAATTGAAAATGGCGCCTTTTTCATAGTCAATTTTGTTCAATTTAGATAAAGACATTATTTGATATCCACCTGAATCTGTAAGAATAGGTAATTTACAATTCATGTATTTATGAAGACCGCCATTTTTTTTTATTCTACTTACACCAGGTCTAATCATTAAATGATATGTGTTAGATAAAATAATTTGACTACCAGTTTTGATAATATCGTTAATAAAAGACCCTTTTATTGTGGCCTGTGTTCCAACAGGCATAAAGGCGGGTGTATCTATCGATCCACGATGAGTAGTGATTTTGCCTAGTCTTGCAAATTTATCATTTTTAAGGACATTAAAAGTAAATTTTTTTAATGCCATTACTCAATTTGAATTATTTAGATCTAAAGCTTATAATTTTATCTGGATCTGTAACTGAGCCATTGTTATTGGAGTCACCTTTTTTTATTTGATCTACATGACTCATGCCATCAACTACCTTTCCAAAAACTGTATAATTTCTATCTAAAAAAGGTGCAGCTTCAAAACAAATAAAAAATTGACTATTAGCACTATTGGGATCAGAAGATCTTGCCATAGAGAGTGTTCCTTTTTCATGTGGCAAATCATTAAACTCAGCTTTAAGGTCGGGCAATTCAGAACCGCCCATACCAGCACGTCTTATATCATAACTTTTAGTAGATGAATTTCCAAATTTAACATCACCAGTTTGCGCCATAAAGCCGTCAATGACTCTATGAAAAACAACATTGTCATAAGATCCTTCATTAGCAAGCTTTTTTATTCTTTCAACATGTTTAGGTGCAATATCTTCAAATAATTCAATTGTTACATCTCCGGTTTTTAATTTTAATATCATCAAGTTCTCCTTTGAATTAGCATTGTTTAAAAATATTAAATTAATTAAAATAATTAAACTAATTAAATATTTATTCATATTTTTTTTTTAATGAATTAATTGTACTTTTTGTTGTAAATTTTCTTATATTGCCTTTAAATTCAGCAATTTCCTTTATTAATCGAGATGAAATAATTTGATTTTTAACGTCAGACATAAGAAAAATTGTTTCTATATTTTTATCTAGTTTTCTATTCATTCCAGCTAATTGAAATTCATATTCAAAATCTGATGCAGCTCTTAATCCTCGTAAAATAACTTTTGATTTATATTTTTTACACAATTCTGTAGTTAGAGAATTAAACGAAATAACTTTAACTTTGCTTTTATTAAATTTTAAATCTGAAAATAGAGCTTTGTTCACTATTTCAATTCTTTCTTCTATAGAAAATAAATAATTTTTTTGATTACCATCAGAAATAGCTACTATAACTGTATCTACAAGTTTTAAAGATTTTTGTATAACATCAATATGTCCATATGTTATGGGATCAAATGTTCCCGGATATATAGCAGTTTTTTTCATTAAACTAAATTATCATCTATTTTAATTGCAGAAACTACTTTTTCTTCACCTGAAAGCTTAATTATTCTTACACCTTGAGTATTTCTTCCTGCCACTCTAATTTCTTTTACAGCAGTTCTAATTACTCTACCTTTATTTGTTGAAATTAGTATTTCATCTCCTTCGTGAACTGGGAATGATGATGAAACGTTACCGTTTCTTGAGGAATTAATTATTCCTATGATACCTTTCCCTCCTCTATTTGTAACTCTATAATCATTATGATCTGATCTCTTGCCGTAACCATTTTCAGTAATTGATAAAATAAATTTTTGCTTTGCTTTTAATTCAGACTTTTCATTATTATTCAATTTTCCATTTTTTTTTATATTTTCGTGATTTATTATTGATAATGAAACAATGTTATCGTCTTGATGTAAGTTTATACCCCTGATACCTTTTGATGATCTACCTTTAAAAACTCTTAATTTTTTTGACTCAAATCTTATACATTTACCAAGTTTTGTACTTAAAATTATATCTTGATCATCTGTACAAATTTTAACTCCAACAATTTTATCATTACTATCAAGCTTCATTGCAATTTTCCCTGATGTATTTATTGAAGAAAAATCCTCTAAATTGTTTTTTCGTATCTTGCCATTTGCTGTAGCAAAAATGATGTACATGCCTTTAGAATCTGTATTTTGGTCAGGATATGGCATGATCGAACTGATAGATTGATGATTTTTTAAAGGCAATATATTGAATAAAGATTTGCCTCTAGAACTAAGTGAACCTTCTGGAATTTTCCATGCTTTTATACGATATACCAAACCTTCTGTGGAAAAAAATAAAACTTGAGTATGAGTATTTACTGATAGTGTTTGAACTACAGAGTCCTCATCTCTTGTAACAATACCAGTCTTACCTTTCCCACCTCTTTTTTGTTGTTTGACAGTTTTAAGAGCCCCTCTTTTAATGTAGCCTTGTAGAGTGACTGTTATAATAACGCTTTCTTTTTGAATTGTTTCCTCAATATCATAATTTAAAACTGCATCAATTATTTTGGTTCTTCTAGGAACTGAAAATTTTTCTTTTATTGATTTTAATTCATTGCTTATAACTTTTAATAATTCTTTTTTAGAACCTAATATTTTTTTATAAGATATAATTAAATCCGATATTTTATTAATTTCTAATTCTATCTCATTGATTCCAAGAGCAGTTAGTTTTTGAAGTCTAAGTTCTAAAATTGAATTTACCTGTGACTCAGTTAAAACATACTGAGAAGCAGCTTTTTTATTTTCAATCAATTTAATAAATTTTTGAGTTTTTAAATTTTTCCATTTATTTTTTAACAGAATTTTTTTTGCATCATCTGGTGTTTTGGATGAACGTATAATTTTAATAACTTTATCCAAATTTTCTACCGAAATCGATAAACCTATTAATATATGAGCTCTGTCTTCAGCTTTTTTTAAATCAAATTTAGTTTTTTTTATTACTACATCTTCTCTAAATGTAAGAAATTGTTCTAAAAATTCTTTCAGATTACATGTTTTTGGTTTATTGTTAACTATAGCTAACGTGTTAAAGCCAAAAGAACTTTCAATTGATGTATATTTAAATAATTGTCTTTTAATTGTTTCAGGTTCTACACCAGATCTTAAGTCAATAGCTACTCTAATACCTTCCCTATTTGACTCGTCACGTATATCTCTTATTCCTTCAATTTTTTTTTCTCTCACCAATTCAGCTATTCTTTCATTAAGTGTAGATTTATTAACTTGATACGGTATTGATGTAATAACAAGTCTGTCTCTATTATTTTTTAAATTTTCAACTGCAATTTCACCTCTTATTTTAAAAGAACCCCTTCCTTTTTTATATCCTTCTTTAATAATGTTTTTACCAATTATTATTCCACCTGTTGGAAAATCTGGACCCGGAATATGTTTCATTAATTCATTTATTTTAATATCTTTTTTATTTATTAAAGCCAATGCTCCATCAATAACTTCACCTAAATTATGTGGCGGTATACTTGTTGCCATCCCGACAGCAATACCACCTGCTCCATTAACTAGTAAATTTGGATATTGTGCAGGAAGAACTGTTGGCTCTTTTTCAGTTTCATCATAGTTATTCTTAAATTCAACAGTATTTTTTTCTATATCATCAATTAAAAACTGAGAAATTTTTGATAATCGTGTTTCTGTGTATCTCATGGCAGCAGGTGGATCACCATCTATAGATCCAAAATTTCCTTGGCCATCAATTAAAGGTAAACTCATAGAAAATTCTTGAACCATTCTTACTAAAGCGTCATAAACGGCCTGGTCACCATGTGGATGATATTTACCAATTACATCTCCAACTATTCTTGCAGATTTTCTAAATTGTTTTGACCAATCAAAACCACCTTTGTGCATTGCATAAATTATTCTTCTATGAACTGGTTTCAAACCATCTCTAGCATCAGGTAGCGCTCTGCTAATTATAACGCTCATTGCATAAGATAAGTAAGATGAACTCATTTCATCATACATTGATATAGATTTTATATTTTGATTTTTAGAAATTTCGTCTTTTTGCATAAGAATTAAAACGGAATATCGTCATCCAATTCGTTTTGCGATGTTTGACTATCTTGATCAAAACTTTGTTTATTGTCTTGTGAAGAAAGAGTGTTCTGGCTACCACCACCAAGCATAGTTAATGAAGAATTGAAACCCTGAATAACGACTTCTGTTGAATACTTGTCTTGACCACTTTTTTCATCTTTCCATTTTCTAGTATTAAGTTGACCTTCAATATAAACTTGAGCACCTTTTTTTAGGTATTGCTGCACAACGTTCACAAGGCCTTCATTAAAAACAACTACTCTATGCCACTCTGTTTTTTCCTTTTTTTCACCAGTATTTTTATCTTTCCAAGATTGACTTGTGGCCAAACTCAGCCTTGCTACACTTTTACCGTTAACCATTTGTTTGATTTCTGGATCTGCGCCTAATCGACCTATTAATAATACTTTATTTAAACTTCCTGCCATATAAAATTAATTTTTTTGATTTGATTTATGTATATATATAACACATTTTTAATTGAATATTAATTTAATTAATTTAAAGCAACAAAAATTATGCTCAAAAAGATAGTTATTAAAGGTGCAAAAGAACATAATTTGAAGAATATTTCTCTTCAAATTCCTAAGGATAAATTTGTCGTCATAACTGGGCTTTCGGGATCAGGAAAATCTTCTTTAGCTTTTGACACAATCTATGCGGAAGGACAAAGAAGATATGTTGAAAGCTTATCTGCTTACGCAAGACAATTTTTGGATAAAATGAAAAAGCCAAAGGTTGATTTAATAGAAGGCCTGAGTCCTGCTATATCAATTGAGCAAAAAAATACTTCAAAAAATCCTAGATCAACTGTTGCAACAGTTACAGAGATTTATGATTATATGAGAGTTTTGTATGCAAGAGCTGGAACTCCTTACTCTCCATTTACAGGTAAGCCAATAACTTCTCAAACAATATCACAAATTGTCGACAAAATTGCAGAATTACCGAAGAAATCTACAATTTATTTATATGCACCAGTAGTTAGAGGTCGTAAGGGTGAATATAAAAAAGATATCTTATCATACAAAAAAAGAGGTTTTAGAAAAATTAAAGTTGATAATAAAATATATGAAATAGACAAAGTACCTGAATTAAATAAAAAAGTTAAACATGATATATCTGTGTTGGTTGATAGAATAGTATTAAACTCTTCACTTGGAAATAGACTTGCTGAAAGCGTGGAGACAGCGGTAAACTTGGCAAACGGTTTGCTATTTGTTGAGTATGAAAATGAAACTTTACCAAAAAAATTTAGAAGTACTGAAAAAATTATATTTTCAACAAAATTTGCATGTCCAGAAAGTGGTTTTACTATTGAGGAAATTGAACCAAGATTATTTTCTTTTAATAGCCCTTATGGAGCATGCGAGGAATGTGATGGTATTGGTGTAAAATTGAACGTCGATCCAAATTTAGTGATACCTAATGAAAAAAAAACAATTGCTGATGGAGCAATTGTTCCTTGGGCTAAAACATCAACTTTATATTATGCACAAACTTTATCTTCTCTTGCTAAACATTATGATTTTTCTTTAGATCAAAAATGGGAAAAGTTATCAAAAAAAATTAAAGATATTATTCTTTATGGTTCAGATGATGATGAAATTAAATTCAGCTACGATGATGGTTATGAAAAATATTCACATAAAAAAACATTTGAAGGTGTAATAAATAATTTAGAAAGAAGATATTTAGAAACTGATAGCGATTGGAAAAGAGAGGAAATATCACAGTATCAATCAGATACAAAATGTGAAAAATGTAATGGTTTTAGATTAAAAGAAGAAGCTTTATGTGTGAAAATTGATAATTTGAACATTAGCGAAATAACTGGAAAATCAATTCTTGATGCTATTGATTGGTTTAAATCATTAGAGAAAAAATTGGATAGTACAAGATTAAAAATAGCTGAACATATATTAAAAGAAATAAACGAAAGATTAGATTTTTTATTAAATGTTGGCCTTGATTATCTAACTCTATCAAGAGAGTCTGGAACGTTATCAGGAGGTGAATCACAGAGGATACGTTTAGCTTCTCAAATAGGTTCTGGTCTCACAGGTGTTTTATATGTATTAGACGAACCATCAATTGGACTACATCAAAAAGACAATATTAAACTAATTAATGCTTTAAAAAGATTAAGAGATTTAGGTAACACTGTAATAGTTGTTGAGCATGATACTGAAACAATGGAAAACGCAGATCATATAATTGATCTAGGTCCTGAAGCTGGTAATAATGGTGGTGAAATTGTTGTTCAAGGAAGCTATCAAGATATAAAAAATAGTGAGAAAAGTATAACTGGAAAATATTTATCTCATAAATATTTCATTCCAATACCGAAAAGTAGAAGATTAGCAAAAAATGGAAGATTCTTAGAAATTAACGGTGCAACAGGAAATAATCTTAAAAATGTAAATTTAAAAATTCCTTTAGGTAGTTTTACTTGCGTAACTGGAGTTTCTGGAAGTGGAAAATCAACGATGATATTGCAGACTTTATATAATGCTTTAAATCTTACGCTAAATAATAATAAATCTAGAAAAATACCAAAACCTTTTAAAGGATTTAAAGGTATAGAACTAATAGATAAAGTTATTGATATAGACCAATCGCCAATTGGTAGAACTCCTAGATCAAATCCAGCAACTTATACTGGAGCATTTGGACCTATAAGAGATTGGTTTACAGCACTACCTGAATCTAAAAGTCGAGGTTATAAACCTGGTAGATTTTCATTCAATGTTAAGGGTGGAAGGTGTGAAGCATGCGAAGGTGATGGGGTAATTACATATGAAATGCATTTTTTACCTGATGTTTATATTCAATGTGATGAATGTAAAGGATCAAGATATAATAGAGAAACTTTAGAGGTTAAATTTAAAGATAAAAGTATTGCAGACGTATTAAATATGACCGTAGATGAAGGATGTGAATATTTTGAAAATATTTCAAATATTAGATCAAAATTACTTACATTAAAAAAAGTAGGACTTGGCTATATAAAAATTGGCCAACAAGCAACAACTCTTTCTGGAGGTGAAGCGCAAAGAATAAAGCTTGCAAAAGAGCTTTCAAAAAGATCAACGGGTAGAACTATGTATATTTTAGATGAGCCAACTACTGGATTACACCAGCATGACATAAAAAAATTATTAGAAATACTTCATACATTTGTTGCAACAGGAAATTCTGTTGTTGTCATTGAACATAACTTAGATGTTATAAAAACAGCTGATTACATTGTTGACATGGGTCCAGAAGGTGGAATTAAAGGTGGTCAAATAGTAGCAGAAGGAAAACCAGAGGAAATTTGTAATACAAAAGAAAGTTATACTGGTCAATTTCTTAAACATATATTGAATACTAAGTTAAAAAAAACAGCTTAATAAAATCTTTTTAATGGTGTATAGTTTAAGTATCTATGAGTGATTTTTTTGGTTCATTATCTAAAGTGGTTCATACTTCTATAATTTTAGCAGTATTATTGTTTTTATTTTTATCGTTTGGAGCTGGTGGATTTGCTCTAGATCAACTATTTTGGAGTTGGTTGTTTAGATATGTTCATGTTGTTGCAGGAGTAATGTGGATTGGTCTTTTATACTATTTTAATTTTGTGCAAGTACCTAACATGTCAAAAATTACCGATGATCAAAAACCAGCTATTACAAAAGTTATAGCCCCAGCAGCTTTATTTTGGTTTAGATGGGCAGCTTTTGTAACAATAGTTACAGGTTTAATAGTTGCTTATCTTAATGGTTACCTACATGAAGCAATGACACTAGGTGTAGGAAGTGGTGGTGGAAAATATACTGCAATAGGAATAGGAATGTGGCTTGGTTTAATTATGGCTTTTAATGTTTGGTTTATAATCTGGCCAAATCAAAAAAAAGTTTTAGGCATAGTTGAAGCTACTCCTGAAGAAAAACCAGTAGCAGCAAAAAAAGCATTAATAGCATCTAGAACCAACACTCTTCTTTCTTTACCAATGTTATTAACAATGGTAGCTGCACAAAATTTATATTAATTTATTCTTTTTCCTCTTTTAGAATAGTTTTTTGAGTAACATTCAGTCTTATTAAAATAGGATTTGCAATATATATAGATGAATATGTACCCACAATAACTCCTAATATCATTGCAAATGAAAATCCTTTAAGAATTGCTCCACCAAATATAAATATGGATAACAGAGCAAGCAATGTTGTCATTGAAGTTATTATTGTTCTAGACAAAGTTTCGTTTATTGAAATATTTGTAATATCATAAATTTTAATATCCGAGAATTTTTTTAAATTTTCTCTTACTCGATCGAAAATTACAACAGTGTCATTCATAGAATAACCAACAATAGTAAGTACAGCAGCCACTATAGATAAATTGATTTCAAGACTTAACATTGAAAAGAATCCAAGGGTTATAATAATATCATGAAACAAAGCAGCAATTGCACCAAGGCTAAATTGCCATTCAAATCTAATCCAAATATAAATTAACATAGCTCCTAATGATAAAGCTATAGCAATAACTCCTGATTTTAGTAATTCGGCACTTACTTTAGGACCTACACTTTCAACTCTTCTAAACTCAAAAACATTACCAATATCTTTTCTTAGTTCAATTTTGATATTTTCTATAAAATTTTCTTCAATAGATTGTTTTTTTTCAAATTTAACAACATAGTCATTATCTTTTCCAAATTTTTTAACACTTACATCGCCAAGATCTAAATTCTTAAATGATTTTCTTAAATCTGAAATATTTAAAGATTTATCCAAACTTCTAACTTCAATCAGTGTTCCGCCTTTAAAATCTACTCCAAAATTTAAACCCTTAAATATTAACAATAAAAAAGAAATCAATATTAGGAATAAAGACAAAATGTTGAACAATTTATAGAATTTATTGAAAGGAATATTTGATTTTGTCATTATATTAATTTTTCCTTGTCTTTATTTTTGATAACATATTGAGCAGTCATTAATCTTGCAATAAAGTACACGGAAAAGAGAGTGCTCAATATTCCAACTCCTAGAGTTAAGGCAAAACCTTTGACTGGACCCGATCCTAGAAGAAATAGTATTATAGCTGCAATTAATGTGGTTATATTTGCATCTAAAATCGTCGATCTAGATTTCACATAACCACTATCAAATGCCAATATTTTATTATTTTCATTTTTAATTTCTTCTTTAATTCTTTCATAAATTAAAACATTTGCATCCACAGCCATTCCTACAGTTAGAATTATCCCTGCTATTCCAGGTAATGTTAGGGTTGCTTCAAATAAAGTTAGTACGCCTAATAACAACAATAAATTTGATATTAGTGTTATATTAGCAATTAACCCAAAAATTTTGTATTTAACAAACATAAAAAGAACAACTAATGTAAAACCAATAATTAAGGATAATATTCCGGCATTTATTGAATCTTGCCCTAAATCTGGGCCAACAGTTCTTTCCTCAATTATTTTCATAGGTGCTGGCAAAGCTCCAGATCTTAAAAGTAATGCTAAATCCGTTGCTGATTGAAAAGTAAAATCACCAGTTATTTGTCCAGATCCACCAACTATAGGTTCAACAATATTTGGTGCACTTATAATTTTACCATCTAATATAATTGCTAGTTTTTTTCCAACACCAGTAGTTGTTGCTCTAGCAAATTTTTTTGCTCCTACTCTATCAAGATTGAAAGTAACAACAGTTTGATTTGATTCACTGTCCATACGAGGTTGGGCATCAATTAAATTATCCCCACTAAGAATTATTCTTTTGCTTACTATTGACTCATCTGAACCATCTAAAAAAGAAAGTCTTTCAGTACCAAAACTTTCTTCTTCGTTTTGAGTAACAAATCTAAAAGTAAGATTTGCAGTTTTTCCTAATAGTGATTTAATTCTATCTGGATTATCTAGACCTGGTAATTCAACAAGTATCCTATCATTTCCTCTTTTAAGTATATTGGGCTCATTAGTTCCAATTTCATCAACTCTTCTTCTTACTATTTCAATGGCTTGGTTTTGTGATGAAGATTTAAGCTGTATCAAACCATATCTTGAATAAGTTAACTCAAATCTGTTACCAACAACTAATAATTCAAATTGATTAGTTTTAAATTGATCATAATATGGATTAATTTCGCTATCTTTTCCCTTTAATAAATTAGATGTTGAATCAATAAATTCATTATTGATTTCAAAAGATATTTTTTTATCATCTATAATGTTAAAATTTTTATAGGGTATTTTTTTCTCTTTTAAAAATTTTTTAATTTGGATTAATTTATTTTGAATTTGTTGCTCTAAAACGGGTGAATTATCTATTTCAAGAAGTAAATAAGATCCTCCTTGTAGATCTAAACCAAGGTTTATATTTTTTTTAAAAAAATCATCATCAATTTTAGTAAAATTAGATAATGAAAAATACGATAGTAATAATGTAAAAATTACTACCGATATAATCTTTAATTTTGAAAAGTATAACACTTAATTTTAATGTTATTTTTTTGTTTCGGGATTACCTACTAACGCCTGTATACCTGTAGATTTAATAACCTCTACAGTTACATTTTGAGATATTGAAACTTCAACTTTATCATTATCTATTACTCTCTCAATAGATCCTACTATACCACCCGAAGTTACTACTTTGTCTCCTCTTTTTAAATTTTCGACCATAAGTTTGTGTTCTTTAACTTTTTTTTGTTGTGGTCTTATTAGAAAAAAATAAAAAATAACAAAAATTAAAATTAGAGGTATAAACTGTCCTATTCCTGATCCTGACATAAAATCCTTTATAAATTAAAAGTTTTCTATACCATCTAAGTTATTAAAACAACTCTAATTATTTGAAATTTTTTCTAGATTATTCATGTAAGGTTTAAGAGCTTCTGGAATTGTTATTGATCCATCTGAATTTTGATAGTTTTCTAATATTGCTATAAGGGTTCGTCCAACTGCCAAGCCACTTCCGTTGAGAGTTCCAACAAACTCAGTTTCATTGTTTTTATTTTTATATCTTCCTTTCATTCTTCTAGATTGAAAAGTTCCACAAGAAGAACAGCTAGAAATTTCTCTATATTTATTTTCTGATGGAAGCCAAACTTCTATATCGTATGTTTTTTCTGCACTAAAACCCATATCACCAGTAGATAAAATTACTTTTCTGTAAGGCAATTTTAATTTATCTAAAATCATCGTTGCACAATTTGTCATTCTTTCAAGTTCTTCAATGCAATTATTATTTTCAACAATGCTAACAAGCTCGACTTTATAAAATTGATGCTGTCTAATCATTCCTTTAGTATCCTTACCATAACTACCAGCTTCTTTTCTAAAACATGGCGTTAATGCAACAAAACGCATTGGAATATCTTTAATATTGACAATTTGATCCTTAACCATATTAGTCAATATAACTTCTGCTGTAGGTATTAAAAATTTTCTACCACTTTTTTCTTCAACTTGAATTTCAAATTGATCATCTTCAAATTTAGGCAACTGTCCAGTTCCAAACATCGTAGACTCATTTGCCATTAATGGAGGAGAAATTTCTTTATAACCATTAATTTTCGTATGAGTATCTAGCATAAAATTTGCAATAGCTCTTTCTAGTAAAGCAAGTTTATCCTTAACAAAAACAAATCTGGCACCTGTAGTTTTTGTGGCTAGGTCGAAATCTAACATATTTAAATTTTCACCCAATTCATAATGGGATTTTGGATCAAAACTAAATTTATGTATTGTTCCAGATTTTAATATTTCTTTATTAAAGCTTTCATCTGAACCAACTGGAACATCATTTAATGGCAAATTTGGAATTGATGACAATAAACTATCTAATTTATTTTTTATCAAAGATTGTTCTTTACTGATAGTTATTATTTTTTCAGATATTTCTTTGGACTTTGCAAATAGTGATTTATCCTTTTTTTTTGATATTTCTTTTTTTTCCTGTTCTAAAGATTCTTTTTTTTGAATAAGATTTCTGTTATTTTTATCAAGATCTATAATTTGATCTAAATCTATAGAAACATTTCTTGATTTAATAATATTTTTAAAATTATCGAAGTTATTTCTAATATCTTTAATATTATGCATC
>CACDKW010000006.1 GCA_902553465.1 uncultured Pelagibacteraceae bacterium | reverse complement strand
CATTTCACTAGGAGCTTACGGTGTTCCTGAAACTTTTCTTTTGAATAATAAATCAAAAATTATAAAAAAATATATTGGTCCTTTAACAGAGAATAATATTTTAGAAATTATAAAAATAATTAAATGATAAGATTGATTAAATTTATTTCATTAATACTGTTTTTAATTTTATCACTTCAAAAATTATCAAATGCAAATAATAATTCTTTATCTGTTGATAAAATTTCTAAAAATCTTAGATGCCTAATTTGCCAAGGTCAATCTGTTTACGATTCACAATCAGATTTTGCAATAAGCATGAAAATATTAATTGATAATAAAATAAAAGAAGGTAAATCGGAAAAACAAATTTATGATTATTTAAAAAATCAATATGGCGAGTGGATTGTATATGATCCTGAGTTCAATAAAAAAAATCTAATACTATGGGCATTTCCATTGATTTTATTTATTTTTGGGGGTCTGTTAATTTATAGAAAAGTGTTTATTAATTAAGGATAAATGAAACAAACATTAAAAATTATATTAAATTTATTTTTATTTTTTTTACTATTAGTTCCTACGTATAGTGAAGAAAAAAAAGAAAATTTTGATGAACATCAACTAAACTTTTATACTGGTATGTTTGATTTTAGTGATGATGGACAAAGAGCTGCTTTATTTGGGTTTGAACATCAAAATGAAAATTTAGTTAGGGATAGTTTTTTGGGAACTTTGTCTCCTGTATCAGGTTTTATGTTAACTGAAAATAATGCAGCTTATGCATATACGGGAATTCAAGCTCAATATAGTTTGGGTAAATTAAATATTATTCCCTCTTTTACACCAGGTATATATGGAAAAGGTGATGGAAAAGATTTAGGACATGCGATTGAATTTAAAAGTGAAATTCAACTCTCTTTTGACATATTCTCACAAAGTGAGCTAGGAATTTCATATAACCATATATCTAATGCGAGTTTGGGTGATAAAAACCCAGGGGCAAATAGTTATATATTCAATTTTCTTAAAAAGTTTTAATTTTATTTATGAAATTAAAAGACTGTTATAATTTTAATGATTTTAGAAAATTAGCGAAAAAAAAATTACCCTCTCCGATTTTTCATTATATCGACGGAGCTGCTGACGATGAAATTACATATAAAAGAAATACAAGTTCATTCAATGATGTTGATTTAGTTCCAAATGTATTAAGAGGAGTTGAGAATGTCGATTTATCAACTACAATTTTTGGAAAAAAACTTGATCTACCTTTTTATCTTGCGCCTACAGCACTTCAAAGACTTTTTCATTATGATGGAGAAAGAGCTGTTGGAAAAGCTGCACAAAAATTTAATACAATGTTTGGCGTTTCAGCATTAGCTACTGTGAGTGTAGAGGAAATATCTTCCATAATTGACACTCCAAAAATGTTTCAGTTTTATTTTCATAAAGACAGAGGTTTAAACGATTCTTGCTTAGAAAGAGCAAAGGCGGCTAAATTTGATGTTATGGCTTTAACAGTTGATACAATAACTGGTGGAAATCGTGAAAGAGATTTAAGGACAGGTTTTACTTCTCCACCTAAACTAACATTATCAAGTTTATTTAGTTTTGCCACAAAACCAATGTGGGGAATAAACTATTTAACAAAAGGTAAGTTTGAATTACCACACCTCCAAGATTATGTACAAGAAGGTACTAGCACCAACACTTCAATTGGAAATTATTTTTCTACTATGTTGGACCAATCTATGAATTGGAAGGATGCTGAAAAACTTTGTTCTCAATGGGGCGGTCATTTTGCTTTGAAAGGGGTGATGAGCGTTGAAGATGCGAAGAGAGCAGTTGATATTGGTTGTACAGGTATAATGGTTTCAAATCATGGAGGAAGACAACTAGATGGATCTAGATCACCTTTTGATCAATTACAAGAAATAGTAGATGCAGTTGGTGATAAATTAGATGTTATTTGTGAAGGTGGATTCCAAAGAGGAACTCATATGCTTAAAGCTTTATCTTTAGGAGCTAAAGCATGCTCTGGGGGTAGATTATATCTTTATGCTTTAGCTGCTGCGGGCCAAGCTGGCGTTGAAAGAGCTTTAGGACAGTACAAAGCTGAGTTAGAGAGAGATATGAAATTAATGGGTTGTAACAAAATAAGCGATCTTAATAGAAATAATTTAAGATTTAGAAATATTTAATTTATCAAATGAGTATCAAGAATTGTCATAATTTTGAAGATTTTAGAAAATTAGCAAAAAAAAAATTACCATCTCCAATTTTTCACTACATAGATGGAGGAGCAGATGATGAGATTACTTTAAAAAGAAATACAGAATCATTCAACAAGTGTGATTTAATTCCAAATGTACTTGCAAATGTAGGTAAACCAGATCTAACAACAACAATTTTTGGAAAAAAAATTAATCTACCAGTTTTTTTATCACCAACTGCTATGCAAAGATTATACCATTACGAAGGTGATAAAGCTTCAGCAAGAGCAGCTGAAAAATTTGGAACATTTTATAGTATGTCATCTATGGCAAATACATCGATAGAAGAAATATCTAATATCTCAAGTGGTCCAAAATTATTTCAACTCTATGTTCATAAAGATAAAGCAATAACTGATGATTTAATTGAAAGAAGTAAAAGAGCAGGATTTGATGGAATGTGTCTTACCGTTGATACACTTGTTGCTGGAAATAGAGAAAGAGATCATAGAACAGGATTTACTACACCGCCAAAATTAACACTTCAAAGTCTTATGAGTTTTGCTCTTCATCCTAAATGGGTTTTTGATTATTTAACTCATGAAAGATTTGAACTATCTAATGTTTCAAAAAAAACTGACAAGGGAACAAATATTACAACATCAGTTATACAATATGTTAACGAACAGTATGACCCATCAATGAATTGGAAAGATGCAGAATACATTGTAAAAAAGTGGGATGGTCCATTTGCATTAAAAGGAGTTATGTCAGTTGATGATGCAAAAAGAGCAATTGATATAGGCTGTACAGCAATAATGATATCTAATCATGGAGGAAGACAACTAGATGGATCTAGATCGCCCTTCGATCAATTGAAAGCAATTTCAGATGCTGTAGGAGATAAATTGGAAATTATATTAGATGGTGGAGTAAGAAGAGGAACTCATGTTTTAAAAGCGCTAGCTGCTGGAGCTAAGGCATGTAGCTTTGGAAGAATGTTTTTATTTGGTTTAAGTGTAGGTGGTCAAGATGGAGTTGAAAAAGTATTACAAAATTTACACGATGAAATAAATAGAAATATGATATTGATGGGATGTAAAAATCTTAGTGAGTTAAATAGTTCAAAACTTATTTACAGAAAATAAAAAATGAAACTTGCAAAAAATCTTGAAAGATTAGGAACTGAGTCTGCATTTAAAATATTAGCAGAAGCAAAAAAATTAGAAGCTGAGGGAAAAAAAATAATTCACTTAAGTATAGGCCAGCCAGATTTTAAATCACCAAAGCATGTAGTAGATGCAGCAAAAAAAGCATTAGATGAAGGTCATCACGGATATGTTCTTTCAAATGGAACAATTGAATGCAGGCAAGCTGTTACAAGAAAAATTAAAAAACTTTACAATGCAAATATTGATCCTGAAAGAGTTATTATTATGCCCGGAGGCAAACCAACAATGTATTATGCTATAACATTATTTGGTGAGCCAGGAGCAGAGATAATATATCCAGATCCAGGCTTTCCAATATATGAGTCTATGATTAATTATACTGGTGCAAAAGCAGTGCCAATAAACATGCTTGAGAACAAGGATTTTTCAATTAATCCTGAAAAAATATTGTCCTTAATTAATAATAATACTCGTTTAATTATATTAAATAATCCCAATAATCCCACAGGTGCTTTTACAGAAAAAAAACAAATAGATAAATTGGCAGAAGGTTTAAAAAAATTTCCAAACGTTGCAATTTTGAGTGATGAAATTTATAGCAGACAAATTTATGATGAAAAATCAATGCCAACTTTTTTTAATTATCCAGATTTATACGATAGATTAATTATTCTTGATGGATGGAGCAAAGCTTATTCAATGACAGGTTGGCGCTTAGGTTGGGCTGTATGGCCAGAAAAATTAGTAGAACATGTTAATAAATTTTGTGTAAATAATCATTCATGTGTAAATGCTGCAATTCAATTTGGAGGAATAGCTGCCCTGGATGGTCCAGACGACTCAATAAATTTTATGATGGAAAAATTTACTAAAAGAAGAAAGTTAATATTTGACGGATTAAATAGTATTAAAGGAATCGAATGTAGTTTGCCTGGTGGAGCATTTTATGCTTTTCCAAATGTTATAGGAACTGGAATGAATGGACAAGAATTTACAAAAAGATGCCTTCATGAAGCAGGAGTAGCTATTGTACCAGGCACATCTTTTGGAAAAAAAGCTATAGATTATGTACGTTTTAGTTTTGCAGCTTCTCAAGATAATATTTCTCAGGCACTAGAAAATATTAAAAAAATGTTAAGTTGATATAGTAAAATTTATTATATAATTTTAAGATTATTAAAAAATGAATGAACAGATACAAAAAGAATTAAAAAGTATATTTAATGGTAGGTTTTCAATGTCGGAATCTACAAGAGCTAACTATGCTCGAGGTGAAGACACTTATGATCCCGTCTTATCTAAAGCGGTAATTTTTCCAGAAACAAATGATGAAGTTTCAAAAATATTAAAATTATGTAATGAACATAAAATTCCTGTTGTACCTTTTGGAACTGGAACATCATTAGAAGGCAATGTAGTAGGAAATGAAAATGGCATTACAATTTCTTTAGAAAAGATGAACAAAGTATTAAGTGTTAATGCAAGTGATTTTGATTGTAGAGTGCAAGCTAACGTAACAAGAAAACAATTAAACGAACACTTAAGAGAAGATGGAGTTTTTTTTCCAATAGATCCAGGCGCCGATGCTGCTTTAGGTGGTATGGCATCAACTTCTGCTTCAGGAACTATGGCAGTTAAATATGGAACGATGCGAACAGTAGTATCGGGATTAACTGTTGTTTTAGCAAATGGAGATATAATAAAAACAGGAACCCGATCTAAGAAATCTTCTGCAGGATATAACTTAACAAACTTATTTATAGGATCTGAAGGAACTTTAGGAATTATAACAGAAGTTCAATTAAGACTTTCTCCAATTCCAGAAAGTATAATGAGTGCAGTCTGTTATTTTCCAGATCTTGACTCAGCGGTTTTAACTTCTCAGGAAGTAATTCAATACGGAGTTCCTATTGCAAGAATTGAAATGCTAAATAAAGAACAAATGGAAATAAGTATTAAATATTCAAAGTTAGAAAATATAAAAGCTTCACCAACTCTTTTTTTTGAATTTCATGGAAGTGAAGCTTCAAATAGAGAATCTATAAAAATTGTTGAAGAATTGTCAAAAAATAATGGCGGAAGTGACTTTAAATGGGCTGAGTCAATTGAAGAAAGAAATAAATTATGGAAAGCAAGACACGATGTATATTATTCTGTAAAAGCTTTAGGTCAAAATATGAAAGTATATTCTACTGACATATGTGTTCCAGTTTCGAATCTAGTAGAATGTATTTCTTGGGCTGAAAAAGAAGTCAAAAATAAAGGTCTAACAGCTCCAATGGTTGGGCATGTTGGAGATGGTAATTTTCATTCTATTATTTTGTATGATCCGAATGATAAAGAAAAGCAAAAATTAATTAGAGAATATAGTGACAATCTTATTACAAAGGCATTAGACCTTGAAGGAACAATCACAGGAGAACATGGTATCGGATTGCAAAAAAAACACTACTTGCTCAAAGAACATCCAGACAACTTACCAGTAATGAAGTCAATTAAAAGAAGTATGGATCCAAATAACATAATGAATCCTGGAAAAATTTTTGATATTAACTAATTAAAAAATCTAATTAGTGAAAAGAATTAAATTAATTTTAAAAAAAAGACCTTTAGTTTGTCTTACAGCAAACAACATTTATACAGCAGAAATATTAGATAATTTTTGTGATATTATTTTAGTAGGAGACTCACTTGGAATGGTTGTATATGGTGAAAATACAACAAATAAAGTTACTCTTGATATGATGATCGGCCATGGAAAGGCCGTTAGGAAAGGAATTAAAAAAAGTATTATGGTAGTAGATATGCCTAAAGGAACTTATGAAAAATCGTCATTATTAGCACTTAAAAACGCAAAAAAAATAAGAAAACTAACAAGATGTGATGCTCTTAAATTAGAAGGTGGAACTGAAATTATAAAATCAATTAAAATTTTAAAAAAAAATAATATACCTGTAATGTCTCATATTGGCCTTCAACCTCAAAAAATATCTAATAAGAAAAAATTTAGGGTCTTAGGAAAAAAAAAAGTAGAAGAAAAAAAAGTTATTAATGATCTCATATCTGTTGAAAAAGCAGGTTCTTTTGCAGTTGTTTTAGAGTCAGTTACTCTAAACTTAACAAAAAAAATTAATAAAATTTCTAAAATTCCTGTAATTGGCATAGGAGCCTCAAAAAATTGTGATGGACAAATTTTAGTGACAGAAGATTTACTTGGATTATTTGAAAAGTCTCCAAAATTTGTAAAAAGATATGAAAATCTTAGATATAAAATTAAAATAGCAGCTAAAAAATATCGCAGCGAAGTTATAAAAGGCATTTTTCCTGGTAAAAATAATATTTATAATTAGGATATTTCTACTTTAAGTTGAATTTGATTTTTTTTCTAAGACTCTGCAACAATAATATGTTTAAATAAATTAGTTAATTAACTAATAGGGAGAAAAAATGATTAAAGAAAAAAAATCATTGAAGGTTAATAAATCACCTTCAAGACGTAAGTTCTTTAAAGCTGCTGCTGCAACTGGTGTTGCTGCTGTAGCTGCATCATCTTTAGCTGCTCCAGCAGTTGCTGCAGAGAGAGTAGAAGCAGCTATGGTAGCTACTTGGCCAAGAGACTTTCCTGGTTTAGGTACTGGTGCACAAAGACTTGCAAAAAGACTTAGCGATATGAGTGACGGAAGAATACAAGTTACTTATTATGCTGCAAACGAAAGAGTTAAAGCATTTGACTCATTTGACGAAGTCGCTTCTGGTAACTCGCAAATGTATCACGGTGCAGACTACTACTGGGTTAAAAAACACCCAGCATTTGGATATTTTACAGCGTGCCCATTTGGTTTCACATATTCTGAAATCAATGCTTGGATTCACCATGGTGGAGGACAAGCGCTTTGGGATGAGCTAACTGATGACTTTGGTACTCAAAGTTTCATAGCTGGTAACACTGGAGTTCAAATGGGTGGTTGGTTTAACAAAAAAATTAGATCAGCTAACGACCTAAAAGGTTTAAAAATGCGTATGCCTGGATTAGGAGGACAAGTACTTGGAAAACTTGGTGGTTCTCCAATTTCACTTCCTGGTGGACAAATTTATGAAAACCTTGTGTCAGGTGCAATCGATGCAACAGAATGGGTAGGTCCATGGAATGACGAAGCTATGAAGTTCCATGAAGCTGCTAAGTACTATTACTATCCTGGTATGCACGAACCTGGTTCGATGTTAGCATGTGGTGTTAATAAATCATGGTTTACAGGTTTAACTAAATCTGACCAAATGATAATTAAAACTGCGTGTGCTTGGGCAGATGAAATTACAATGGCTGAGTATAATGCTAAAAATGGTGCAGCATTAGGTCGTTTAATAAACGATCATGGTGTTAAACTTGAGAAGTTTAATGACAAAGTTTACGATGCTTTTGCTAAAGGTGCTGCTGAAGTTTATGATGAAGTTCAACAACACAGTGATCTTGCTGCTAGAACGCATAAAGCTTTTGTTAAAGCTCGTAAAGAGATTGGTGCTTGGACAAACTTGTCAGACTCACCATACATTGCTCAAAGAAACAGAGCTTTAGGACTTTAATACTTAAAGTTTGATAATATAAAAAATTAAGGGCCCTTTTTAGGGCCCTTTTTTAATAAGACAAAATTTTATATTTTATGGTTTCAAAAAGTAATTTACCGATAATTATAAGGATATTTAGTTATTCGATACTAGCTATTACTTTTATTTTTCTAATTAACAATATTTTAACAGTTTGGTTTGAATGGCCTGGTGTTAAAAAATTATTTGCTCATTATGGCTTATTTGGATTTAAAAAATTGAGTAACCCTTTAGAAGGTTCAATATTAACAACAGCCTATATACAATTATTTTTATATTTTATTTCAATATTATTAGCAATTTTCTATGTATTTAAATCTATTAAACAAACTTTAGAAACTGACTCAAGAATTCTTACGGAATTTACTTCTTATATTATTCGTTCATCTTTTTGGGCAGTTTTGATTGTTGGAATCGCAGATTTAATAGTTTCATTTATGGTTGTAGAAAAATTAGTTGAACCAATTTTTGGGGAAACTTTAAAAGTTAAATTAGTTATTCCAGCTTTTAGAATTACCTTTGTTCATTTTCCTTTAATATTAATTTCTTTTGTAATTGGTTATTTTACAAGATCAGTAGGTTTTATTTGGTTGGCTGTTCTAGTTGTTGCTAGTGAATTTTTTATTGTAGTTTCAAGATTTATATTCGAATATGAACAAGCTTTTCAGGGAGACTTAGTTCGTTTCTGGTATTCTGCCCTTTATCTATTTGCTAGCGCATATGCATTAATGCATGAAGGTCATGTGAGAGTTGATGTTTTATACACTGGTTTCAGTGAGAAAAAGAAAGCTTGGACAAATTCAATCGGATCATTGGTATTAGGTATTCCGCTTTGTCTTATAGTTTTGTTTTTAGGAATGGGAGGTAAAGCAAGTATTATTAATGGTCCTGTTATATCTTTTGAAATTACACAACAAGGATCAAACGGATTATATTTACTTTATCTAATGGCGGTATATCTAGCTGTATTTGCTGTAAGTATGTTAATTCAATTTACAAGCTATTTTATGAGTAGCAGTTACAAGCTTTTAAAAAATTAAACCATGGAACATTTATTTTTAACTCTACTTGTTTTAATTATGATAGTGGCGTTGGCATCTGGTTTCCCCGTTGCTTTTGCATTACCAGGTTCAGCTATTATTTCAATAGGTGCTGCAGCTTTCTTTGGATATCTTTTTGAAGGGGATGCGGGTGCATATTACGCAACTGATGGACCAATAGAATGGTTAACAGCAGGAATTACAAATTTTAGGAGTAATTATTGGGATGTGGAAACTGATACTTTAATCGCAATACCTTTATTTATTTTCATGGGGATTATGTTGCAAAAATCTAAAATTGCTGAAGATCTTTTGGTAACTATGGGTCAATTATTTGGTCCTATCCCTGGAGGACTTGGAATTTCAGTAATTTTTGTTGGAGCATTGCTTGCAGCAACTACGGGAATAGTTGGAGCAACTGTAATTGCAATGGGCTTAATTTCATTGCCCACTATGTTGAATAATAAATATGATAGAAGTCTTGCAAGTGGAATAGTTTGTTCATCTGGAACACTTGGTCAAATAATTCCTCCATCAATTGTTTTAATTATTATTGCAGACCAATTAGCTAGTGCTGCTGATGTAGCAAATACAATGAGACAGGCAGACTATAAATTAATAACAGGTGAATTTAATATGCCTGGCGAGTTTAGAGTAGGCTCTACTAGTGCTGGCGATATGTTTCTTGGAGCATTATTACCTGGATTAGTATTAGTTGGTTTGTATATGTTGTATGTATTTGTATATGCAAGATTAAATCCTAGAGCAGCTCCTCCTGTTCCATTTAAAGGTCAATTTGATTTTAAATTTTGGATGAAAGTTATAATGGTAATAATTCCACCACTTGCATTAATATTTGCAGTTCTTGGATCTATATTAATGGGTATTGCAACAGTGAACCAAGCTGGCTCTATTGGTGCAATAGGTGCAACTATAATGGCTGGGTATCGTCTGCATCAAGGTAAAAAAGATGCATATTATCCATTACTAATATCCGTTATAGCTTTAATTCCAATTTTTTTTATTTCAAACAATTATAATTTAAACATCAAAGCTATAGAAACTAGAAACTTAACTGCAATTTTTATAACAGGTTTTTTCACTTTATTCTTTTTAATAGGTATAATTTGGAGTTTTTGGAGATCTTATAAAGTTGATAACGTTTTAAAAGAAGTTGTTACCGAAACTTGTGTAACTACTTCCATGGTATTTATAATTCTTCTGGGAGCAGCGATGTTAACCTCAGGTTTTAGGGCCTTTGGAGGTGAAGAATTAGTAAGAGATTTTTTACAAGATTTACCAGGTGGATTTTGGACCCAATTTATTGTTGTAATGGCAGTAATTTTTCTTTTAGGTTTCTTCCTTGATTTTATAGAAATTGCTGTAGTTGTTGTACCTATTATTGCGCCAATATTATTAGCTGAAACAGGAGCCAATGTTAGTGCAATATGGTTGGGTGTAATGATTGGGGTAAATTTACAAACTTCTTTTTTAACTCCCCCTTTTGGTTTTGCTTTATTTTATTTGAAAGGTGTTGCACCCAAGTTTATTACAACCCTAAATATTTGGAAAGGCGTTGTTCCTTTCATAGTATTACAATTAATAGGACTTGGAATTGTAGGTTTTTATCCAAGTTTAGTAAACTATTTACCCGCTAGAACATACTTAACATCTCATGTGGCTCCTCCTCCAATGAACCCTAAGCTTCAACATTGTTTACAAGAATATAAATTTGATATCTATAATAATGAAGAGCAAAAAATCACAGCTGCTATAAAAAGTTTTGAACAGCTTGTTCCTTCTGATCTTCCAAATGATAAATTAGATATTTTCGAGGAACATTTTGAAAATGCATTGGGCACATTTGCTTTAGTTAAAAAACTTCAAAAAACAGAGAATGAATATAACTTATTTGCAGAAGATTATAGAGACCTTCATTTCCAAGTAAGAAAAAAACAAAAAAAGATTAGAAAAATAGATAATAAAATAGAAAAACTTAAAGCAGAAATTAGAAATTTAGATAAAGATAAAGTGGCACAAAAAAATAAAATCGATCTGAAAATTGAGGATTATAAGTTAGAAATCGATGAAATAGAAAAACAAATCCCAGAAAATTGGGAATCTAAAAATAAAGAATTTGAAGTTATTCAGAAAGCTAAAAATACACAAACAAAAAGATATAAAAAAAATGTAGACGAGGCATATGATAATCTAGATCAAATCGCGATGTTTATAAAAGACAATGATAAATTAAATGAACTTTCACCTGAAATTAAAGATTTAAAATATGAAATTAATAATAAAAATTATGAAAATTCAATTTCACTTATAGATGGCCTATTTGAAAAACTAAGTGAAATTTCAGGCACTGAGGAATTTGCCAATAGACTAGATGATTTATATTCTTTAGTTGATAGTGAAGAAATAGAAGAAAATAAAATCTCAGATGCAAGCTCAGAAGTATTTATTTTGTTTGAAAAGGAAGTAAATTGGAGAAAAGATGCAGCCCAAAATTTAGTGCCAGAACTTGAAAAATATAATGAGGTTATTAAAAATAATATAGGTTTAAGACTACAATCTCGTTTAACAAAAGAACAGGCTAAATTTGTTGCAAGTTGTAACTCTATTCACCGTGATATATCTTTAAATTTCTAATTTAAATAAATGGAAAAAAATATTTTACCGATAAAAAAAGCGGTATTAATATTTTTTGTATTCGCTTGTGGATATTTTATATCTGCACTTTTAAGGGCAATTACTGCAACTTTGTCTCCTTTATTAACTTCAGAGTTTAATTTAACCGCTGGTGACCTCGGATTATTAGCAGGTGGTTATTTTTTAGGATTTGCATCTATGCAAATACCTCTTGGATATTTACTTGATAAACACGGACCTAAAAAAGTTGTTTCATCATTTTTGTTAATTGCAATTATTGGAACTACTGCTTTTGCTTTAGCACAAAGCTTTTCAGGTCTGCTTATATCAAGAATTTTAATTGGAGTTGGTGTTAGCGCATGTTTAATGGGACCTTTAACTGGTTACAGAATTTGGTTTGCAGACGAATACCAACAAAGAGCTAATGCATGGATGTTAATGGTGCTTTCAATGGGTTTTGTTTTTTCAACACTACCTGTTCAAATTTTATTACCAACTATTGGTTGGAGATGGATATTTGGTTCAGTAGCTATTATTATTCTTCTTATTATAATTTTAACTTTACTGTTCATTCCTTCATGGAAAAGTGAAGATAGCAAAGAGGAACAGAATGAAGGATCTTTATCAGATGTTTGGAAAAATAAGTTTTTTAGAAGCACAATTCCTCTTGGTTTGTTTAATTATGGGGGAATGGTAGCAATTCAAACCTTATGGGCTGGACCTTGGATGGTTAGAGTTGCGGGATATACACCACTAGAAAGCGCAACAGGACTATTTTGGATAAATACAACAATGTTAATTGCTTTTTTTATTTTTGGATACATTTTACCTAAAATTACAAAACTTGGACTTGAGTCTATGAAACTTATGAAGCTAGGATTACCAATTAGCTATCTATCATTACTTTTTATTATTATTTTAGGTGAAAATGCGGGCGCATTACATTTTACTCTATATATACTTACTTCAATTGTACTAACGCTTACTCAGCCTGCTGTGGCTTTATCTTTTCCAACTAGTTTAGCTGGAAAATCACTTACATCATTTAATTTACTTATTTTTGTAGGTACTTTTATAATGCAGTGGGGAATTGGTTTAGTTATTGATCTATCACAATTTCTTGGAAAAGGAGAAATTCAAAGTTTTCAAATTTCTTTTTCTGCCTATTTGTTAATATGTATTTTTAGTTATTTATATTTTTTACTAAATAATAGAAATGAATAATATCTTTATTAAATCTTTTTTTTTATTAATTTTAATCTATTTTGTTATTACAGTTGTTGTGTATTTTTTTCAAAGGAAACTTCTTTATCATCCTTTTAGTCCCCAGATAACAGGGGAAGGCTTGATACATAATTTTGAAACTATAAATTTTAAAACCTCTGATAATTTTGAATTAAAAGGTTGGTTTCACTTAAAAAATTCTAATAAAAAAACAATACTTTTTTTACATGGTAATGCAGGCAATTTAGATAATAGAATTGATAAACTTAATTTTTTAGGAAATATGGATATTAATTTTTTAATTATTTCATGGAGGGGGTATAGTGGAAATCCAGGCAATCCTAGCGAAACAGGTTTATACAAAGATGCTCTAGGTGGTATAGAATGGCTAAATAAAAAAGGAATTTCCAATGATCGAATTATATTATACGGAGAGTCTTTGGGAACAGCTATAACCACTGAAGTTGCGCAAAATGAAAATTTTGCAGGTATAATTTTAGAAGCACCTTTTACTTCTATGGTAGATATGGGTCAAAAAATATATCCAATTTTTCCTGTAAAGTTTCTTCTTAAAGATAAATATGAAAGTAAAAATAAAATTAAAAATATAAAATCACCCATTCTAGTTTTACACGGAAGAAAAGATAAAATTGTACCATTTTATATGGGAGAAAAAATTTTCGAAATGGCAAATAGTCCTAAATTTAAATACTTTACAGATTTAGATGATCATATGATGAATTTTGATGAAAAATTAGTCAATGAAATTGATCTATTTATAAGAAATTTAAATTAGTTTTTTTTTACTTTTAGTAAAATAAGCAAACCAATCAAAAGAAGAATTATTGCTGAAGAAAAACCTATTCTTTGACTACTAGAGATATAAGTAATTGTGCTTACCAATAGTGGCCCAATAAATGAAGTCAACTTTCCAGATAAGGCAAATAGACCAAAGCCTGAAGCTTGATTATTTTCATCTATAGATTTAGTAATGAAAACTCTGCTTGCTGATTGGATTGGACCAATAAAAAAACCATTTATCGCTGCGAAAATTAAAAAAAATAACTGTGATTTAACAAAAAGAATTATTGATGAAGAAATTATTAAACCCAATAGAGAGAAAATAATTACAGATTTTGATGAGAATTTGTCATTTGCATAACCTCCTACTATTGCACCAATAAAGGCTGTAACATTCATAAGTATTGATAAAATTAGTAAATCTTTGATTTCTAAATTAAATACACCTACTGCAAAAATTCCGCCCATTACTATAATGGCATTTAAGCCGTCAGCATAAAGCATTCTTGCAATTAAAAATTTTCCTAAATTATTTAAACCATTATTCCAAATTAAATCCTTAATTTTTTTTATATTATCTGAAGATAGTTCAATTTTATTATTTATTTTTTTTTTTAAACTAAATAAAAAGGGTATTGAAAAAATTAAATACCAGACTGCAACTACAATTGATGTAGCTCTAATATTTTCTGAATTTTCTTTTGAAAGACCAAAAGGCAAAACATCATTATCAATAAAAATTTTTATACAAATTATCAATATTAATATTCCACCAATATAACCCAAAGCAAAACTAAAACCTGAAGATTTTCCTAAATCACTTGTTTTTGAAATTCTTTTAAGAATAGAATTATAAAAAATTAGGCTTAACTCATAAAAAAAATTAGCCAAGGCAACTATAATTAAAGTAAATAATAAATATTTTTCTGAAGGTTTTGAAAACCACAATAAAGTTGTTAATGAAATACATATTATTGTAAATAACTTAATAAAGAATTCTGTAAAATTTTTTTTATCTGCGTAACTTCCTAATATTGGTCCAATTATTGCAACCAATATTCCTGTAGTCCCTATGGCCCAACCCCAGTATGATTGTCCTAAAACAGGATTAGGTGCAATTTGTTTTGCAAAATATGTTGAAAAAATAAAAGTAATTATAATTGTTGTAAATGCAGAATTAGCGAAGTCATACAGTGCAAAATTAAGAATTTTTTTCATTAAATTTTATAATCACATTTTATTCATAATTTAAACAAACCATATACAAAATTTTACTTTACCCATTATTTTATATGAAATTTAAAGTATTAATTGTATTGATTTTTTTAATTTGCAAAAATTCTTTTGCAGAACCTAATAATTTGGAAAAAGAAGATTTTTTTTATATAGGAAAAATGCAATCTTATAACAATGATTTTACACTTTACTTTAAAACAAGAAGTAAAGCTGTACTAGCTAGAGGTGAGGAATTTAATTATATAACTGATTATCCTCAAGACTTATATATTTATAATAATCATACTAAATCTGACGAGTCATTAATTTCTTATGATTGGTTTCCATCAAAAGCAAAAAAAATAATAGAAAATTACGATTTTCCAGTATTTCCAGAAGATTTTGCATATTATTTATTAAACGATAATAATACTTTAATAATGGTAAGTGCCATTAAAAATATTAACGCTAACTTAGTTTTTGATATCTCTAAAAGAAATTTAAAAAAATATGATAAAAAAAATAGATTAGAGTTTATAATTTCATCAGTTGCAAAGAAATGTGGATATTTAACTTTAGAGGAAAAATATAATTGTAATTATTATAAACCTTTAATTTCAAATAATTTAATTAATTAGTTGTAATAAAAGCTTCAGCAAATTGTTCTGCTTTAAAAATTTGTAGATCATCTTCTTTTTCTCCCAAACCTAAAGCAATAATTGGTAATTTATATTTTTTTGCAATTGCAATTAAAATACCACCCTTTGCAGTTCCATCTAGTTTAGTCATAATTAATCCTGTAATCGGAATTATCTTATTAAATTCTTCGACTTGATTAATTACATTTTGTCCAGAAGTTGCATCTAAAACTAATAAAACTTCGTGAGGAGCATTTGGATCAATTTTTTTTGTTACATTCGCAATTTTTTTATATTCTTCCATTAAATTTTTTTTATTTTGTAGTCTTCCTGCGGTGTCTATTAAGACATGTGTAAATTTATTTTTTAGTGCTTCATCAACAGCTTTATATGCAACGGACGCAGGGTCAGAACCTTGTGAAGATTTAATAATTTCTACATCTATTTTTTTTGCCCAATTTTCTAATTGTTCTATTGCAGCAGCTCTAAAAGTATCTGATGCTGAAAAAATAACTTTATTATTATTAGATTTTAATATTTTTCCTATTTTTCCTATTGTTGTTGTTTTTCCAACTCCATTAACACCTGAGACAAGAACAGCATTTAAATTATTTTTAATTTTAAAAAAACTTTCATTTTCCAATGGAGACATTAAATCAATTATATAATTTTTAAGAATTAAGTTAATTTCATTAACTTTATTTTTATTTGGATCAATTTTTTTTTCAGCAATTATATTTCTAATTTCTTCAGATGCTGTGACACCCACATCAGATTGAATTAAAAAATCTTCAATTTCATTTAGCGCCTTATCGTCTATTTCTTTTTTTATAATTATTTCCTTAAGTCCAGAAGCAAAAGTAGAGGCACTTTTTTTAAAACCTAATTTAAATTTTTCAAATATTCCCATTATAATTTTATTTTAATTTCTTCAATTTCTGAAACTGGTCCAGTCATATGAATAATATTTTCTTTATCTATTAGAATAGAAAGGTTGCCTAAGGGAAAAGCAATTTCAGTTTGTGAACCTGTTACTCCATTTATTTTTCCTGCCACCGCTGTTGCACATGCCGCTGTACCACAAGCCTTTGTGTTACCAGCTCCTCTCTCCCAGACTTTGACTTTAATTAAACTTTTATTTATTACTTGAGCTATCGTTACATTGCACTTTTCTGGAAACAGATTATGTTTTTCAATTACTGGACCAACTTTTTTTATATCAAAGTCCTCAAGATTTCTTACACAAAAAATAATATGAGGATTTCCAACATTAATAGCTGTACCACCAATAAATTCTTTATTATTTTTATCATAAATTTTAATATTAAGATTTACAGTATCTATATTTTTATTTATTGGTATTTCATTCCATTTTGTTTTGGGAACACCTATTTGAGTTTGGACTATTTTTTTATCTAATATTTTAGACTTTAAATTTCCAGAAGAAGTGTAAACATTTATTATATCTTTTTTATTTTCTTTAGATAAAAAATAAGCGACACATCTTGTCCCATTACCGCAAGCACTGGCCTCACTACCATCTGAATTAAAAAATTTTAACTCAGCATCATATTTTATGTTTTCTTTAATTAAAATAAGCTGATCACAACCAATAAAATTTCTATTGCATATTTTTTTAACTTGATCATTGGTTAATTCAAATTGATCATTTCGCTGGTCAATTATTACAAAATCATTTCCTAAACCATCCATTTTAAAAGCTTTGAATTCCATATAATAATATTTAACTTATTTATTGACTTTTTGAACCTCTATTATAGTTTATCGCAGTTTCCGCAAAATGAGCAATTTGCGGTGTCTTTGGTAACAAAGAGATCGACACCAGTCTGCGAGGGTTCGCCCACTGGTGCGATTGCTGCTGGATGTAAATATGTTTGAAAATTTGACAAATAAATTTGAAGAAGTTTTTTCTTCTCTTAAAAAAGCACCATCACTTGATGAAAAACAAGTTGATGAAGGGCTTAGAGGTATCAGACAAGCTTTATTAGAAGCAGATGTAACTTTAGATGTTGCAAAACAATTCATTGAAAATGTTAAACCAAAAGCTTTAGGTCAAGAAATAATTAGATCCACTTCACCAGGACAAATGGTGGTTAAAATAGTTTATGACGAATTAGTAAAATTACTTGGTGAAAAAAATGAAGATATAAATTTAAATGCTGTTCCACCTGTTCCAATGATGTTAGTAGGACTTCAGGGTTCAGGAAAAACAACCACAACTGCAAAATTAGCAAAATTTTTAGAAAAAAATAAAAAAAAGAAAATTATGATGGTTAGTCTTGATGTATACAGACCAGCCGCCCAAGAACAACTTAAATCTCTTGGTGAACAAAATAATATTTTAACATTACCAATTATCGAAGGACAATTACCGGCAGATATTTGTAGAAGAGCAATTAGTGCAGCAAACTTAAACGGAGCTGAGATAATTTTATTTGATACTGCAGGACGTACTCAAATTGATCTTCAAATGATGAGTGAGATTAAGCAAATAGAAAGTATAATTAAACCAACAGAAACATTTCTTGTTGCAGACTCTTTAACAGGACAAGTTGCTGCTGAAGTAGCAAAAGAATTTAAAAATACTGTAAATCTTACAGGTATAGTTTTAACAAGAGCAGATGGAGATGCTAGAGGGGGAGCTGCAGTAAGCATGAAATATGTTTCAAATGTTCCTATTAAATTTTTAGGTATTGGAGAAAAAATCGAAAATCTAGAAGTTTTCCATCCTGATAGAATTGCAAATAGAATTCTTGGCATGGGAGATATTGTTTCTCTTGTAGAAAAAGCATCTCAAGATCTAAGCGAGGAAAATTTAAAGAAAACAGAAGAAAATTTAAAAAAAGGTAGTTTTTCCATGGAAGATTATTTAACTCAGTTAAGACAAATGAAAAAGATGGGTGGAATTGAAGGTGTCATGTCTTTTCTTCCTGGAGTTTCAAAAGTAAAATCTCAAATGGACCAAGCTGGAATTGATGAATCAATTATTTCTCAAAATGAAGCAATAATTTTATCGATGACAAAAAAAGAAAGAGAAAACCCAAAAATTATTGATGGTTCTAGAAGAAAAAGAATTGCTAATGGCTCTGGAACAGACGTGGCCACTATCAATAAATTGTTAAAACAATTTAAAATGATGTCTGAAATGATGAAAAAGATGTCAAAAGGAAACCTGAAAGGTATGACAGATAAAGGAATACCTCCAGAGCTTTTTAATCAACTAAAATAATAAAAGGAGAATAAATGTTAAAACTTAGATTATCTATGGGAGGAACAAAAAAAAGACCCGTATATAAAATTGTAGTAGCAGACAGTAGGTTTGCAAGAGATGGAAGGTTTATTGAAAAACTTGGTTTTTTTAATCCCTTGCTTCCAAAAGAGAAAAAAGAAAGAGTAGGATTAGAGGAGGAAAGAATTAAATATTGGTTAAGCCAAGGTGCTCAGCCTACAACAAGAGTAGCAAGAATTCTTGGTGAAAACAAAATGATGGAAATGCCTGCAAAGGGTAATAATCCGCAAAAAGCTATACCAAAAAAAGATAGAAAAAAAGAAGAAGGAGAAGCAAAAAGTGAAGCTTCAACTGATACTCCTAAAGCAGAAGAGAAAAAAGCTGATGCTCCTAAAGCAGAAGAGAAAAAAGCTGATGCTCCTAAATCTGAGGTAAAAAAATAAAAATGTTGTTTGCTCGAATATTTACCCTTTATCCAGAATTTTTTCCAGGACCTTTAGGAAAAGGTCTTTACGGCAAAGCATTAGCTGAAAAAATATGGAAACTAGAAACAATAAATATTAGAGATTATGCAACTGACAAACATAAGACAGTTGATGACACTACTTATGGTGGAGGATCTGGAATGTTAATTAAGCCAGATGTTCTTGCAAATTCTTTAGACAAAAATTTGAAAACTAAGGAAAAAATTATTTATTTAAGTCCTAGGGGTAAATTATTTAACCAAGAAATGGCAAAAAAAATTTCTAATGAAGAAACTGTCAACTTGATATGTGGACATTTTGAAGGTGTAGATCAAAGAGTTATAGAATCTAGAAATATTGAAGAAGTAAGTATAGGTGACTTTATATTGTCTGGTGGGGAAAGTGCTGCATTTGTTATGTTAGATGCCATCATAAGATTATTACCTGGGGTACTTGGAAACGAAACATCAACGGAAGAAGAAAGCTTTGAGAATGGACTTTTAGAGTATCCTCAATATACAAAACCTCAAATTTGGGAAGAAAAAACAGTTCCAGATGTATTATTATCTGGCGATCATGCTAAAATTAAAGACTGGCGTTTATCTCAATCTGAGGCTATAACACGCGACCGAAGACCTGATTTGTGGCAAAAATATAAAAAGAATTAATTTGATAAATTTAAACATGAAAACTATTGAAGAAATAAACATTGCAAATGTTAAGAAAATTTCTGCAGAAAAAAAACTTCCAGACTTTTTTCCCGGCGATATAATTAAAGTGGGTGTTAAGATTACAGAAGGAAAAAGAGATAGAATTCAATATTTTGAAGGTGTTTGTATAGCAAAAAAAAATAGAGATTTAAATTCATCATTTACAGTAAGAAAAATATCTTTTGGAGAAGGAGTTGAAAGAACTTTTGCTTTATATAGTCCTATTGTGAATTCAATAAAGGTTATTAGATCTGGAAAAGTTAGAAGAGCTAAACTTTATTATTTAAGAGATAGAACAGGTAAATCAGCTAGAATTACAGAGAAAATAAAAAAGAAAATAGGTATTGATGTTGAATCGAAACCTGAAGAAGTTACTGAAGAAAATTTAGCACCAGTTGTTGAAGAAAAAACTGCAGATAAACCAAAAACTTCAGAAGAAAAACTAGAAAAACCTAAGGCTGAAACAAAAAAAGAAGAAACTAAAAAAGATACTCCTGAAGAAAAAAAATAATTTTTTTCTAAATGCCATATACAATTTACGATAAAATTTGGAACGAACACCTTGTTCATCAACAAGAAGATGGAACTTCATTACTTTTTGTTGATAGACATTTAATTCATGAAGTAACTAGTCCTCAAGCATTTGAAGGTTTAAGAAGTTCAAATCGAAAAGTAAGACAACCCAAACTTACTTTAGCTGTAGCAGATCATAATGTTCCGACAACTGATAGAACAAAAGGAATTTCAGATAAAGAGTCAAAAATACAAGTCGACACTTTAGATTCAAATTGTAAAGAATTTGGAATTCAGATTTTTGGAATGAATGATAAAAGACAGGGAATAGTTCATATAATTGGTCCAGAGCAAGGTTTTACTCAACCTGGAACCATTATTGTTTGTGGTGATAGTCATACAGCAACTCATGGAGCATTTGGAGCTTTAGCTTTTGGAATTGGAACTTCAGAAGTCGAACATGTATTAGCCACACAAACTTTAGTTCAAAAAAAATCAAAAAACTTTAGAATTAACGTCAATGGAAAATTACCTATTGGAGTAACTTCAAAAGATGTAATTTTGCAAATTATAGGAAAAATTGGAACGGCTGGAGGTACAGGTTACGTAATTGAATATGCAGGTGATTTAATTTCTAATTTAAGCGTAGAGAATAGAATGACCATTTGCAATATGACAATAGAAGGTGGAGCAAGAGCAGGTTTAATTCAACCCGACCAAAAAGTTTTTGATTACTTAAAAGATAAACCAATGTCTCCAAAAGGAGATAGATGGGAAAAAGCTTTAGAATATTGGAGTAATCTTAAATCTGATCAAGGAGCAAATTTTGATAAAGAAATAAATTTAGAGGGAAAAGATATTAAACCAATGGTTACTTGGGGAACTTCACCTCAAGATGTAGTTACAATTGATGGAAAAGTACCAAACCCAAAAAATGAAACTGATCCAGATAAAAAAAACTCAATAGAAAGATCATTAAAATATATGGGTTTAAATTCCGATGTTTCAGTTAAAGATATTAAAATTGATAAGGTTTTTATTGGCAGCTGTACGAATGGTAGAATTGAAGATTTAAGAGAAGCAGCAAAAATATTGAAAGATAAGAAAATAGCAAAACATGTTAATGCAATGGTTGTTCCAGGTTCAGGACTAGTTAAAGAAAAAGCCGAACAAGAAGGGCTAGATAAAATTTTTATAAATTCAGGTTTTGAGTGGAGAGAGCCAGGATGTTCTATGTGTTTAGCAATGAACGCTGATAAATTAAAACCAGGTGAAAGATGTGCCTCTACTTCAAATAGAAACTTTGAAGGAAGACAAGGACGAGGTGGTAGAACGCATTTAGTTAGCCCAGGTATGGCAGCAGCAGCTGCAATTTCAGGAAATTTAGATGATGTTAGAAAGTATCAAAATTAATGCAAAAGTTTAATAAACTTACTAGTATTCCTGCATATCTACCAATAGTTAATATTGATACAGATATGATAATTCCTAAACAATTTTTAAAAACAATAAAAAGAACTGGTCTTGGAAAAAATTTGTTTTTTGAAATGCGGTATGATGACGAAGGGAATGAGATAAAAGATTTTGTTTTAAATCAAAAGCCATTTAATCAGTCCAAAATTTTAATTGCTGGAAAAAACTTTGGATGTGGCTCTTCCAGAGAGCATGCGCCATGGGCATTACTTGATTTTGGAATTACATGTGTGATTAGCTCAAGTTATGCAGATATTTTTTATAATAATTGTTTTAAAAACGGGATATTACCAATTAAAATTGATGAGGAAAAAATTAAACAAATTTCTGAGTATTCCTTAAGAAAAGAAGAGATCAAAATAGATTTAAATGAGCAAAAAGTTATTTTTGGAAATAATGAAATTAAATTCGACTTAGACCAATTTAAAAAAAAATGTTTGCTTGAGGGATTAGATGATATTGCACTATCATTAGAAAAATCTGAAAAAATTGAATCTTTTGAAAAAAAATTAAAATCATCTAAACCATGGATATTAAATGATTAAAGTTAAAAAAAGAAAATTTTTATTATTACCAGGTGATGGAATAGGACCAGAAGTTGTGGGAGAAGTTAAAAAAATTATTCAATGGTTTAACAAAAATAAATCATTAGATTTTGAAATAGATGAAGATTTAGCTGGAGGAGCTTCATTTGATAAACATGGAACTCCTATTACTGATGAAGTTTTTTATAAAGCCTTAGAGTGTGAAGCCGTAATTTTAGGTGCAGTAGGAGGTCCTAAATGGGATGATGTAGAGTTTTCAAAAAAGCCTGAGAGAGCTTTATTAAAATTAAGAAAAGAACTTAAACTATTTGCAAATTTAAGACCAGCAATATGCTTTAAACAATTAGTGGACGCCTCAACTCTTAAACCTGAAATTGTTTCAGGATTAGATATTATGATTGTTAGGGAGCTTACAGGCGGAATTTATTTTGGTGAACCAAGAGGAATTAAACCAATTGATAACGGAGAGAGAAAAGGAATTAATACTCATAGTTATACTACAAGTGAAATCCAAAGAGTTGCAAGAGTTGCTTTTGATTTAGCCAAAAAAAGAAAAAATAAAGTGACATCATGTGAAAAATCGAATGTAATGGAAGCAGGTTTACTTTGGAAAGAAGAGGTTCAAGAACTACATGATAAAGAGTTTAAAGATGTAGAATTAAATCATATGCTTGCGGATAACTGTGCTATGCAATTACTTAGAAATCCTAAACAATTCGATGTGATAGTTACAGATAATTTGTTTGGAGATATGTTATCTGACCAAGCATCTATGTTAACTGGTTCTTTAGGTTTATTGCCATCCGCATCTTTGGGAGCAAAAAATAAAGATGGTAAAATTAGAGCAATGTATGAACCTATACATGGTTCAGCGCCTGATATAGCCGGACAAGGTATAGCGAATCCAATTGCAACAATATTAAGTTTTGCAATGGCTTTAAGATATTCCGTTAATTTAGATAAAGAAGCAGATGCACTGGAAAAAGCTGTACAAAGCGTCTTGGATGAAGGACTTAGAACTAAAGATATTTTGTCCAAAGGAACAAAAGAAGTATCAACATCTAAAATGGGTGATGCGATAATTTCAAAATTGCAATAACTAATCAATTATTCTAAAGTTATAAAATGCCAATTTATAATGCTCCAATAGAAGATATGATGTTTCTTTTCGACAAGTTAAGAAATAATAAAAATTATAATGAAATAGAAAAATATAAGGAAGTTAATTCTGAATTAGTAAAAAATATATTAGATGAAGCTGCTAAAATAAATCAAAACATAATTTTACCTCTTGCTAAATCTGGAGATGAAAATCCTACCGTTTTAGAAAATGGAGTTGTAAGAACTCCTCCAGGTTATAAAGAGGCATATACCAAGTTTATAGAGGATGGATGGACATCTCTTTCATGTGATCCTAAGTATGGAGGACAAGGTATGCCTAAAACTGTAAGTGCTTTTTTTGATGAAATGCTTTCATCTGCAAGTCTCTCTTTTAAACTATACAGTGAACTAAGCATAGGTGCATATAACTGTATCCATCATCATGCAACTGAAGAAATAAAAAATAAATATTTACCCAAAATGGTTGAGGGTAAATGGAGTGGAACGATGTGCTTAACAGAACCAGTTTGTGGAACGGATTTGGGACTATTAAAAACAAAAGCTGAAGAACAATCTGATGGAACTTTTAAAATAAATGGTCAAAAAATATTTATTACTTCAGGAGATCATGATCTAACTGAAAATATAATTCATTTAGTTATAGCAAGAGCAACCGACTCTCCAAAAGGTACAAAAGGTATTAGTTTATTTTTAGTTCCTAAGTTTAAAGTAAATAATGATGGATCAATAGGATCTAGAAATGGAATTTCTACTGGATCAATTGAAAGTAAAATGGGAATTAAGGGCTCAGCAACATGTGTATTAAATTTTGATGATGCAGTTGGATATATGATAGGACCAAAGAACAAAGGACTAAATGCTATGTTTACAATGATGAATTTAGAAAGAATTGTTGTTGGAATTCAAGGGCTAGGTATTTCTGAAATTGCTTATCAAAATTCTTTAAGTTATGCGAAAGAAAGAAAGCAAGGAAAAGCAAATAATAGTAAATCTACAAATGGTGCTGATTATATAATTGATCATGCTGATATTAGAAAATCTTTATTAAATATGAAGTCTATAATTGAAGGAGAAAGAGCATTGTGTTTTTGGTTATCTCAGCAAACAGAAGTGAGTCTTAATCATGAGGATAAAAAAGTTAGACAAGAGGCATCTGACTTTGTTTCATTAATGACTCCTGTGGTCAAAACAATGTTTACAGATTTAGGAATGGAAATAACAAGCGAAGCAATGCAAGTTTATGGAGGTTATGGTTACACAAAAGATCAAGGTATTGAACAATTATATAGGGATAATAGAATTACACCAATTTATGAGGGAACAAATTCTGTTCAAGCTGCAGATTTAGTATTTAGAAAATTAGTCAATAAAAATGGAGATATAATTAATAAATATTTAAATATGATTAAAAGTGAATGCAATATTAAAGACGAAAAAATTAAACCCTTTATTAAAGATTTAAATGTTCATATAGAAATACTAAATAATTTTACATCATGGATCAAAGAAAAAATACAAAATTCAAAAGACGATGCTAGTGCTGCATGTAATGATTATTTAAAGGCGTTGGGATTTGTTTCAATAGCACACGCATGGATAAAAGTTTTAGAGGTTAGCTTTAAAGATTATGATAGTAATAAAGGTTTTTATGAAGATAAAATCCAAACTGCAAAATTTTATTTTAAAAGAGTGTTGCCAAGGGTGGAAAATCATTTTAAAACAGCCGCTACCGGAAGCGAATATATAATGAATTTTAATTTTAAATAATTATGAATAATTACGAAAAAAATCTTGATAAAAATGATGCAAATTTCGTTCCACTAACACCACTGAGTTTTTTAGAAAGAGCGAAAGATATTTATCCAAACTATGAAGCTCTAGTGTATGAGGATAAAAGTTATACTTGGACCGAAGTTTATAAAAGATGTATAAAGTTTGCTAGCGCATTAGAAAAAATTGGAATTGGTGAAGGTGATACTGTTTCTGTAATGGCATTTAATACTCCAGAAATATTTGAAGCCCATTATTCAGTTCCTATGACAGGAGCAGTTTTAAATACAATCAATAGTAGATTGGATGCAAAAACTGTTGCATATATTTTAGAACATAGTGAAGCAAAAGTTTTAATTGTAGATAGACAGCTTCATTCAATTATTGAAAAGGCATTAAGTCAAATTAAATCAAAGCCAATAATTATAGATATTCAGGATAATTTTGCAGACCAGTCTTTATTAAAAAAAATTGGTGATAAAGAATATGAGGAATTTTTAAATTCAGGAGATGATAATTATATTTGGAAAAGGCCAAAAGATGAATGGAAAGCAATATCTCTAAGTTATACGTCAGGAACAACCGGAAATCCTAAAGGTGTGGTTTATCACCATAGAGGTTCATATTTGATGTCTACTGGTAGTGCAGTTGCATGGAATATGCCAAATAGATTAAATTTTTTAACAGTTGTTCCTATGTTTCATTGTAATGGGTGGTGCTATCCATGGACAATTCCAATGTTAAATGGAAAAACAATATGCTTAAGGGCCATAGATATAAAAAAAATATTCGAATTGATAGAAAAACATAAAATTACCCATTTTGGTGGAGCGCCAATTGTCTTAAATATGATAACTGGAGCAGCTGAATCTGATAGAAAAAAATTAAATCACAAAGTTTATGTTTTAACCGCAGGAGCCCCTCCTCCAAGTATAATATTTAAAAAAATGGAAGCATTAGGATTTGAGGTAATGCATGTTTATGGACTTACAGAAACTTACGGACATATTTTGCAATGTGCTTGGAATGATGAATGGAATTCTTACGATGAAGATAAAAAAAATGAAATTAAAGCTAGACAAGGAGTAAGGTATCCAAATACAGAAGATGCTATGGTTATGGATCCTGAAACAATGAAACCTGTTCCGAAGGATGGAAAAACAATTGGAGAAATTATGATAAGAGGAAATATTGTAATGAAGGGCTATTTTAAAGACAAAAATGCTACAGAAAAAGCAATGGCAAATGGATGGTTTCATTCTGGAGATTTAGCAGTCACTAATCCTGATGGTTATATAAAAATAAAGGATAGATCTAAAGATATAATAATATCCGGTGGAGAAAATATTTCTTCTATTGAAATTGAAAATACTTTAGCCAAACACCCATCTGTCTCTATTGCAGCAGTTGTTGCAAAACCGGACGAAAAATGGGGAGAGGTTCCTTGCGCATTTATTGAAAAAGTAAAAGATAAAAGTGTTACTGAAAAAGAATTAATAGATTTTTGTAAAGAAACTTTAGCAGGCTTTAAAGTACCTAAAAAAATAGAGTTTTGTGATCTACCTAAAACATCAACAGGAAAAATTCAAAAATTTGAGCTAAGAAAAAAGGCTAAAGAATAATAAATTTTAAAAAATATGAAAAATTATTCAATAGCAAGATCAAGAAGACTTAGAAGTACCCCTTATACATCAAGAATTGAAAAGCAAGGTGTGACTGCTTATACATCTTATAACCATATGCTTTTACCAGCAGCCTTCGGCTCTTTAGAAGATTCATATCATCATCTTAAAGAAAATGTACAAGTTTGGGATGTTGCAGGGGAAAGACAAGTTGAAATTTCAGGAAAAGATTCTGCAAAATTAGTTCAGTTAATGACTTGTAGAGATCTTTCAAAATCTAAAGTAGGAAGATGTTATTATTGTCCAATTATAGATGATAAAGCAGGTTTAATAAATGATCCAGTAATTTTAAAACTTGCTGAAGATAGATGGTGGATTTCAATAGCAGATTCAGATGTTATTTTATTTGCAAAAGGCTTGGCAATTGGAAAAAAATTTGATGTTAAAATATTTGAACCAAATGTTGATATATTAGCAGTACAAGGGCCCAAATCTTTTAATCTTATGGAAAAAATATTTGGGAAAAAAATTACAGAAATGAAATTTTTTGGTTTTGATTATTTTGAATTTGATGGAGCAAAACATTTAATTGCTAGATCAGGGTGGTCAAAACAAGGAGGTTATGAGATCTATGTTGAAAATACAAAATCAGGTCTTTCTTTATATGATAAATTATTTGAAGTTGGGAAAAGTTTTAATATTAAAGCTGGATGTCCAAATTTAATTGAGAGAATTGAAAGCGCCTTACTTTCATATGGTAATGATATGGATAATGATGATAATCCACTTGAGTGTGGATTAGATAAATATGTTAATCTAGACTCAGAGATTGATTTTCTCGGAAAAGAAAAACTAAAAGAAGTTAGTAAGAAAGGAATTAATAGAAAGTTGATGGGAGTAATAATTGATGCAAAAGAAATAAATGTTTCAAAATCAATTGAACTTATTAATGAAAAAAATCAAAAAATAGGAGATCTAAGATCGGGTACTTATTCACCACATTTTAAAAAAGTGATTGGTATTGCGATGTTGAATAAGCCTTATTTTAAAGTTTCTCAAACATTTAAAATATCAATAAATGATAGTGTTTTTGAGGGAAAAGTTTGCGATTTACCTTTCATTTAGTATAACTAAATCATCATGAATATAGCAATAGTAGGTGCAACGGGAAATGTTGGAAGAAAAATAATAGAAGTTTTGGAAAATAAAAACTTTCCGATTTCTGAATTGTATTTAATTGCTTCATCAAAAAGTTCAGGACAAAAAATTAATTTTAAGGGTAAAGAACATACTGTTATAGATTTAGAAAAATTTGAATTTTCAAAAGTAACAATTGCTTTTTTTGCTGCAGGAAGTGTTGTAGCGGAAAAATGGGCTCATAAAGCGGCTGAAAAAACTATAGTGATCGATAATTCAAAATTTTTTCGAAAAGATCCCGATATTCCTTTAATAGTACCCGAAGTGAATTCGAAAGAACTGGCTCATGTTAAAAATAAAAATATAATCGCAAATGCAAATTGTTCGGTGATACCACTTGTTGTTGCGATAAAACCTTTGCATGATTTATATTCAGTTAAGAGAATTGTTATATCAACTTATCAATCTGTTTCCGGAGCAGGCAAAGCTCCAATGGATGAGCTTTTATCTCAGACTCAAGATTATTTTAATAATAAAAATTTAAAATCTGAATATTTTACAAAACAAATAGCTTTTAATATTATTCCACATATTGATAGTTTTTTAGAAAATGGTTACACCAAAGAAGAACAAAAAACTTCTGATGAAGTTAAAAAAATTTTAGATAAAAAAATTAAAATTACATCAACTTGTGTAAGAATACCTGTTCTTGTTTCACACTCTATAAGTGCCAACGTTGAATTTGATAAAAAATGTAATTTAGATGAAATAAAAAATGTTTTATCCTCATCTCCAGGGTGTAAGGTTGTTGATGAACAGAAAGATGGTGGATACATGACACCTGTCGAGGCAGAAAACAAATATGAAACATTTATTTCAAGAATAAGAAAAGATGACTCTCAATCTAATACTATAAACTTATGGATAGTTTCTGATAATTTACTTAAAGGTGCTGCATTAAATGCAGTTGAAATTGCTGAAAGCTTAATTAAAAAAAATTTACATGAAAGATAAAAATCCTTTATCACCACATATACAAATTTATAATTGGCATATATCATCTTTAATTTCAATTTCTCATAGAATAACAGGAATTATAAATATAATTATTATAACTCTAATTTGCTTTTGGGTATCACTTTTACTTTTAGGAAGCTCGAATTATGAATTAGTGCAGAATTTTTTTGAAACTTTCATTGGTAAATTTTTTATTGTTGGCACAGTTTGGTCTTTTTCTTTTCAAGCGTTATGTGAAATTAGACACTTATTTTGGGATTTGGGATATGGTTTTGAACTAAAAACTTCAAATATAACTGGTCTAGCAGTTATCTTTGGATCTTTTATTTTTACAATTTTAATTTTAGGAAAAAATATAATTTTATGATTGGTGCTACAAAAAAATGGATTTTTTTAAAAGTAAGTTCAGCAATATTAGTTCCTTTAATATTATGGTTTTTACTTAATCTGGTTTCTTTTTATGACAAATCATATGAAGAAGTATTATTATTTTTTACTAGTCAGCCATCAAAATTTATTTTCTCATTATTTATTATTTTTGCTTATTTTTATTCTGCATTAAGCATTAGTGAGGTTTTTGAAGATTATATTGAGAATGAAAAATTAAAAAATGTCGCAAACAAATTACTATATTTATCTGCTATAATAATTCCTGTATTAACATTATTTTTATTATTTAGATTGAGTTTATGAGTTCATACAAAATTATAGAACATGAATACGATGTAGTCGTACTTGGAGCTGGAGGTGCAGGTTTGAGAGCCGCAGTTGGCCTTAGTGAGGCTGGATTAAAAACTGCCTGTATATCAAAAGTTTTTCCTACTCGAAGCCATACTTCAGCAGCACAGGGTGGTATTTCTGCAGCCCTAGGAAATATGGGAGAAGATGACTGGAGGTGGCATATGTACGATACAGTCAAAGGTTCAGATTGGCTAGGGGATCAGGACTGCATTGAGTATTTATGTAAAGAGGCCCCAAGAGCTGTTTTAGAACTAGAAAGATATGGAGTTCCATTTAGTAGAACAGAAGATGGTAAAATTTATCAAAGACCTTTTGGAGGAATGACTAAAAATTATGGCAATGAAACTGTTCAAAGAACTTGTGCGGCTGCAGATAGAACTGGTCATGCAATATTGCATACTATGTATGGGCAAGCATTAAAGCACAATACAGAATTTTTTATTGAATACTTTGCTTTAGATTTATTAATGAAAGATGGAGAGTGCAAAGGTTTAATTGCTTGGAATTTAAATGATGGAACTATTCATAGATTTAGATCTCATATAACAATTATTGCAACTGGTGGATATGGAAAAACATATTACTCATCCACATCTGCTCATACTTGTACAGGTGACGGTAATGCTATGGTTTTAAGAGCTGGTTTACCTTTGCAAGATATGGAATTTGTTCAATTTCATCCAACAGGAATTTATGGTCATGGTACATTAATATCTGAAGGTGTTAGAGGTGAAGGAGGTTATTTATTAAATTCCAAAGGAGAAAGATTTATGGAGCGATATGCTCCTAAGGCCAAGGATCTTGCATCTAGAGATGTGGTAAGTAGATCAATAGCAGTTGAAATTAATGAAGGAAGAGGAGTTGGAAAAGAAAAAGATCATGTCCATCTTCATTTAGATCATTTAGATCCAGAAGTAATTGAGAAAAGACTTCCTGGAATTTCAGAATCTTCAAGATTATTTGCAGATGTTGATGTAACTAAGGAACCGATACCAGTGGTTCCTACAGTACATTATAATATGGGAGGCATTCCAACAAATTATAAAGCTGAAGTTTTAACAGTTAATGGATCTGAGAAAGTTGTACCAGGACTGATGGCAATAGGTGAAGCCGCATGCGTTTCTGTTCATGGAGCTAACAGGTTGGGATCAAATTCATTAATTGATCTAGTAGTTTTTGGAAGAGCTGCAGCAAAAAGAGCTGCAGAATTAGTAAAACCAGGAACCCCACATGAGGCAATCTCAGACTCAGAAACTGATAAATGCTTAGATAGATTTGAAAAGTTAAGAAATGGAAATGGGACTAATAGAACTGCCGATCTAAGATTAGCTATGCAAAGAACTATGCAGTCAAAATGTGCAGTATTTAGAACTGAAAAAACTTTAAAAGAAGGAGTAGAAGAAATAAGGAAATCTTATGAAGGAATGGATTCAATATCAGTAAAAGATAAATCTTTAATTTTTAATACTGATTTAGTTGAAACTTTAGAATTTGATAACTTAATTAGACAAGCAATAGTTACATTAGACTCTGCATATGAAAGAAAAGAAAGTAGAGGAGCTCATGCAAGAGAAGATCATCCTAAAAGGGATGATAATAACTTTATGAAACATACATTATCTTGGTGTAATGGTAGTAAAACAAAAATTTCTTATAGAGATGTACATAGATCAACATTAACAAATGATGTACAATATTTTCCACCTCAAGAAAGAGTTTATTAATGGTACAAATAAATTTACCTCAAAATTCTAAAGTTCAAAAAGGTGAATATTATAAAGATAAAACTGGTTCAAAAAATATTAGAAAAGTTAATATTTATAGATGGGATCCTTCGAGTGGTGAAAATCCTCGTATAGATACATATGAAGTTGATATGGATAATTGTCCATCAAAAGTATTAGATCTTTTAAATAAAATTAAAAATGAAATAGATCCATCAATTTCATACAGAAGATCTTGTGCACACGGTGTCTGCGGTTCTTGTGCAATGAATATGGATGGGAAAAATGGGTTAGCTTGTACAAAACCTCATAAAGAAATTAAAGGCGATATTAATATTTATCCTTTGCCTCATTTAAAAGTTCAAAAAGATTTAATTGGAGATTTAAGCATCTTATATAAACAGTACGAGTCGGTTGAGCCCTGGTTAAAAATTTCAAAAAAAGATCAAAAGAAAGAAAACTTACAATCAATTGAGGATCGTTCTAAATTAGATGGATTATATGAATGTATAATGTGTGCATGTTGTTCTACTTCTTGCCCTAGCTATTGGTGGAATGGTGACAAATATTTAGGACCAGCAGTTTTATTACAAGCTTACAGATGGATAATAGACAGTAGAGACGAAGATAGAAAAGAGAGATTGAAGAAAGTTGCAGATGAACTTAAGCTTTATAGATGTCATACTATTATGAATTGTACTAATGCATGTCCAAAAGGCTTAAATCCTGCAAAAGCAATTGCATCTATAAAAAAAATGCTTGCAACAGGTTAATTACTTAATTAAATAATTTTTAGCATGAATTTAATTCAACATTTTGTAAATGGAAAAATAATTCCAGGAAAATCTGATAGAAAAGGAAAAGTATTTAATCCAGCAATTGGAGAACAAGAGTCAGAAGTAATTTTAGGTTCAAAATCAGATTTAGATGGAGCTGTAGATTTAGCAAAAAAAGCTTTTGAGACATGGTCTTTGAAACCACCAATTCAAAGAGCAAGAATTATGTTTAAATTTAAAGAATTGATAGAAAAAAATTCTGACGAATTAACAAAAATGATAGTTTCTGAACATGGCAAAGTATATGAAGATGCAAAAGGTTCATTAATAAGAGGACTTGAAGTAGTAGAATTTACTTGTGGAATTCCTCAAGTTTTAAAAGGAGAATTTACGGAAAACGTTGGAACTGATATTGACAGTTGGTCAATTAGGCAACCACTTGGTGTTTGTGCAGGTATAACTCCTTTTAATTTTCCAGCGATGGTTCCAATGTGGATGTTTCCAATGGCTATTGCTTGTGGAAATACTTTTGTATTAAAACCATCAGAAAAAGATCCATCTATTTCAATTAAATTAGCAGAGTTATTTCAAGAAGCTGGATTACCGGATGGTGTATTTAATGTAATCAATGGTGATAAGGAAGTAGTTGATGCAATTTTGACTAACAAAGATATTAAAGCTGTAAGTTTTGTGGGATCAACTCCGATTGCAAAATATATATATGAGAATGCAGCAAAAAATGAAAAAAGAGTTCAAGCTTTGGGAGGAGCAAAAAATCATTGTGTTGTGATGCCTGATTGTGATTTAGACCAAGCTGTTAATGGTTTAATGGGTGCAGCTTATGGATCTGCTGGTGAAAGATGTATGGCTCAGTCAGTCGCAGTCGCAGTTGGAAATATTGGAGATAATTTAGTTAATGAATTGTCAAAAAAAGTTGAAGCACTAAAAGTTGGCCCGGGTATGGATAAAAAATCCGAAATGGGGCCATTAGTCACAAAAGAACATTTAGAAAAAGTAAAGGGTTATGTTGATCTAGGAGTTAAAGAAGGAGCAAAATTAGTAGTTGATGGAAGAAATTTAAAATTACAAGGCTATGAAAATGGTTACTACATAGGTGGATGTTTGTTTGATCATGTAAAAGAAAATATGAGAATTTATAAAGAAGAAATTTTTGGACCAGTACTTTCGGTGGTTAGAGTTAAAGATTTTGATGAAGCTACAAATTTAATTAATAACCATGAGTTTGGTAATGGAACGAGTATATACACTAGAGACGGAGATGTTGGAAGGACATTTGCTAGTAATATTAAAATTGGAATGGTTGGTATAAATATACCTATACCTGTTCCAGTAGCATTTCATAGTTTTGGTGGATGGAAAAGATCATTATTTGGAGATCAACATATGCATGGTGTAGAAGGTGTAAGATTTTATACAAAACTTAAAACAATAACTTCAAGATGGCCATCTGGAATAAGATCAGATCCTGAATTTGTTATGCCAACAATGAAGTAAAAAAAATGTCAAAAAAAATATCATTAATAGGTGCTGGGCAAATTGGTGGAACACTCGCACATTTAATTGGCTTAAAGGAACTAGCAGATGAGGTTGTTATGTTTGATGTTGCAAGTGGTATTGCTAAAGGAAAAGCATTAGATATAGCTCAATCATCATCAGTTGATGGTTTTAATGTTAAATTATCTGGAACTGATAATTACGAAGATATTAAAGACTCTGATGTAATTATTATAACCGCAGGTGTTCCAAGAAAACCAGGCATGAGCAGGGATGATTTATTAGGAATAAATTTAAAAATTATAAAACAGGTAGCAGAAGGTATAAAAAAAAATGCACCAAATGCATTTGTTATATGCATCACTAATCCATTAGATGTTATGGTGATGGCATTTCAAAAATACTCAGCACTTCCAGCAAATAAAGTTGTGGGTATGGCAGGAATATTGGATAGTTCAAGATTTAAATTATTTTTGTCACTTGAACTTAAAATTCCTGTTAGAGAAATAGAAGCAATGGTTATGGGAGGCCATGGAGATACAATGGTTCCATTACCAAGATTCACAAAAGTTTCAGGTAAACCATTATTAGATTTAGTTAAAGAGGGCAAATTATCATCAGAAAGATTAGAAGAAATTAATCAAAGAACAAGAGATGGAGGTGCGGAAATTGTTAAATATTTGGAAAAAGGTTCTGCATTTTATGCTCCAGCGGCAGCAGGTGTTCAAATGGCTGAAGCATATTTAAGAGATGAAAAAAAATTACTTCCTTGCGCCGTTCATCTTAATGGTGAATATGGTGTAAAAAACATTTTTGCAGGAGTTCCAGTAATTATCGGAAAGAATGGTGTAGAAAAGATAGAAGAAATAAGCTTAGATGAAAAAGAAAAAAGTCAATTTATGCACTCAATAGATGCAGTTAAAAAGTTATGGGAAGCAGCTTCAGCAATTGATAAAGATCTTTCTAAATAATAATGAATATTCACGAGCACCAAGCTAAAGAAATTTTAAAAAAATATGGAGCAGCTGTACCAGATGGTGTTTTTTCACACTCAGTAGAAGAATTATTAGAAAAAGCAAAGTTACTAAAAACAGAAAAATTAGTTTTAAAAGCACAGATTCATGCCGGTGGAAGAGGAAAGGCAGGAGGAATAAAAATCATTAATACAATAGAAGAATTGGGTGTAGCAGCTAAAGAAATGTTAGGAAAAAATTTGATTACCCACCAAACGGGACCTCAAGGAAGAAATGTCAAAAGGCTTTATGTTGAGTCATCTTCAAAAATTGATAAAGAATTTTATCTTTCATGTTTGGTTGACAGAGCAAGTTCTAAGATTACATTTATTTCAAGTGATCAAGGTGGAATGGATATTGAAGAGGTAGCAAAAAATAACCCAAAAAAAATTATAACTACCAATGTTAACTTAGAAAAAAAAATATCCGATGAAGATTGTAAAAAAATTATAGAAATATTTAATTTAAATTTAGATGCAAAAAAGCAGGCTACAAATTTAATTAAATCAATATACAAAATGTTTGTTGAGCTAGATGCTAATCTTGTTGAAATAAATCCATTAATTTTAACAAAAGAAAATAAAATTGTTTGTTTAGATGCAAAAATGAGCTTTGATGATAATGCATTATTTAGACATCCAGAAATCTTAAAGCTAAGAGATTTTAATGAGGAAGAAAAAATAGAAATAGAAGCAAGCAAATACGATTTATCATATATCAAATTAGAAGGCAGTATTGGATGTATGGTTAATGGTGCTGGTTTAGCAATGGCAACAATGGATATAATAAAATTGCAAGGAGAAGAACCAGCAAATTTTTTAGATGTTGGCGGAGGAGCTTCTAAAGAAAAAGTTTCAGCAGCATTTAAAATAATTTTATCAGATACAAATGTAAAAGGAATTTTGATAAATATTTTTGGAGGTATAATGAGATGTGATATTTTAGCACAAGGAGTTGTAGATGCAGCTAAAGAAATTAAAATTGAAGTTCCTTTGGTTGTTCGATTGGCAGGAACTAAATTTGAAGAAGGAAAAAAAATCCTAGATAATTCAGGTTTAAAAATTATATCTGCTTCAGATTTATCTGATGCTGCAAAAAAAATAGTTCAAGCAATAAAATAAAATGTCAATTTTAGTTAATAAAAATACTAGAGTAATATGCCAAGGCTTCACAGGAAATCATGGAACATTTCACTCTGAACAAGCAATTAAATATGGAACTAATTTGGTTGGAGGAGTAACTCCAAAAAAAGGTGGTCAAACACATCTTTCAAAACCAGTTTTTAATTCTGTAAAAGAAGCAAAAGAAAAAACAGAGGCAAATGCTTCTATGATTTATGTTCCTGCTAAATTTGCCGCCTCTGCTATCATAGAGGCTATTGAGGCTTCTATTGAATTAATTGTATGTATAACTGAAGGAATACCAATTCTAGATATGTTAAGAGTAAAGAAAAA
>CACDKW010000005.1 GCA_902553465.1 uncultured Pelagibacteraceae bacterium | reverse complement strand
TATACTACAAAAAAAGAAGGATCGGGATTAGGACTATCAATAGTTAGTAAGATAATAAATGATCATAATGGTTCAATTACTTTTAAAAATACAAAATCTGGTGCAAAAATAGAAATATTATTACCAATTAACAATGTCAGCTGAAATATTAATCATAGATGATAATTCGGATATAAGATTAATTTTAAACGAATTAATTTTAGAAGCTGGTTATAAAACAAGATTAGCGGCAAACTATAATCAGGCGCTGCTAGAGATTGATAAAAAAATTCCAGATGTTGCTATTATAGATGTAAAACTAGACAAAGGTGATACGGATGGAATAGAACTTTTAAATCATATTAAAAAGAAAAACAAAGATGTTCCAGTAATAATTATATCAGGGCACGCCAACATAGATATGGCAGTTAATTCATTGAAATCTGGTGCATTTGAATTTATTCAAAAACCATTTGATAAAGAAAGATTGTTAAATTTTGTTAAAAGAGCAGTTGAAAATTTTAATCTTAAAAATGAGAATAAGAATTTAGAACATAAATTATTTCATACTTTCGAACTTGTTGGTATTAGCAGTAATATAAACTCCGTTAGAGAGCAAATTTCGAAACTTGCTGAGTCACAAAGTAGAATTTTTATATCTGGCCCGACAGGTAGTGGAAAAGAATTAGTAGCAAGAAATATTTATAAAAATTCTAAGAGATCTAAAAATCCATTTATTATAATTAATGGTGCATTACTAGATTCTAAATCTTATGAAAAAGAATTGTTAGGTGAAGAAAAAAGTGATGGTTCAATTTCTTACGGTGCATTAGAAAAAGCATCTGGAGGAATACTTTTAATTGACGAAATTACAGAAATAGCTCTAGAAACCCAATCTAAAATTTTGAGAATATTAATTGATCAAAAATTTAAAAGAATAAACGGAAATCACGATATAAATGTTGATGTAAGAATTATTTCATCTACAAGCAAAGAAATTAATAGGGAAATAGATAATGGTAATTTTAGGGAAGATTTATTTCATAGGTTGAACGTTATTAATATTAATCTGCTTCCATTAAAAAAAAGAGCAGAAGATATACCAATTTTAGTAGAATATTTTATTAATAATATTTGCAATAATTATAATATTAAACCGTATACCATTAAAAATAATAATTATTTAGTTAACTACAATTGGCCTGGTAATGTAAGAGAGTTAAGAAATTTAATTGAAAGAATTACTATTTTGACACAAGGAAAAGATGAAGAAAAGATTTTAAATATAATAAAAGAATCACTTACTCAATATAGTGAGAAAAAGTTTACTTTAAATGAAACTTTGTCATACCCCTTAAGAGAGGCAAGAGAAAACTTTGAAAAAGAGTATTTAATAACCCAATTGAAAAAATTTGGAGGAAATATCTCAAAAACAGCGAAATTTGTTGGAATGGAGAGATCAGCTCTACATAGAAAATTAAAATTATTGGGAGTTAAAGATTTAAATTAATGAATATAATTATATGTGGAGCTGGCAGAGTAGGCTTTACCATTGCAAAATTATTAACTGAGCAAAATCACTCAGTTACCGTTATTGATCAATCTAGTGAAGATATACAGAAAATTAACGAAGCACTAGATGTTAAGGCTATAGTTGGTAAAGCAACATATCCATCAATATTAGAAAAAGCTAATGGATCAGAAGCTGATATGATTATAGCGGTTACAAGAAATGATGAAATAAATATGCTAATATGCCAAATAGCTTATACAGCATTCAATATACCCAAAAAAATAGCCAGAATAAGATCTCAAAATTATTTAGATCCAAAATTTTCCAAATTATATAATAAAGAAAATTTACCAATCGATGTAATAATTTCCCCTGAAATAGAAATCGCCAAGTCTATACAACGTAAATTAGAATCCCCAGGTGCTTTAGATAATATCCCATTTGCAGATAATAAAATTAAACTTTTAGAAATTTTAATAGAAGAATCCTGCCCTATAGCCAATATTAAACTTAATGAACTTACACAAAAATTTCCAAAACTAAATGCAAATATATTGGGTGTAATAAGAGATGAAAAATTCATTTTTTTAAAAAAAAATGATGTTATGAAAAAAAATGATAAAGCTTATGTAGTAATAAATTCTTCCCAAACAAAAGAAACACTAGGAGCTTTTGGTCATAATGAAAAACTATCTAATAAAATTTTGATAATTGGTGGTGGCAATATTGGTTTTAATCTAGCAAAAAATGTTGAAAATACATTTGAAGATGCACGATTAAAAATTATCGAAAAGGACAAAGAAAGAGCAGAATTTATTGCTAATGAACTAAATAATACAATAGTTATAAATGGAAATGGTCTAGATGAAGATATTTTGGCGGAAGTAAATTTAGAAGATGTTGAAACAGTAATTGCTCTAACTAACGATGATGAAGATAACTTGATGGTCAGTGTCCTGGTTGAAAAATTTTCTAAAGAAAAAAGAACTATGGCTTTAATAAATAAACCAAATTATTCATTACTACAATCATCATTAAAAATAGATGATTTAATTGATCCGAGAATGACAACGGTTTCAAGTATATTAAAACATGTACATAAAGGTAGTATTGAAAATGCATATTCTATATTAAGTGGTGAATATGAAGTTATAGAAGCTGAAATCATAGAAACATCAGAGTTGATAAATAAAGAATTAAAAAATAGTAATTTACCTGATGAGATACGAGTAGGTGCTGTTCTTAGAAAAAATGAAATTATAATTCCAAGGTCAAATTTTGTTTTTCAAAAAAAAGATATAGTTGTATTTTTAACCAAAAGAGACCAGCTTCCTTTAGTTGAAAATATGTTTAGACTAAGCGCCGTTTAGTAAAATGAATAGATTTATCCTAAATTATTTAGGAATATTTTTTCTGTTATTATCAATTTTATCTTTTTTTAATATTATCTATTCTTATTATTTTAATTTGTATTTAAATATAAACACTTATTTTTACACATTATTAATTTCATTAATTATTGGAGTTAACTCCTTAATCAAAAAAAAAGTCGAAATTAAAGTTAATATTTATTCAAAAATTATTGCTGTTATCGTTGGTTACTTTTTAATACCACTTGTAATTGCCATACCATATTATTTTAGCATTTATAATGTTTCTTTTTTAAATTGTTACTTTGAGTCAATGTCTGGTTTTACTTCAACTGGTTTTACTATTTTTGACAACATAAAACATTTAGATCAAAGCCTAATTTTATGGAGATCAACATCTCAGTGGATAGGTGGAATATATTTTCTTTTTTCAATTTTATTACTCATAGATATTTTTGATGATAATTTAAAAAAATCATTAACTAATTTTATTTCATTTAATTATTCAGAAACATTTAAACAATCACTTAAAATACTTATTTTATATATAGGTATAACTTTATTATTATTTATATTACTCAAACTCATTAATCTCAGAACTTTCGATTCATTTAATTTGGCTATGACAATTATTTCATCAGGAGGTTTTTTGCCTGTAAATGATATAAGTTCAATTATAAATACAAACACAAAAGAAATAACATTTTCTGTTTTAATGCTATTTTCGTATTTTAGTCTATTCTTAATATACAATATTTTATTTTTAAAAAATAAAACATTAAATTTTTTTACAGAAGATATTTATCTTTCTATATATTTTATATTTCTAGTTGTTATTTTTTTTGTATTCTTTAATTTTAATTATAACTTTTCGACTATTTTGTTTTCATTAACAAGCAGTATGTCAAATATAGGAATTTCTTTAAATAATTCACCTTCAAACTTATGGTTTGTTTTTTTAATTATAGTTGTTGTTGGGGGTTCATTTTTTTCAACTAGTTCTGGATTAAGGTTATTAAAAATTTATTTTTTATTTAAATATTCAATAAATGAAATACTTTCTTATTCAAAGCCAAATAATATTTTTAATACAAAACCTCTTTTAGTTGATTTTAAAATTGAGCAAAAAGATATAAATAAATATTTTCTTTCAATAATTATATTTATTATTTCATTATTTATAGTTTCATCGTTACTTTCAATTTTCAATATTAATTTTGAAGATTCTTTTAAACTGGCAATACTAACGCTAATGAATACTGTTAATTCTTCAATGTATGGATTAAGTAATTTTGATTTTTTTCAATTAAACTCTTATTCAAAATTAACCATGATAATCTTTATGATTATTGGCAGAGTCGAGTTGTTAACTATTTTAATAATTGCTAAAAAATTTCTTTTTAAAACTTAAATTTATATTATATAACATCATTAATTGCGCCCTTAGCTCAGCTGGATAGAGCATCGGTTTTCTAAACCGAGGGTCGGAGGTTCGAATCCTCCAGGGCGCGCCATTTTTACCTATCTATTTAGCTTTTTTTAATATTGATGATGGTCCGCGTTTCTGCTTTACTTAGCATAATTCAAATTCGATTTTGAATTATTTGTTAACAAATAAATAAACAAGAGGAATAAATAATGTTTAAATTGATAAAACAATTGACTTCTTTAGCTGCAGTAGTTGCTGTGTTGTTTGCTTTTACTACAGAGTCTATGGCTGCTAAGAAATCAAAAACACTTAAAAACACTCAGAAAAAAGGTTTTGTAAGATGTGGTGTTTCTCAAGGTCTACCAGGATTTTCTAATGCTGACGCTGCAGGAAATTGGACTGGTGTTGACGTTGATGTATGTAGAGCAGTTGCTGCTGCAGTATTAGGTGATGCGAACAAAGTTAAGTTCACACCACTAAGTGCTAAAGAGAGATTTACAGCTCTAACTTCTGGTGAGATTGATATCTTATCAAGAAACACGACTTGGACACTATCTAGAGATGCTGACATTGGTCTTACTTTCGTAGGAGTTAATTTCTATGACGGTCAAGGTTTCATGGTTAGAAAAAATTCAGGATATTCATCTGTGAATGATTTCAAAAATGGTATTTCTGCATGTACAAACCTAGGAACAACAACTGAACTTAACATGAGAGACTTCTTTAATTCAAAAGGAATTTCTTATGAGCCAGTAACTTTTGAAAAAGCTGACGAAGTTGTTGCTGCTTATGATGCTGGAAGATGTGATACTTACACTACTGACAAATCTGGTTTAGCTGCTCAAAGAATTAAATTGAGTGCTCCAGATGACCACATAGTTTTACCTGAAACTATTTCAAAAGAGCCTTTAGGCCCTGTTGTTAGACAAGGTGATTCTGTATGGGAAGATATCGTAAGATGGTCTTTGAACGTAATGATCGAGGCTGAAGAATACGGTGTTAATTCTGCAAACGCAGATTCTATGAAAACTTCTGACAATCCAGCAGTAAAAAGACTAGTTGGAGCAGAAGGTGAATTAGGTGCTGCTTTTGGTTTAGATAACGAGTGGAGTTTAAGAATTATCAAACAAGTTGGTAACTATGGTGAAAGTTATAAAAGAAATATAGCTGACACTGGTATTTTGCCTGATAGAGGTCCAAACGAATTATGGACAAAAGGCGGAATTCTTTACGTACCACCTGCAAGATAATTTTTATCTAATAATCTTTAAAAAGGGCTAGATTTTTCTAGCCCTTTTTTTATAGTATTCTACAATTTAATTATGAATATTAGACCTAACAAAATACTCCCACAAATAATTGCATTATTAGCAGTAATTTTAGTTTTTGGTTTTTTAACCTATAACGCTCAAGTTAATATGGATAATAGAGGTATTGAGTTTGGTTTTGGTTTTTTAACTCAAGAGTCTTCATTTGATGTCCAGTTTTCATTAATCGATTATGATGGATCACATTCATATGCTAGAGCGTATTTAGTAGGTTTACTAAATACTCTTTTGGTAGCATTTATAGGAATTATATTATCAACAATTCTTGGAGTGATAGTAGGTATAGCTCGTCTTTCACCAAACTATTTAATTGAAAGAACAGCAGCCTGGTATGTAGAATTTTTTAGAAATATTCCTTTACTATTGCAAATATTTTTCTGGTATTTCGCTGCTCTTAGAGCATTACCTTTGCCTCAAGATACAGAACCAATGTTTGGAGTTTTTTTCTTAACAATTAAAGGTCTATTTGTTCCTAGATTTGTTTGGGAAAATTTAGATATATTTTTTTATTCAATAATTGCGGCAATAATTTCTATTATAGTAATTAGAAACTATGCAAGAAAATTACAAGAAAATGAAGGAAAACAACTACCTGTATTTTATATTTCAATAGGTTTATTTATAATTTTACCATTATTAACTTTTTTAGTTGGAGGTGTTTCTTTAAATTTTTCAATTCCTGAGTTGGAGCAAATGTCAAATACATCTTTTAAATATAAAGGTGGACTTGGAATACCTCCTGAACTTATAGCTTTGACACTAGCACTAGGTCTATATACAGCAACATTTATTGCCGAATGCGTTAGAGCTGGTATACAAGGGATTAGCAAAGGTCAAAAAGAAGCTGCAGCTTCTATAGGTTTAACACCTAATCAAATATTAAAATTAGTGATTATGCCTCAAGCATTAAGAATTATAATTCCACCTACTACAAACCAATATTTAAATTTAACAAAAAACTCTTCTCTTGCCGCAGCTATAGCTTACCCAGATCTAGTTTTAATTTTTGCAGGTACTGCTTTAATGCAAACTGGAAGAGCAATTGAAATAGTTTCTATAACCATGCTTACATATTTATCAATAAGTTTGTCAATTTCAGTTTTAATGAATTGGTATAATAAAAAAATAGCTATTAAGGAAAAATAATGAGTAAATTAAATTTTTTAAGACCTAATATTGAAAATCTAAATACTTATTTGTATTCAGGTATTTTTTTAATTTTTATTGCTATTTTAGATGTTAGTTTACATTCCTTTTTCAATACTAATATTACATCATTTTTACCAAATTTTATTAGCTTCTTATTACCTTTGATTTTAGGAACAGTAGGCTTGCATATTATTAGAATTGAATTTTCAGGTATTAAAAATTTGGATTTATTAAATAAAAATATTAATACAAATACATTTAATGCAGTTTTAACTCTACTAATAATTTTTGCAGTTATAAAATCAATTCCACCATTCCTTAGTTGGTTTATTATTGATGCAACTATATCGGGAGATACAAAAGAAGCTTGCACAGGCACAGGCGCTTGCTGGACGTACATAAAAATTTGGTTAAATAGATTTATTTATGGGATGTATCCAAATGAACTTCAATGGAGAATAAATTTATCTTTTATTGCTTTAATTGCATTAGCATTTGTTGGTTTAATTCCTTCAGAAAAAATTAAGAAATTTTTAACTTTGTATTATGTAGTAATTTATCCAATTATAGCTTTTGTATTGATTTACTATTTAATTTCAGGTGGTGCTTTTGGCCTTGAATGGGTTGAAACAGGCGCTTGGGGTGGTTTATCTTTAACTTTCATAGTTTCTTTTTTCTGTTTAATTTTCTGTTTTCCTGTTGGTATGTTTTTAGCTCTTGGAAGAAGGTCTGATTTACCAACTGTTAGATATATTTCAGTAGGATTTATAGAATTTTGGAGAGGAGTGCCTCTTATAACTGTTTTATTTATGTCATCTGTTATGTTTCCAATGTTTTTACCTGAAGATTTCTTTATGGATAAATTAGTGAGAGTCATTATCGCTATTTCTTTATTCGAAGCAGCGTATGTTGCTGAAGTTATCAGAGGCGGACTGCAAGCATTACCAAGAGGACAATACGATGCAGCAAAATCACTTGGAATGGGTTATTGGAAAATGCATATTTTTGTAATTTTACCTCAAGCACTAAAATTAGTTATTCCCGGTATAGCCAATACATTTTTAGCTTTAGTAAAAGATACACCATTAATTTTTGTTGTTGGCTTATTAGAAATTGTAGGAATGTTAAATTTAGCAAAAACTAATCCTAAATGGCTAGGTTATGCTATGGAAGGTTATGTTTTTGCAGCAATAATTTTCTGGATTATTTGTTATGCAATGAGTAAATATAGCTACAATTTAGAAATAAAATATAAAACTGATAGATAAAAATGTCTGATCCAATAATTAAAATAGAAGCTATGAATAAATGGTTTGGAGATTTTCAAGTTTTAAAAGATATTGATTTAGAAGTAGAAAAAAATAAAAAAATCGTTGTTTGTGGTCCTTCTGGATCTGGAAAGTCAACTCTAATTAGATGTATTAACAGATTAGAAGAGCACCAGAAAGGCACAATCATAGTTGATGGAACTGAACTTACCGAAAATACAAAAAATATAGAAGCAATAAGAGCTGAGGTCGGAATGGTATTTCAGCAATTTAATTTATTTCCACATTTATCAATTTTAGACAATTGTACTTTGGCCCCAATATGGGTAAAAAAAATGCCAAAGAAGCAAGCAGAGGAACTTGCAATGAAGCAATTAGAACAAGTTCAAATTGTCGATCAGGCTCAAAAATTTCCAGGACAATTATCTGGAGGACAGCAACAAAGATGTGCAATCGCAAGAGCTTTATGTATGGAGCCTAAAATAATGTTATTTGATGAGCCGACATCAGCATTGGACCCAGAAATGATTAAAGAAGTCCTTGATGCAATGGTAAATTTAGCAAAAGCTGGAATGACAATGATTGTTGTAACACATGAAATGGGCTTTGCTAAAGAGGTTGCTGATGAAGTTATATTTATGGATGAAGGGATGATAGTAGAAAAAGCTGAAACAAAAGAGTTTTTTGCCAATCCAAAAAGCGATAGAACTAAACTATTTTTAAGTCAAATACTATAACCTCTGTTAATTATTACCTAGTTAAATAGTCATTTATTGGCTTGACAGATATTCTAAATTTCTTGATTTATCATAAAAATAATAAATTTTCTTATTGCAGTACCTTTAAAAAATATGTTGAATATAAAAAAAAAATATTACTTAAGAGGGGTCTTAATGGAAGAAAATTTTAATAAACATCTAGGGAATAAACTAAAGTTAAGAAGATTAGCTTTAGGTTTAACACAAACAAAAGTAGCCAAGGCAATAAATGTAACTTTTCAACAAATACAAAAATATGAAAAAGGAACAAATGGAGTTAGCTCGATAAGATTATTACAATTATCTAACTATTTAAAAGTTCCAATTAGTTATTTCTTTGAAGATTTTTCTGAATACTTGATCAATATTGAAAAATCTAAAGAAGGTCACATGAATGTAAATTATAATTTTTTAATCAAAGTATATTCAGAACTTACTAATGAGCAAAAAATTAAATTTAAAAAAGCAACTGAAGTAGTAGTTAATAATATTTCAAAAGCTGTTTAATTTTTGGCTCCTCGGGCAGGACTCGAACCTGCGACCAATTGATTAACAGTCAACTGCTCTACCAACTGAGCTACCGAGGAATATAAAAAAACAACTTACTTTTTTTCAAAATTAAAACAAGATTTATTTTGGAGGCCACGCCCAGAATCGAACTGGGATACAAGGATTTGCAATCCTCTGCGTAACCATTCCGCCACGTGGCCATTCAAGTTCATATAAATTAGCTTGAAGCTATTTGTATATTAAATATTTACAATTAGTCTATTAAAATTAATCACTAATATTATTGTTAAATCATATTATTAAATTATAAACTTAAAATACCATGAGTTTAGACAAATATATACATTCTGTTGTTGAAGATGAAATATATTCATATTGGGAAAAGAACAATTTATTCAAACCTAAAAAAAGCCAAAAAAAATTCTCAATAGTCATACCTCCTCCAAATGTTACTGGTAGTTTACATATGGGACATGCTTTAAATAATTCAATTCAAGATTTACTTACAAGATATTACAGGATGAATAATTATGAAACTTTGTGGCAACCAGGTACTGATCACGCTGGTATAGCTACTCAGGCATTGGTTGAAAAAAAGTTAAATTCTGAAAATATTAAAAAAAGTGATCTTGGCAGAGAAGAATTTATAAAAAAGGTATGGGAATGGAAAAATCAATATGGTGATATAATAATTAATCAGCTTAAAAAACTAGGATGTTCATGCGATTGGTCAAGAAACGCATTTACAATGGATGAAAATCTATCTAATGCGGTTATTAAAGTATTTGTAGATCTTTATAAAAAGAAAATAATTTATAAAGCCGAAAAATTAGTAAATTGGGATACAGTCTTAAAAACAGCAATATCTGATTTAGAAGTTGATCAAAGAGAAGTTAATTCTAAAATTTACTATATTAAATATCCAATAGATGGCTCAAATGATTATATTACTATAGCCACCACTAGACCAGAAACTATGCTTGGAGATACAGCTGTTGCCGTAAACCCAAAAGACAAGAGGTATAAAAAATATGTTAACAAAACTGTAACAATCCCGATTGTTGGCAGAAAAATCAAAATTATAGAAGATAATTATGCAGATCCAGAACAAGGAACAGGTGCATTAAAAATTACACCCGCTCATGATTTTAATGATTACGAAATTGGTAAAAGAAATAAATTAGAAATTATTAATATTTTTACTGAAGATGGGAAAGTTAATAATAATGCAATTCCACAATACGTTGGCCTTGATAGATTTGAAGCCAGAAAGAAAATACTTAATGAACTTAAGGAAAAAAATTATTTTGTTAAAGAAGAAAATATTAAAAATAAGGTTCCTTATGGTGATAGGTCAAATTCTATAATTGAACCTTTTTTAACAGAACAATGGTTTGCTGATGCTAAAAAATTATCTATTAAAGCAAAAAAAATAGTTAAAAATAAAAAGACAAATTTCTTCCCAAGTAACTGGTCAAAAACTTATTTTCAATGGATGAATAATATTGAGCCATGGTGCATTTCAAGACAATTATGGTGGGGCCATCAAATACCTGCTTGGTATGGACCTGATAAAAAAATATTTGTTGAATTAAATGAAAGTGATGTAAGGAAGTCAGCAAAGAAATTTTATAAAAAAGATGTAAAACTTTTAAGAGATCCCGATGTTCTTGATACATGGTTTTCATCTGGACTTTGGCCGTTTGCAACACTTGGTTGGCCGAACAAAAATGAATATTTAAAAAAGTTCTATCCAACAACAGTTCTTGTAACAGGATTTGATATAATTTTCTTCTGGGTAGCAAGAATGATGATGTTTGGTATGGAATTTTTAAACAAAGAACCTTTTAAAGATATTTATGTTCATGCACTAGTTCGAGATGAAAAAGGACAAAAAATGTCAAAGTCAAAAGGAAATGTAATAGATCCACTTGATCTAATTCAAAAGTATAGCGCAGATGCTTTAAGATTTACTTTATTATCTATGGCATCACCTGGTACTGACGTTAAACTTTCTGAAGATAGGGTTAAAGGATATAGGAATTTTTTAAATAAAATGTGGAATGCAAATAATTTCTTAATACAAAACAAATGTAATTTAAAAAATGCAAAAAAACTTCCCAAATTAAAAGTTAATATCAATAAATGGATATATTTTGAGCTCTTAGAAACATCTAATTTAATAAAGAAAAATATAGAAGATTATAGATTTGATGAAGCAGCTAAGAATGCCTACCATTTTGCATGGCATAAATATTGCGATTGGTACCTAGAATTATCAAAAACAATTCTTTTTTCAGACAATTTAAAAGCTAAAAATGAAGTTAAAGAGGTTTCTGCTTTTGTATTTAGACAAATACTTATTATGCTACATCCATTTATACCATTTGTTACTGAGAAAATATGGCTAACAAATAAATTTGATAACAAAAATAAGAATTTTTTAATGTTATCTAACTGGATCTCAGGTAAATCTAAAAAAGATAGCGATCACAAGCAAGTTCAGCAGATAATAGATATTATTTCTGAGATAAGATCTTTTAAAAACGAGCTTAACGTAAGCCCTGGCTCATTTATTGATATATCTATTAATTCTATTAAAAAAAATAATCAAAATTTCATGATTAATAATGAAATTATTATTAAAAAATTAGGCAGAATTAATAATTTCTTTAAAAAGGATCAAAATAAACCTGCAGCATCTTTAATTATATCTGGAGATCTGTTTAAAATTTATTTTGATGAAAATGTTGATTTAAACGCTATTAAAGAAAACTTATTGAAAAGACAAAACAAATATCAAGAAGAAATGGATAAAATCTCTCAAAGACTAAGCAATAAAGGCTTTGTTCAAAGAGCACCAAAAGATATTGTTCAGCAAGAAAAAACTAATTATAGTAATTTAAAAAATGATATTAAAAAAATTTCTTTAACTATTGAAAGCCTTTAATGAAAAAATTTAATAAAAAAAAGCTACCTAGTAGACATACTTCTTTAGGTCCTGATAAAGCGCCACAAAGATCTTTTTATTATGCAATGAATTTAACAGAAAAAGATGTAGCGAAACCTTTTGTTGGTGTTGTTTCAACTTGGAATGAAGCAGCTCCTTGCAATATAGCTTTAATGAGACAAGCTCAATCAGTTAAAAAAGGTGTTCAATTATCAGGAGGTACACCAAGAGAATTTTGCACAATTACAGTAACAGATGGTATTGCAATGGGTCATGAAGGAATGAAATCTTCATTAATTTCAAGAGATGTAATTGCTGACTCAACTGAATTAACAGTTAGAGGACATTGTTATGATGCTCTAGTAGGAGTTGCAGGATGTGATAAATCATTGCCTGGTTTAATGATGGCAATGGTTAGATTAAATGTTCCAAGCGTTTTTATATATGGAGGATCTATTCTTCCAGGAAGATTAAATGGTAAAGATATAACTGTTGTAGATGTTTTTGAAGGTGTTGGAAAGTATTCTTCAGGAAAAATATCAGAACACGCTCTTAGAAAATTAGAATTAAAAGCATGTCCTACTGCTGGTGCGTGCGGAGGACAATTTACTGCAAATACAATGGCATGCGTTTCAGAAGCTATTGGACTTGCTTTACCTTATTCAGCTGGAACTCCAGCTCCATTTAATAGAAGAGATAAATACGCTTTAGCTAGTGGAAAAGCAGTAATGAATTTATTAGCAAAAAATATTAGACCAAGAGATATTGTAACGAAAAAAGCTTTAGAAAATGCTGCAACAATTGTTGCTGCAACAGGAGGATCAACAAATGCTGCTTTACACTTACCAGCTATTGCAAATGAAATTGGTATTAAATTTGATTTAATGGATGTTGCTAAAATATTTAAAAGAACTCCTTATCTTGCAGATTTAAAACCTGGTGGAAAATACGTAGCAAAAGATATGTGGAAAGCAGGTGGAGTTCCTATGTTGCTTAAAACTCTTATGGATGGTGGATATATACACGGTAATTGCATGACGGTTACAGGCAAAACTATGAAAGAGAATTTAAAAAACGTTAAGTTTAATTCTAAGCAAAAAGTTATGAGAAAATATAATAATCCTTTATCTAAAGATGGAGGCGTTGTTGGAATGAAAGGAAACTTAGCTCCAGAAGGTGCAATTGTTAAAGTTGCTGGTTTAAAAAGATTACAATTTACTGGAAGAGCAAGATGTTTTGATACTGAAGAAGCAGCTTACAAAGCTGTTAAAAATAGAAAATATAAAGACGGTGATATTATAATTATTAGATATGAAGGACCAAAAGGTGGACCTGGTATGAGAGAAATGCTTCAAACAACGGGAGCAATTTATGGTCAAGGCAAAGGTGAAAAAGTTGCACTTATAACAGATGGAAGATTTTCTGGGGCAACAAGAGGTTTTTGTATTGGACATGTTGGACCTGAAGCATCTGTAGGTGGACCAATAGCTTTACTTAGAAACGGAGATATAATTGATTTAGATGCAAAGAAGGGGACAATTAATGTTCGTCTATCTAAAAAAGAATTAGCTAAAAGAAGAAAAAAATGGAAACCAAAGAAAATTAACTTTGGAAATGGAACACTTTGGAAATATGCTCAAACTGTTGGGCCAGCTTATTTAGGTGCACCAACTCATCCAGGTGGTAAAAACGAAGTAAAAACTTACGCAGATATTTAATGAAAATAAGACCTGTAATTCTTTGCGGGGGTGCTGGAACAAGACTTTGGCCTAAGCAAAAAAAACATCAAGCAAAGCAATTTATAAACTTTGGTAATTGGACTTTATTAGGTAAAACTCTGGAGAGAGTAAAAGCATCTATATTTGATGCACCAATTATAAGCACAAATGCAAAATATTTAAGACAAGTTAAACAACACTTAAAGAAACACAAAATAAGAAAATATAAAATAGTTTTAGAACCAGCAAAAAGAAATACAGCTCCTGCTATATTAAGTACTGCATTAATTAAAGATATTCCAAACGAACAACCTTTAATGTTTTTAGCTGCTGACCATTTGATAGAGAAGGTTGGTTTATTCAATAAAGCTATCAAAAAAAATAAAAAGAAACTCACTCAAAATAATATCTTTATATTTGGGATTAAACCCACAATGCCATCAAGTGAATTTGGTTATTTTTTAACAAGAAATAACAAAGTAACTAGATTTGTAGAAAAACCAAAAGAGGCTAAAGCTAAACAAATAATAAGTAAAAAGGGTTATTGGAATTCTGGAATGTTTTATTTGAGAAAAGACTCAATAATTAATAATTTCAAGAAATACCAACCAAATATTTACCGAAACTGTAATAAAGCTATAACAAAAGCAAAATATAAAAGTAATGTGTATTATTTAAACAAACAAGCATTTACTAAAGCAACAGCTAAGTCTTTCGACTATGCAATATTAGAAAAAACTAAAGATATAAACGCTATAAAATTAGATATTCCTTGGTCTGATTTAGGATCTTGGAAAGAAATCTGTAAAATGTATGGAAGAAATAAAAGACAATACTTTAAAAAGAAAAATGTATTCCACAGACCTTGGGGTAGTTATGTTAATTTATTTAATGGTAAGGAATTCTTAATTAAAGAATTATACGTAAAACCTAAAGGTATATTAAGCCTTCAAAAACATCATCACAGAGCTGAACACTGGGTAGTTACTCATGGTAAACCTAAAATTACTTTAAATAAGAAATATTTTACAATGAAACCTGATGAAACTATCTTTATTCCATTAGGAGCAATCCATAGAATAGAAAATCCCTACAAAAAACCAGTGAAAATTATTGAAGCACAAGTTGGATCTATACTAAAAGAAACGGATATCGTCAGATATCAAGATGTTTATGGAAGAGTAAAATAATTATTTTACAAGAAAATTCACTTTTTTATTTGATAGATTTAAATGAATTTTTTTATATGAACCAAAATTATCTCCATCAATTTGAACTGGTATCAAATCATTTCCATCAATAGTAATGTTTTGTGAATAAGTAGTAATAACATTTTTGTTTTTACTTAAATCACCATTAAGAATTATTAAGAATATAGAATATAATAAACTGATCCTAGTCAAATCCTTAAAAATATAGGTGACTAATTTATCTTCAAAAATATTTGTTTTATTTATTTTATGATGTCCGGCGTAATATTTGGTATTTGAAGATAATATCCAGTCTGCTTGATAAAATTGCCCATCAAAAGTTACATTTAATTTTTTATTATTCATAAATAAGAAATATTGAAAACCTTTGATGCCGAAAATAATTTTACCAAGAATTTTTTTAATTTTTGAATTAATTGAATGAACAATTTTTGCATCCCATCCTATACCAGCCATTAAAAAGAAATAATTCTCATTAATTTTTACAAGATTAGAGGATTTATAATTATTAGAAACCAACACATTTACTATATCATCAACTTTTTTATTCATTGATAATTCAGCTTGAAGTAGATTTGCAGTGCCAGCAGGAATATAACCTATAGCAAAATCGTCTTTAAAATTAAAATCATTGTTAATTAATTCATTAATTGCAAAAGAAACTGAACCATCTCCACCAGCTACTATTAGTCGATCATAATTTTTTTTATTAAAATCTTTAAAAATTTTCTTAGCTTGACTTATTGTATTAGTCTCAAAGTAGTCTACAGAATTGTTTTTTTTTAATTTAGATAAAACTTTATTTATGAACTTTGATTTTCTTCCAGCAGAAGAGTTCAAATTGTAAATTAAACAATACAACATAATTAATCCTTAAAAAATTTTTAACAAATTTGTAACATTCAAATGAAATAAGAATTACATGATTCGTGTTACAGTTGTGTTAAAAAAAGGTTTTTTAAATGCCTAATATACTTAAATACAAAAGTATATTTATTTCTGACGTGCATTTAGGTACCAAGGGATGTCAGGCAAATAAACTTTTAGAGTTTTTTAAAAACTCAAGATCTGAAAATCTTTATCTTGTAGGAGATATTATAGATATTTGGGAAATGCAAAAAAAATTCTATTGGCCACAGGAACACAATGATGTAATTCAAAAAATTTTAAGAAAAGCAAGACATGGTACTAAAGTCTTTTACATTATGGGTAATCATGACGAAATGTTAAGAAAATTTATTCCAATGCATTTTGGTGACATTCATATGGTTAATAGAGTAATTCATGAAACAAATGCTGGAAAAAAATATGTTGTTGTCCATGGTGATGCTTGGGATGGTGTTATGAAACATGCTAAATGGTTATCTAAACTTGGATCAATAGCCTATAATTTATTATTAAAATTGAATGTAATAATTAATTTTTTTAGAAGGTTGAGAGGAAAAGAATATTGGTCTCTTGCAAAATTTTTAAAGTATAAAGTCAAAAACGCAGTCAAATATATTGGTGAATACGAAAAGACAGTCTCAGATTATGCAAAAAGAAAGAAATTTGATGGAATTATTTGTGGCCACATCCATCATGCCGAGGATAGAGATTTTAATGGGGTTAATTATTTAAATTGTGGAGACTGGGTTGAATCTTGCACTGCATTAGCCGAAAATTATGATGGTAGTTTTGAAATATTATATTGGGACAAAATAAGAGAACAATATTTAGATAATAAAGAAATAATTAAACCAATTAAAACCGAAGAATTAAAAAAAGCTTCATAGTTAATGAAAATTTTAATAGCGACAGATGCATATTTTCCACAAGTAAATGGTGTCGTAAGAACCTTACATGAAACAGGCAATGTATTAAAAGAACAAGGTCATATTATAGAATATATTACACCACATTTATTTTTAACTTTTCCGATGCCGAAATATAACGAAATTAGGTTGTCTATAAATGTATGGCCAAGAGTTGGTAGTTTAATAAAGAAAATAAAACCTGATGCAATACATATTGCTACCGAAGGTCCTATAGGGACGATGGCAAGAAGATATTGTTTAAAAAATAATCTAAAGTTTACTACGAGTTTCCATACAAGATTTGATAAATATCTAAAACTTTACTTTCCTATTATACCAGCAAAATGGGCTGAAAAATTCTTAGCAAACTTTCATAACAAGGCCGAGAGAATTTTAGTAACAACAGAATCCATGAGAAAAGAATTAATCGATATAGGTATAGATAATAATAAAATGATTATTTGGACCAGAGGGGGAAATCATGGAGCCTTTAAGAAACCTAAAAAAATTGAATTACATTACAAAAGACCAATTTGGATTTATGTTGGAAGAGTTGCAGTTGAAAAAAACATAAGAGCTTTCTTAGAATGTGATTTAGAAGGTACAAAAATAATAATAGGAAAAGGACCCGATTTAAAAAAATTAAAAGAAGAATTCCCTAAAGATATTTTTTTAGGAGAAAAAACAAATGGTGCACTTGCATCATATTTTGCATCTTCTGATGTTTTTGTATTCCCTAGTAAAACAGATACATTTGGAATTGTAGTTACTGAGGCTTTAAATTGTGGTACTCCTGTAGCTGCTTATCCTGTTCCAGGTCCTAAAGATATATTTGAAGGATCCAAAATAAATTGTTTAGATAATGATCTTAAAGTTTCAGCCCATAAAGCTTTGAAAGTTGATCGAAATGATTGTCTTGAATTTGCAAAAAAATTTACTTGGGAAGAAACAGCAAAAATATTTTTTAATAATATTTCACCAAATCATTAGTAAACTTTTATTAATTTATTTGCATTAAAAAGAGTAATGATGCAAAATTAACTTATCTAAATTTATGGAATATTTCATCATTCTACTTATAGTTGTTATAGTTTATCTCCTATATTTACTTAATCAAAAAAAAAACAAATCAATAAATACCGCTACAATAATTAATAAAAGAGAAGAAAAAACTAAAAGAGTAATTATTGATGAACTTGAGGATCAGTTTTTTGCATTAAATAAATTTAACATAATTAAATATGCCAATCCAAGTGCATTAAAAAGATTTGGAAGTAGTTTAATTGATAAAAACATTTCTTCTGTAATTCGAAAACCAGAATTAATAGAAAATATTGAAAAAGCTATAATTGAAAATAAAACAAAAAATATTGATGTTGAAATAGACTTGCCATCATATCAATTTTATAAGATTTATATCATCCCTGGCCCAACTCATTTATTTACTGAACCAGATTCTGTTGTGTTATTTTTTAAAGATTTTACTGAAATTACAAAAGCACAAAAATTTAAAACTGATTTTGTAGCCAATGTAAGCCATGAATTAAGAACACCTTTAATGGCAATCAAAGGATCTTTAGAAACTATTGAAGGTCCAGCGTCTGATGATGAAAAGGCTAAAAAAAAATTTATGAAAATAATCATTGATCAATCAAATAGAATGGAAAATTTAGTTAATGATCTTTTAATACTCACAAGAATTGAATTAGAAGAACATATAAGGCCAAGCACTTTAGTTGATATAAATGATCTTTTCAAAACAATCATCAGTAATTTTGAGATTATTTTAAAAAAAAAGAAATTAAACATTAATTTATCTCTCGCAAATCCAACAATTGTTATTGGAGATAAAAAAAAATTACAAACTGTTTTTTCTAATCTTTTAGATAATGCAATTAAGTATTCAAATGAAAACAAGTCTATTTTTATATCAAGCAATATTAGCGATGGTAAATTGTTAGAAAAAAATTTTATGATCAGTGTTAAAGACGAAGGTGTTGGCATTCCTCAAAGATTTATTTCTAGAATTACAGAAAGATTTTTTAGAGTAGATCTTGAACAAAGTAATAAAGTTGGTGGAACTGGTTTAGGATTAGCTATTGTTAAACATATAGTTACTCAACATCGTGGACACTATGAGATTCTAAGTGAGGAAAACCAAGGAACTGAAATTCAAATTTATTTGCCAGCGAAAACTTAAATTTAAAAGTATTATATTATAATAGTTTTAGAAGGTTTTTTTAACAATTCTTTACTTGATTAATGTTAATATTTTAATTAATTTTTTATATGGTTAAAATATTCAAAAATATTTTGATTTTTGCTTTTTTGTTAAGCTCTATAACAACAAGTGTTTTTTCTAAAGATATCACAACATTATTAAGAAATCAGCAACTTACAGTTTTTGATATTGGAATTTTTAGATTAGAAGCAGATTTAAAAACTTCATATCCTTCTATAAAAGATCATTTAGAAGTTACTGAAGCTGAATTTTATACAGACGTAGTTACCTCGTATTCTAAAAATTCAATTGATTTAATTGTTTCTGTTCCTATGAATAAAAATCTCAAGAAGGAAAATTATTTTTCAGATTCTTTTAGATGTAGGAATATTTTTAATTCTGTAAGAGATTTTTTATTGAGGAATGAGAATTTGAGTAATTATAGATATACTATGGCTACAAGTTATTTAACCTCTATATTTTCAACCCCAAGCTCATGGCCTAGCTGGAGATATGATGAAGAAATTAGAGAAGAATTAGTAAACTTAGTAAAACTAGAAATAACTTTACGTCCAAGCAATGAACTCGCTCTTAATGAACAGGTAAACCCTGTTTCATGTATTGGTGGCCTAGAAACTGATATTGATCAGATAATTATATCAAAAAAATACAACTAAAAAGTTACCTTTTTAACAAAAGTGTAACAATTCTGTAATATTAAAGATTCAATAAATTTATACGAGTCAGTCATCTTTTAATTAATAAATAACGAAAGGATTAAAGATAATGAAAAAACTAACTATAGTAATTGCTTCTTTAGTTGCACTTTCAATTGCAACTGTTGCTCAAGCAAGAGATCAAATTAAGATAGTTGGTTCTTCCACAGTATTCCCTTATGCAACAGTTGTTGCTGAAAGATTTGGTGGTTCAGGATTTAAAACTCCTGTAATCGAGTCTACTGGTACTGGTGGTGGAGCTAAACTATTCTGTGCTGGTGTAGGTGAACAACATCCAGATATTACAAATGCATCAAGAGCTATGAAAGATAAAGAAAAAGCTTTATGTAAGAAAAATGGTGTTAATGATATCGTTGAGATCGTAATTGGTAACGATGGTATTACATTAGCTTACAGCAAAGATGCAAAACCAGTAAACTTTACTAAAGAACAATTATATTTAGCACTTGCTGCTCATACAGTTGTTGATGGTAAATTAGTTCCAAATATTTATAAAACTTGGGACCAAATTGACCCTAGCTTACCAAAACAAAAAATTTCAGTGATGATCCCACCAGGAACATCAGGAACTAGAGATGCTTGGAATTCTTTAGTAATGAAAAAAGGTATGACTAAAGAAGCTAAAGCTCTTTATAAAGCTGGTTTTGAAGCTGGAAATAAAAAATACAAAAAACCTCAAAAACTTTACAGAGAAGATGGTGCTGCTATTGAAGTTGGAGAAAATGATAGTTTAATCATCCAAAAGTTAACTCAAGATAAAGATATGTTTGGTTTCTTTGGTTTCAGTTATTTCTTAGCTGCAAAAGATAAATTACAAGCAGCAAGTATTGATGGTGGACAACCATCATTGAAGTCTATTCAAGACTACAGTTATGCTGTTGCTAGACCTTTATTCTTCTACGTGAAAAAAGCTCACGTTGGAGTAATTCCAGGCTTACATGAGTTTGTGAAAGAATTCACAACAAAGAAAGCTATTGGAAAAGGTGGTTACCTAGCAGACATTGGTTTAGTGCCATTAGACTCTAAGTTGTATAAAACAACTAGAACTAATGCTACCAAACTAGTTGCTATGGGTAATTAATTATTCCTCAGTTAACAAATGATTAAAAAGGGGGTCTTTTTAGACCCCTTTTTTTTAAAATAAGAGTAAAGTCCTCAATAAAGGAGATTCTTTGAACTTAATATTGTTTACATTTATTGTTCTTCTAGGTTTCACAAGTTATTATTTTGGACGTAAAAAAGCATACACAATTCAATCTACCAAAAAAAGATTAACTGCATTACCTCAATTTTATGGTTATTATCTTGCGATCTGGTGTGCAATACCAGCCTTTATAATTTTTTCTTTATGGGCAATTTTTGAGCCCACAATTGTAAAACTATTAGTTTTAAGTGATTATTCAAATCAAGGTTATCTTGATGATGAATTAAATTTAATATACGAAAAAACAAAAGCATTGTCTCGAGGTCAATTCACTGGAGAAATTACACCTTTTATTGAAGCTTCAGCTGAAAAATATTTAAGTCTTCGATCAATAGCTCAAAGTTCAAAAGTTGTTATAGTATTATCTGCAATTATTGCCTCTGTTGCTTATGCGTATAAAAGAATTTCATCTAATTCTAGAACAAGAGAACCAGTTGAAAAATTTTTGAACGCAGTTTTATTTACAGCTTCATTAGCTGCAATATTAACTACTGTTGGAATAGTTTTCTCACTTATATTTCAAACTATAGATTTTTTTAAAGTAATTCCATTATTTGATTTTGTCTTTGGAACTCACTGGTATCCAGCAAAAGCTTTTGTTAGAGATTCTTCTGAGGCTTTAGATCCGACAATGTATTCAGATACTTTTGGAGCAGTCCCTATTTTTGCAGGTACTTTTTTTATTGCATTTATTGCTATGTGCGTTGCTATACCAATTGGATTAATGAGTGGAATTTATTTAGCTGAATATGCATCAACTAAAGTTAGACAATATGCAAAACCATTAATTGAAATTTTAGCTGGTATACCAACAGTTGTTTATGGTTTTTTTGCTGCCCTAACTGTTGGACCATTTTTGAAAGAATTAGGAACTTCAATGGGTCTTGAAGTTTCAGCTGAAAGTGCTTTAGCAGCAGGAGGGGTAATGGGTATTATGATTATACCATTTATTTCAAGTTTAAGTGACGATGTAATTACAAGTGTGCCTCAAAGTTTAAGAGATGGAAGTTATGCTATGGGAGCAACTAAATCAGAAACAATTAAGAGAGTTATTTTTCCCGCGGCATTGCCGGGGATAGTTGGATCTATTTTACTTGGTGTTTCAAGAGCTATTGGAGAAACAATGATAGTTGTTATGGCCTCTGGTTTAGCTGCTAATTTAACTTTTAATCCTTTAGAGTCTACTTCAACGATTACAGCTCAAATTGTAGTTATTCTAATTGGTGACCAAGCTTTTGGCGACCCAAAAACGCAAGCTGCTTTTGCTTTAGGTATGTCATTATTTTTAGTAACACTTTGTTTAAATATTGTGGCCTTGAGAGTAGTTAAAAAATATAGAGAAAAATATGAATAAAAATAAAGAACAATTATTAAATAAAAGATATAAAGCTGAACAGCGATTTCGCTTATACGGTCTGAGTGCAATTTTTATGGCACTTTTATTTTTAACAATCTTTATTTTTAAAATTTTTTCAACTGGCTATTCAGCTTTTCAAAAAACATGGCTTATTGTTCCAGTAACTTTCGATGCTGAATTAATGATGTTAGACCAAAATCCTTCTAAAGAAGATTTACAGGACGCTGATTATTACGATATAGCATTAAAATCAATGGCTGATTTAGATCCAAACGCCAATGAAGATCAAGAAAATGAATTGAAGAGAATGGTGTCTTATTTTTTTGAAAAAGAAATTAAAAATGAACTTTTAAATGACCCTAATTTAATAGGAAAAACAAAGGAAGTTTATCTAACTGCTTCAGATGATTTAGACCAAGTCTTTAAAGGAAATTATCCAAGAGATTTACCTGAAGACCAAAGAAGAGTAAGCGATTATCAATTAAAAATTTTTGATCAACTTGTTGCAAATGGTAAGGTTGAAAGTAAATTTAATATAAGTTTTTTTACAAATGCTGACTCAAGAGAAGCTGAGCTAGCTGGAATAGCAAGTTCATTTATGGGCTCAATTTTTTCTATACTTGTTTGTTTAATGATAGCTTTTCCTGTTGCGGTTCTAGCTGCAATCTATCTTGAAGAATTTGCCCCTAAAAATAGATTTACTGATTTTATTGAAGTTAATATAAACAACTTAGCAGCGGTTCCATCTATAGTTTTTGGTCTATTAGGGTTAGGAGTTTTATTGGCTATATTTCAATTACCAAGGTCTACCCCATTAGTTGGAGGTATCACTTTGTCCTTAATGACTTTACCAACAATAATTATAGCTGCTAGAGCATCTTTAAAAGCGGTTCCACCAAGTATAAGAGAGGCAGCACTTGCTATGGGAGCAAGTCGAATGCAAACCACAATGCATCATACAGTTCCTCTTTCTATGCCTGGTACGTTATCAGGAACAATAATTGGTTTAGCTCAAGCTTTAGGAGAAACTGCACCCCTAATTTTAATTGGAATGGTTGCTTTTGTTAACACGATACCTGGATCACCTATGGATCCTGCTGCAAGTTTACCAGTTCAAATTTATATTTGGGCTGAAAGTGCTGAAAGGGGATTTGTAGAAAAAGTTTCAGCATGTATAATGGTCTTACTTGGCTTTTTAATAATAATGAATTTATTTGCCCAAATAATAAGACATAAGTTTGAGAAAAAATGGAGTTAAAATGATAAAGATTAAAGCAAAAGATGTTGATGTTTTTTACGGAAAAAAACAAGCACTCTTTAATATAAGTTTAGATATTGAGGAAAATCAAGTAACGGCATTAATTGGTCCATCTGGTTGTGGTAAATCAACTTTCCTAAGATGTCTTAATAGAATGAATGATGTAATTGATATCTGTAGTGTTAAAGGAGAAATTTTAATTAATGACTTTAATATCAATGATAAAAGCTGTGATGTAGTAAGACTAAGAGAAAAAATTGGTATGGTTTTTCAAAAACCTAATCCTTTCCCAAAAACTTTATATGAAAATGTATCTTACGGTCCAACAATTCATGGTATAGCTCAATCAAAACAAGAAATGGATGAAATTGTTGAAACTAGCTTAAAAAAAGCTGCACTATGGGAAGAGGTAAAAGATAGGTTGCATGAACCTGGAACTGGATTATCTGGAGGGCAACAACAAAGACTTTGTATTGCTAGAGCAATTTCTGTAAGACCTGAAGTTATATTAATGGATGAGCCTTGTTCAGCATTAGATCCTATAGCAACAGCACAAATTGAAGAATTGATTGATGAATTAAAAAAAGAGCACACAATAATAATTGTAACTCATTCTATGGCTCAAGCGGCACGTGTATCTCAAAATACAGGTTTTTTTCATTTAGGACAATTGATAGAACATGGATCTACTGATAAAATATTTAAGAATCCTGATAATAAAAAAACCCAGGACTATATAACCGGGAGGTTCGGATAATGTCTGAAGCACCACATACAGTTAAATCTTACGAAGAAGAACTAAAAAATCTCAATGCTAATATCATTAAAATGGGAAGTGCATGTGAGGAAGCTTTGGGTAAAGCAATTCAAGCCATTACAACAAGAAATAGCGATATTGCAGAAGCTGTAATTAAAGAAGATGAAAAAATAGATAAATATGAAACTTTGATTGAACAACAAGTTGTAAATTTAATTGCTTTGAGACAACCTATGGCAATTGATTTAAGAGATACAGTAACGGCTTTGAAAATGTCTTCAGATTTAGAAAGAATAGGCGATTTAGCAAAAAATATATCCAAGAGAACACTTTTGCTTAATGAAAATCTTCCAAAGAACTTGGTAGATTCATTAAATAGAGTATCTACCAATGTTCAAAAACAATTAAAATCAACATTAGACGCTTATCTAGAAAGATCTGCGCCAATGGCAGTAAATGTTTGGGAAGGTGATGAGCAAATAGATGATCTAACAAATCTTTGTATGCAAGAAGTTATAAAATATCTTAAAGAAAATGAAAAAAATTTAGAGGATGGAACTCACTTGTTGTTTGTGACCAAAAACGTTGAGCGTATTGGTGATCATACTACGAATGTTGCAGAACAAATTTATTTTTTAGTTAAAGGTGAGTATTTAGAAGGCGACAGACCTAAGGGCACCGAGCCAATTGTAACCGGAGAAAAATGATCTATGTCAGCCCATGTTTTCATAGCTGAAGATGAAGCATCAATTGTTTCTTTGTTAAAGTACAATCTTGAAAAAGAAGGTTATAAAGTTAGTCATTCAGAAAATGGAGAAGATGCTCTTAAACAAATAAAATTAAAACAGCCAGATTTAATATTAATGGATTGGATGTTACCAGAATTATCTGGTGTTGAAATTTGTAAAAACTTAAAAAAAGATAATAAGTTTAATGATATTCCTGTCATTATGTTAACTGCAAAAGGGGAGGAAGAAGACAAATTAAAAGCATTTGATACAGGTGCAGATGATTATGTAACTAAACCTTTTAGTCAAAAAGAATTGAATGCTAGAATTAAATCTTTATTGAGAAGATCTAAACCTCAATCATCATCAGACATTGTAGAATTTACTGATTTAAAAATAGATCGGATTACAAAAAGAGTTTATAGAAAAGATAAAGAAATTACTTTGGGTCCAACTGAATTTAAACTCTTAGATTTTTTTATCAAAAATCCAAAAAGAGTTTATTCAAGAGAACAACTCTTAAACAATGTTTGGGGAGAAAATATATATGTTGAGTCTAGAACAGTTGATGTTCATATTAGAAGATTAAGACAAGCAATTAACATACAAAATACAAAACCTTTAATTAGAACAGTAAGATCAGCTGGTTATTCTTTAGAATCTTGAAGATCTTTGGGTCTTATAAATTTTTTTAATACTCCCTTTTTCTCAACTTCATTCCAGGATTTAATATCAAACTCAATTTTTGCAAATGCTGCTGTTGGGAATTTATAATTCATTAGTTTAAAATTATTCGTATTATGATTTTTTGTAAGATTTCGTACTAAATTTTTCACTGATGGTTCATGGTTTATAATCAAAATTGATTTATATTCACTGGATATTTCTTTAATTTTTTTTACAATTGCATTCTCATCAACTAAATATAAATCTTTTGAAAAATTAACTTTTTTTGGCTTATTAATTTTCTTGGATAAAATTTGAAAAGTTTTTTTTGTTCTTTTTGATGACGAAATTAATGCATAATCAAATTTAAATTTTTTTTTAACAAAAAATTCACAAATCATTTTTGCATTTTTCTTGCCTCTTTTACTAAGTGGTCTATCAAAATCATTAATACTTGAATCATCCCAACTAGATTTTGCGTGTCTCATGACGTATAATTGATGCATAAAATCTAAATATATGACTGCTTTAAAAAAACAACATAAAGAAGAGCTGAAATCTAAATATCTAAATAGAGAGCTTTCTTGGTTAAAATTCAACGATAGAGTGCTTCTAGAAGCGCAAAATATTGAAAATCCTCTTTATGAAAGAGTAAAGTTTTTATCAATTGCTGGTTCTAATCTAGATGAATTTTTTATGGTCCGAGTTGCTGGATTATATAGTCAAATAAAACAAGAAGTTGACTCATTAAGTTCTGATGGTTTGACACCTGATGAACAAATGGATGAGGTAGTGCTTGAAACTAAGAATCTATTAAAAAAACAGAACAAGATTTTTACTCAACTGATTATGGGATTAAAAAAAAATAATATCAGTGTAGTAAAACCTGTTAATTTAAATACTAAGGATAAAAAAAAACTTCTAGAAATATTTAAAGAAGAGATTTATCCTTTATTAACACCATCAGCTATTGATCCTGCACACCCATTTCCATTTATAATCAATCAAGGAAGAGCACTTGTAATGAAATTAAGAAAAAAAAATAAAAAAAGGATTTTAAACTCGATAATAGTAATACCAAAAGCATTATCTAGATTTATTGAAATAGAGTCTTCAAAAAATCATAAGAAATTTGTTATTCTAGATGACATAATAAGTTTTTTTGCTAATGAAATTTTTCCAGATCATGATTTAGAAAAGAAAATGATTTTTAGAGTAATTAGAGATAGCGACGTAGAGATTCAAGAAGAAGCTGAAGATTTAGTTAGATCTTTTGAATTGGCTTTAAAAAGACGTAGAACAGGTGATATTGTTCGTTTAGAGGTTCTCGAAAATAGTGATAATGAATTGGTAAAATTTATTACAAATAAATTAGAAATAAATCCTGATTATATTTATGATGTATCTGGCCTTGTTGGAATTCAAGATATAGATCAAATATGTAAAGTAAAAAATCCAAAATTAAGATTTAAGCATTTTACACCTAGAGAAGTTGAAAGATTAAAAGAATATAATGATAATTTTTTCGAAACTATCAAAAAGAAAGATTTAGTTGTTCATCATCCTTTTGAAACGTTTGACTCAGTAATTGAATTTTTAAACCAAGCAGCAAATGATAATAAAGTTATAGCCATAAAACAAACTTTATATAGAACAACTCTAGACTCGCCAATTGTTAAAGCTTTAATAACAGCTGCAGAGAACGGAAAAACAGTTACCGCTTTAATTGAAATTAAAGCTAGATTTGATGAGGAAGCAAATATTCAACTATCAAGAAGTTTAGAAAAAGTAGGTGTCCAAATTGTTTATGGTTTTGCCAAATATAAAACTCATGCAAAATCTTCATTAGTTTTAAGAAGAGAACAAGGTAAAATACAAACTTATTTTCATTTAGGAACTGGCAATTATCATCCTGTAAATGCTAAAATTTATACTGATTTGTCTTTATTCAGTTGTGATAAAAAAATGTCATCAGATGTTGAGAAATTTTTTAATTATGTAACAGGATACGCAAAACCAAAAAATTTAAATAAAATTTCTATTTCGCCAGTAAATATGAGACAAACCCTAAATGAAAATATTGATGCTGAAATTAAAAATTCTAAAAATGGAAAATTTGCAGCTATTTGGGCAAAAATGAACTCATTAGTAGATCCAGAAATTATCGATAAATTTTATGAGGCTTCGAATGCTGGTGTAAAAATTCATTTATTTGTTAGGGGTGTTTGTTGTTTAAGACCAGGAGTTAAAGATAGATCAGAAAACATAGTTGTAAAAAGTATCATAGGAAGATTTTTAGAGCATTCTAGAATTTATTGTTTTAGCAATGGTTCAAAAAAAATGCCTAATAGAAATGCAAAAGTATATATTTCTTCAGCTGATTTAATGCCAAGAAATTTAAATAGAAGAGTAGAACTTCTAGTGCCAATTGAAAATGAAACTGTTCATGAACAGATTTTAGATCAAATAATGTTAGCAAATTATCTTGATACTAATCAAAGCTGGGAGCTCAATGCTGATGGTAATTATAAAAAAATTAAATATAGTAAGATCGATTCCTTTTCAGCTCATGAATATTTTATGAATAATCCGAGCTTATCTGGAAGAGGTAAAGCTAAACTAAAAATGCAGCCTAAACAACTGCACTTAAGGTTGATTAAAAGTGGAAGTAATTAAAAGTAAAAATAGTTTAAAATTTAAACAAGCAAAATTAGCTATAATAGACATTGGATCAAACTCTATAAGAATGCTAATTTATGAAGATTTCAGCTCTTCTCGTGTGCCTTTTTTTAATGAAAAAGCGGTATGTGAACTTGGAAAAAATTTAGATAAATCGAAAAAACTTAACAGATCTGGTACCGAATATGCTTTAAAAGTTTTAAAAAGATTCTCTGAAATTTTAAATGTTTCAAAAATCACAAATCTTAAAATCATTGCAACAGCAGTTTTAAGAGAAGCAACTGATACAAAACCATTTATTAATGAAGTTGAAAAACTTTTTAAAACTAAGATTAATATATTATCTGGTGAAGAAGAAGCTGAATGCTCAGCTGAGGGAGTAAAAATAGGCTTTGAAAATGTCAATGGATTAGTTGCTGATCTTGGAGGTGGAAGTTTAGAATTAGCTCGAGTTGAAAATAATATAGTTACTAATAAAACCTCATTACCTGTTGGAGTTTTAAGATTATTAAATAATCCTATAGTTAAAAAAAGAAATTTAGCAAAATATATCAAAAAATTATTAAGAGAAGAAAAATGGCTTTCAAAAAAGAAATTTAATAATCTATATTTAGTTGGAGGTACCTGGCGAGCATTATTTAAATTACATCTTTTTCAAAATAATCATCCGGTACATATAATTCATCAATATAGTATTGATAACAATGTTTTATCTAAGTTTGTTGAAAAAATTTCATCTTTTAATAAATCTAAACTTAAAACAGTTGAGTATATTTCAAAATCTAGAACAGCGTATTTACCTTATAGTTGCATTATACTTGATGAAATTATGAGAGTTACAAATCCAAGAAATATAATTTGTTCTATAAGCGGTTTGCGTGAAGGTTCTTTATCAATTGACTATTTTAAAGATGTAAAAGAATCAGAAATTTTTCATAAAGCACTTGAGAATATTGCAAAAAAAAGAGGTGATCTAGGATCGAACTATAAAAAATATTATGATTTTATTCAGCCAGTTTTTGAAGGCAATGAACATTTTAATAAGAAATTATTATATCTGGCATGTGTATTAAGTCATATGGATTGGGGATTAGGAGCATTTCAAAAAGCTGAATTGGTATTTCAAGAAACAATAAATACTCCTTTACTTAGATTGACTCATAAAGAAAGAATACAATTAGCTTTGTCATGTTATTGGCGGTACTGTAGTATCAAGTATAATCCAAAGATGGAGTATCTAACTTTTTTAAATAATAATGAAATTTTTTCAAGTAAACAAGTGGGAGCAGCATTGAGATTTTCTCAATCATTGACCTCAATATCTACGATATTCCTTGAAGAATTTAAATTATATAAAAGAGGTAATGCTTTATTTTTAAAAATTCCATCACAACATCAAGAAATAATTTCTAAACAAGTTACTAAAAGATTTAAAGCTCTTTCTAGAGAATTATTTTTAGAGCCAAGGATAATTTATTCAAATAATTCAAAATAAACTGAAGTTAATTAAACTTTAACAATAAGTAAATATTTTTGTAACATATTTTTTGTAAAAATTATAAAATTTAATTTCATCCCCTGTTTAAATTTTATTAATTAACTACTTTCTCCCTTCTCTTAAATAAGAAGGGAGAAAGACGATTTACTTTATATTAATTATTTAAAGATGCAGGAGACTTCTCTGCATTTTTCTTAGCAAGCTTTTTTGCTTTTTTTTCTGCAACCTTTTTTTCTAAACCAGCAATTTTAACATTAACTTTTGACAATTTTTTTTCTTTAGCCGTAATTTTATTTTTCAATTTATCAATTGTTTTTAAAATTTTTGATTTTTTCTTTTCGTTTCTTTTTAATTTTTTTCCCATATTTGCCTCCAAATTATTTAATGAATAATTAAATCATATAATTCATAAATCTAAAAGTTAATTTAATACAACCTGTAGTTTATAAATTTTTAATATTTTTTATTAAATATAAAAACATTGCTATATGAGAACTATTATTGAATTTTTGTTTTAATATTAATTTAAATATATCACTTTTACTAAACACATGAATTCTTATACCTTTTTCTGGTTTTGAAATTTTAATCAAGTCTTTTGTATAATAACCAGTAATTTTAGTAGTTAATCGGCCAGGCTCACTATAAAAAGTTATAATTTTAATCAATTTTGATCTTGATTTATATCCAGTTTCTTCAGTTAATTCTTTATGAGCTGATTGCAAAGTTGTTTCTTTTTTTTCTACTATGCCAGAAGGGAACTCATAATTAATTTTATTGATCGGAACTCTTTTTTGAGAAACTACTACATATTTATTTTTAAGTTGAGGTATAATTACTGAAAGATTTGATGTTTTTAAATAATGATAAAATTGGTTCTTTTTGAAACTTTTATTAATTAGGTCAATATTATTTGTAAGTTTTATATTTTTCAATTTTTCTCTAAAAATAACTTTTTAACAATAAATACAGCAATTAACATTCCTACAAGTTCAGCTAAAATATAATAAGGAGTGTTTAAATAACTAATACCAGTAAAAGACTCTGTAAATGTTCTAGCAATTGCAACAGCTGGATTTGCAAAAGAAGTTGAAGAAGTAAACCAATAACCAGCAGTAATATAAAGACCAACACTAGCTGCAACAGCAATTTTTCCTGACTTCATAGAGCCAAAAATTATTATTATAAGCCCCAGTGTTGCTATTACCTCAGATGTGAATATGTAAATTCCATCTCTTGACTTAGTAGATAATTCATAAATTTCATGTTCAAAAAAGAAATTAGCTAAACCAACACCAATCAAGCAACCAATCAATTGAGCAATGATATAGTAGGGTAATAGTTTCTTTTTTAATTTACCTGTTATTGTCATTGCGATACTTACAAATGGATTAAAGTGAGCTCCTGATACATCAGCAAATACTGTAATAAGCACAAATAAACCTGCTCCTGTTGCTATTGTGTTTGCAATTAACATCACAGCAACGTCATTAGTTAAGTTTTCTGCCATTAAACCTGAGCCAACAATAATCATTACTAAAAAACAACTGCCTAATAGTTCAGCAAGAAAATAACGACTTTTATTTTTCATTAAGTAGTTCCTTTATATTTTTATTAATATGATTAAAAACTTTTTCAATTATTTCATCTTTTTTATTTAAGTCATTTGTTTCATTAAGTAATTTAACAGGATCCTCTATATCCCAATGAATTATCTGATCTTTATTTGGCCAAATAGGGCAGACTTCGTTATTGGCATTATTACAAACCGTAATAACATAATCCATTTTAATTTGACCATTAATAAACTCATTAAAATTTTTAGATCTATAATTTGAAAGATCATAATGTTTTGATAATAAATAATTCTTCACATCCTCATTTATTTTTCCTGTTGGATTACTCCCAGCACTAAAACCTTTATACATATCGTCATGTTCATTATTTATTATACTTTCAGCAATAATACTTCTTGCTGAATTACCTGTGCATACGAACAATATATTCTTCATTTAAAAAATAACTTTATAAATACCAATTACAAACAATGGAATTTGTAATCCAAAGTTAGTTAAGATTGCTTTATCTTTGCTCATAAATCCTGCAATAGTCCATCCAACAACTCCTAATCCATGAAAATATATATTTAATGGATATATATTTAAATTTGTAAGAAGTATTCCTACTAAAACTAAAAACGTACTGATCCACTTTAGATATTTTTTTATAAACATAAAATTTCCTTTCGTTATTATTATTTCAGTTATGTTAAGAATTTATTAAAATAAAGGATTATCTACACTTTTTGCATAATCCAAAAAACTCAAGATTGTATTTGCTATATTTCATACCATCTTTGTCTTTGAAATTAGCTAAGTATTTAGAAAGACCTGCGCTACTTATTTCTGTTACTTTTTCACAAATCTCACAGATAGAAAACGCTGTAGCTTTTGCTACCTGACAACTTGAATTGTGACACGCAATAAAAGCATTTCTACTCTCAATTTTATGAATTTTTCCTATTTCAACTAATTTATCTAAAGCTCTATAAACTTGTAATGGAGCTTTAATACCTTTCTTTTGAACATTAAAAAGGATTGAATAAGCTTTCATTGGTTCAGGAGATTTATCAATTAAATCAAAAATAATTTGCTGATTTTTTGTTAGTAAAGTTTGTTTTTGCATTTTTTATATTTTACCAGTTGTCCATTAGTTTTTCAATTGAATGGATTGTTTTATTTTTAATAATGAAAGTATAAATAGAACTAAAGATGCTGTTATTATTGAAGGTCCTGATGCAGTATTAAACTCCAGTGAAGAAAACAGTCCTATTATTACAGATAACAAGCCTCCAATTATTGAAAACAGTACCATTTTTTGTGGCGTGTCAGATATGTTTCTAGCCATAGCAGCTGGAATAATTAACATTCCAGTAATTAATAACAGTCCAACCATTTTTATAGAAATTGCAATAATTGCAGCCATTAAAATTGTAAATATAGCTTTTGCTCTATCAGGATTTAATCCTTCAGCTTCTGCTAATTCATAATTTACTGTTGATGCGAATAAAGGTTTCCAAATTAATTTTAATACTAATAAAATTAATGCACCACCAGCCCATATAATAATTAAATCATTAACTGTTACCGCTAATATATCTCCAAATAATAATCCCATAATATCAAATCTAATAAACGTTAAAAATCCAATCACTACTAATCCTACTGCTAAAGAGGAGTGAGCTAAAAGACCAAGTAGAGCATCGCCTGGAAGATTTGTTTTTCTTTGGAGCTGAATTAAAATTAAAGCAATTACAGATGAAATTATAAAAACTGAAATAGCAATATTAAATTCAAAAGAATATGCCATTGTAACTCCAAGTAATGCTGAATGCGCAAGTGTATCTCCAAAATAAGATAATCTTCTCCAAACAACAAAACATCCAAGAGGGCCTGTTACAAAAGCAACACCAATTCCTGCTACTAAAGCTCTTATAAAAAAATCATCAAACATTTAATTTTTTTTTATTTCTCCTTCATTTGAATGAACATGGTCATGATTATGTTCATAAATAGAAAGTGTTTGAGCAGCTTGTTCACCAAACAAAGCTTTATATTCATTATTTTTTGCTACATCACTAGGTGAACCAGAGCAACAGACATGACCATTTAAACAAACCACATGGTCGGTAGCACTCATTACAGTATGTAAATCATGAGATATTAATAAAATTCCACAATTAAGTTCTTCAGATATTTTTTTTATCAATTCATACAAGGCAATTTCACCAGTGAAATCTACTCCTTGGACAGGTTCATCAAGTACTAATAATTCTGGTTTTTTTGAAATAGCTCTAGCGAGCAAAACTCTTTGAAACTCACCACCAGATAAATTACCTAAGTTTTTATGTTTTAAGTGTACTACACCCGTCAAAGATAAAGCCTCATCTATAGCTTCTTCTTTAAGGCTTTCAGTTAGGACCATAAAATCTCTAACTCTTAATGGTAATGTCCAATCTATAGAAACTTTTTGAGGAACATAACCAATTTTGTTAGTATATTTTTCAACTTCACCATCAAATTTTTTATAAATACCTAAAGCAATTTTTGCTGTTGTACTTTTTCCAGAACCATTAGGGCCTATAAGTGTTACAATTTTACCTTTTTCAACCTCTAGTGATACACCTTTAACAAGCCACTTATCATTTTGCTGATAACCTGCATTTTTTAACTTCACTAACGTGTTACTATTTGTTCCCATTTTACCGCTTGACTTTCTAATGTTATATTATTACATAATGTTATATTATAACAACCAATTAATACTTAACCTATGAAAAATCTAAAAAAAATACCATTTATCTTATCTATACTATCATTCTTAACTATTTTTACACCGGCAAATGCTGATCTAAAAGTGGTCGCATCTATTAAACCAATACATTCGCTAGCTAGTTATCTTATGGATGGCATCGGTAAACCTGATTTGATAGTTGATGGATATTCTTCACCACACGGCTTTGCATTAAAGCCATCGCATGCAAAAATGTTACAAGAAGCAGATATCATATTTTATGTAGGTGAAGACTTAGAAAATTTTTTAGAAAAACCATTAAAATCAATTGCCAAAAAAGCTGAAAAAATTGAGCTTATGGAAATAAAAGGGTTAAATAAATTAAAATTTAGAGAAAGAAATATTTTTGATGGTCATGATGATCATGGTCACGATGAAGATGGTCATAAAGAAGATGATCATGATGATGAACATAAACATGAAGAAGATGGTCATAAAGAAGACGACCATGACGATGATCACAAACATGAAGAAGATGGTCACAAAGAAGATGACCACGATGACCATAAACATGAAGAAGATGGTCATAAAGATGATGATCATGATGATCACGGACATGACGAAGATGGTCATGAAGGTCACGCACATGGTGAATACGACCCTCATATTTGGTTAGATCCAGAAAATGCAAAAGTAATATTAAATGAAATGGTTGAGCATTTAATAGAAAATGATGCAAAAAATGCATCAACTTATAAAAAGAATTTAAAAAACGCTGAAAAAGATTTAGATAAACTTGTAAAAAAAGTAAAATCTGATCTTAATAAAGATTTTAAATCTATCGTTTTTCATGATGCCTATCAATATTTTGAAGAGAGATTTAATGTAAATGTAATGGGTGCGTTTACAGTTAATACAGACGTTATGCCTGGTGCAGAACAATTAGCAGAAATTAGAGAAATAATTGAGCATGATAAAGTTAGCTGTATATTTTCTGAACCTCAATTTAACCCTGATATCATAAATGCAGTTGCAAAAGATATGAATATAAAAACTGGTGTTTTAGATCCATTAGGAGCAACTCTAGAACCAGGTAAAGATTTATATTTTGATTTGATCAAGAACATGTCTAAATCTTTTAAAGGCTGTTAATTTAAAATTGATCTTTTGTTATAAATAATATTTAATAAAGGGATGAGTACAATTTCCCTTAGTTTAGATGAAATATTTGATCTAGCTAAAAAAACATTATTAGCTAATGGATGTGATGATGAAACAGCATCTATTCTCTCAGATTTAATAATGAAAGCTGAAAGAGATGGCTCATTATCTCATGGTTTATTTAGATTACCTGCTTACGTCACTGGTCTAAAAAGTGGTAAAATAAACGGTAAAGGTAAACCAGAAATTAAAAAAATATCACCTACTGTAATAAAAGTTTTAGGAAATAATTGCTTAGCTCCAGTAGTTTTAAATAAAGGTATTCCAGAATTAGTAAAAGCTACTAAAGAAAATGGAGTAGCAGTTTTAGCTATTAATAATTCACATCACATGGCTGCTATGTGGCCTGAAACAGAAATGATAGCAGAACAAGGATTAGTTGCTTTTGCATGTACATCTTACAAGCCAGCTGTTGCACCAGCGGGAGCTACAAAACCATTATTTGGAACTAATCCAATTTCATTTGCATGGCCAAGACCAGGAAAAACTCCAGTTGTTTATGATATGGCCACAGCTTCAATGGCAATGGGTGAAGTTCAAGTTGCTAAAAGAGAAGGGCACAAAGTTCCATTAGGTACTGGTTTAACAAAAAATGGAAAAGATACTACTGATCCTGGAGAAATAGCTGATGGAGGCGTATTACTGCCCTTTGGAGGCTATAAGGGCTCGGGTATAGCTATGATGGTCGAATTATTAGCAGGAGCTCTTGTAGGTGATAATTTTAGCTATGAGACAGCAGCTAAAGATAATAATGATGGCGGACCTCCAAGTGGTGGAGAATTCATATTAGCAATATCTCCAGACAAGTTATCAGGAAATGATTGGGATAAACATTCAAATGAATTTTTTGACAAAATGAAATCAATGGAAGGTGTAAGACTTCCAGGTGAAAGAAGACATAAAAATAGACTTGATAAAGGTCCAAGAAATATAAACGAAGAACTTGTTAATAAAATTAAATCTTTAAGCTAATTCAATTTCAATAGGTGTGTGATCAGATGGTTTTTGTCTTCCACGAGGAAATTTATTTATTTTAACATCTTTAACAGCATCAATTAAAGAACTTGAAACTAAAAAATGATCTATTCTCATACCATTATTTTTTTGCCATGCACCACTTGTGTAATCCCAAAAAGTATAGCCTTCTTTATCAGGATGAATAAATCTATATGCATCATGAAAACCTAAATTGATTAACTCTCTTAGTTTTTTTCTTATCTCCAATCTAAACAAAGCATCGTTTTCATAACTCTTTGGATTATGAACATCTTCAGCTGAAGGAATTATATTAAAATCACCACCAATAATTATATTTTCATTTTGTTTAGATATTGATTTTAATTTTTTAATTAAACTGTCTAACCAATAAAGTTTATAAGTATATTTTTCTGTATCTACAGGATTTCCATTAGGAGTATAAATATTAATTAATGTTATAGTTTTTTTCTTATATTTTACTTCAGCAGATATTATTCTTGATTGTTTATTTTTATCTTTAAAAATATCATTTTTAATACCATCTAATTTTTTCTTTGAAATTATTGCTACTCCATTATAGCTTTTTTGCCCAAATACATAATTTTCATATTTAAGAGTTTTAATATCATCGTAAGGGTAAGTTTCATCAGGAGTTTTTATTTCCTGCATCATCAATATATCTGGTGAAAATTTATTTAAATATTCTTTTATATTTTCAATTCGAGCTCTTACAGAATTAACATTCCAGGAACTGATGATCATTAAAGTGAGAAAGAAACGCCACAACCACAAGAAGATTTACTTTGTGGATTACTAATTTTGAAATTATCTCCGATTAATTCTTTAACATAATCAACCTCAGATCCTTTCAGTAGTTCAGCTGATTTTTTGTCAATTAGTATGTTTTCATGTTTAAGATCATCTTCATCTTGTTTATTATCAAATGAAAAATCATATTGAAAACCAGAACAACCACCGCCTTTAATAGCGATTCTAAAAAAAGATCCTTTATCTTTTTTTGAAAGCATTGCATTAATCTGTTTTAATGCATTATCGGTAAATTTAATTTCTTTAATCATCATATAAGACTGATATTACTAATATAATGTTAAATTGTCATTTTTAAAGAATGAAAAACTACAAAAAAATAGGGATTATTAAAAGTAAAGGTAGACTTATAAATGAGCCTAATTCACCCTATAGATCCCCATTTCAAAGAGATAGAGATAGAATTATTCATAGTACGGCATTTCGAAGGTTAAAACACAAAACACAAGTTTTTGTTAATACTGAAGGGGACCATTATAGAACTAGAATTACCCATTCAATCGAAGTTGCCCAAATTGCAAGAACAATATCTCGATATTTAAACTTAAATGATGATTTAACTGAAACTTTAAGCCTTGCTCATGATCTTGGTCACACTCCTTTTGGACATGCTGGTGAAGAAGCATTAAATGAATGCATGAATGATCATGGCGGATTTGATCATAATCTACAGACATTAAGAATAGTAATGTTTATTGAAAACAAATACGTAAAATTTAAAGGCTTAAATTTAACAGTTGAAACATTGGATGGTCTTTTAAAACATAACGGTCCTTATTATGACGATACTGATGTTAAAAATTTGATTGGACTAAAAAATTTAAAAAATAAAATTGATTTAAAGTCTTATCCTTCAATTGAAGCTCAAATTGCATCTATTTCAGACGATATTGCCTATAACAATCATGATATTCAAGATGGGTTTAATGCAAACATTTTTAGAATTAATGAATTAAAAGAAATTAATTTTTTCAATGAAATATTAAAAAGATATTCATCAAAATTTAAAAAAACTAATAATAGAATTTTAATCTATCAAATGGTTAGAGATTCTATTAATCTTATGGTTAAAGATTTAATAAAAAATTCTTTAATAAACTTTAAACTTAATAAAATTAATAAATTAAATGATGTTTATAAGTCAGAGAATAAACTTGTTTGTTTTTCTTCTAATTATGAAAACATAATTAATGAAATAAGAGATTTTTTAAGCTTTAAAATGTATAAAAATAATAAAGTTTTAAAAAAGAATAATGAGGGTAGAAGAATAATTGAAAAATTGTTTAAAGCAATATCAAGTAATCCTAGAAAATTTTTGACATTTTCAACAAATAAACATAATAAATATAGATCTATAGCTGACTATATTTCTGGTATGACCGATCGATTTGCAATAAATATTTATAAATCATTAAAATGAATATATTTGAAGAATATAAAGATAAAATAATTTCAATTATCAAGAAAGCTGAAAAGAATAAGTTGTTAATACTTCCAGAGAATTTAAACAGTGTTAATGTTGATT
>CACDKW010000004.1 GCA_902553465.1 uncultured Pelagibacteraceae bacterium | reverse complement strand
GATAATTTAAATTATCATCCTGATAAACCAATTGTTGGTGAAAGAATTAAAAGATCAGAAGGTATTTTTTTTAAACTTTGTTATTTTATACACAAGCTAATAACTTACACTTTTACAGGACAATCTATCAAATTTGGTAACTACTCTTGTTTACCAAAATCTATTGTTGAGAGAATGATTAATGAAAAAGCAACTTGGAGTAGTTTTTCTGGAGCTCTTGCTAAAGTTTCAAAAGATAGAGCCACAATTCCATCTGAGAGAGGATCAAGATATTTTGGCCCTTCTAAAATGAGTTTTAAGAATTTAACTATACACTCATTGGCAATAATTTCTGTTTTTAAATTTAATGTATTACTAAGATCTATAATGTTTCTTATAGTTTATATGTTTTTAATTCATCAAAATATTAGCATAATTATGTTAATTCCATTTCCATTAATTGTTTTGTTAGTAGTGTTAGTATTTTTGACGTCTAAAAGAGAAAGTTTAGGAGAGATGAAAGAATCCTTTTCTAATATTTTGAATATAGATAATATAAAGTAGTGAAAAAAGTTTTAGTTTTTTTACTTTTAGGATTTTTTTTTTTAACTAATTCCTATGCTGAATTTAAAATAATAAAAAAAAAAGCATCAGTAAATAAGTCAGAAATCATTTTCCCAATTCCTAAAAAATTAAATCGGTGTCAAACCAAACTTTATGTATCGCCAGAAATATATGAAGTAAAACCTGTTTTAAAAGTGTCAGCTCCAAAAGGATATGGTTTAGATGATAGATATGATTATGCTTTAGGTAGATTTTCTAATTTTAGTTTCCCTTGTAGTGGTGGTGATCCTGTTTCATGTAAACTAGTTAAAAAAACGATTTTAGAATGGGCAAAAGCTGATGCAGCAAAAAGAACTGGTCCATCCGATGGGGAAGGAAGACATTGGAATGACACTTTAACTGTTAATTTATACGTATCCTCACCTATGATGGCAGCCTATTCATTTGCAAAGCAAGTTATAGATATACCTGAAGCAGAAGATGAAATTATTAAGAAATGGTTTAAAAAAATTGTAAAAAAAAATAAACATCTAATGTATACAAAAACCTATGACTATGGTGGTGCAAGAGGAACTCCTAAGAGAGCTCATAACCACGCACTTTCTTCAGCTGTTGCTCATATGGAGTTAGGAGTTCTATTAAATGACAATAAGTTATTTAGAAAAGCTTTTAAAAATTATGAAGCCGCTATTAAGCACCAAAGAAAAGATGGTAGTCTTCCAATTGAAGTTAGAAGAGGAGGTAGAGCCATGTTTTATCAAGGAAGAGCAATGACTGCCTTAGCAGTTATTGCTATAATTTCTGAAAACCAAGGTTATAATATTTGGGATTTAGACTTCAAAGGTAAAAATTATCACAATTTAGTTAAATTCTTTATAGATTTTACAGAAAATAATGAGATTGTTTTTAAATATTCAAAAGAGAATAGATGGCCTGGTCCAGCTAAAAATTACAAGGTTCAGGATCTTAAGTCGAATACAGGAAGTCATTGGGGATGGTTATATGCTTATGCATCTAGATTTCCAGATCATGAAAATATTCAGAGATTGAAACGATGGTCTAAGAACAAAAGTGAACTTAATTCTTATCAAAGTAATATTGTTAATCAATATCTTAATATTGGCAAAAAAGGTTTTGGATCAGCTTCATGGACAGTTGTTGAGCCAAACTGCCATTTTACTAAATAATTCGAAATTATTTAAAGCTTGCAATTTATAAAATAACTATAGAAAATAACTTTATAAAAATATGTCCGACAGAATTAAATATTTTCTTGAAGAGAGCAAAATGCCAAAGACATGGTATAATATTGCTGCTGATCTTCCAAAACCTCTTTCACCAGTATTACATCCAGGCACTCTTAAACCGATAGGACCAGATGATCTTGCTCCATTATTTCCAATGGCACTTATTGGACAAGAAGTTTCTCAAGATAGGGAAATTGAAATTCCAGAACCAGTTAGAGAGATTTACAAACAGTGGAGGCCTTCGCCGTTATATAGAGCAAGAAAATTAGAAAAAGCTTTAGATACAACAGCTAAGATTTATTATAAGTATGAAGGTGTTAGCCCAACAGGAAGTCACAAACCAAATACTGCCGTAGCTCAAGCTTTTTTTAATAAAGAAGAAGGCACAAAAAAAATTACAACTGAAACAGGCGCGGGACAATGGGGAAGTTCTCTAGCGTTTGCATGTTCAATTTTTAAAATCGAACTTGATGTTTATATGGTTAAAGTTAGTTACGAACAAAAACCATATAGAAAAATGATTATGCAAACTTTTGGAGCAAATTGTTATGCTAGTCCATCAAATAGAACTCCAACAGGTAAAGCAATTTTGGAAAAAGATCCAAATAGTACTGGGAGCTTAGGTATTGCAATATCTGAAGCTGTAGAAATGGCTGCACAAGACGGAACTACAAAATATTCTCTTGGAAGTGTTTTAAATCATGTTTTGATGCACCAAACAATTGTTGGAAATGAAGCAATAATGCAAATGGAGATGGCAGATGACTATCCAGACATATTAGTTGGGTGTACAGGAGGTGGAAGTAATTTTTCTGGATTAGTGTTTCCTTTTCTTGGTAAAAAATTCAGAGAAAAAAAAGATATTAAAGTAATAGCTTGTGAACCAAAGTCTTGCCCAACTCTAACAAAAGGTAAATTTGCATACGACTTTGGAGATACGGGTATGCGTACACCACTAGTTAAAATGCATACTTTGGGATCTCAATTTATGCCACCATCAACTCATTCAGGTGGTTTAAGATATCATGGAATGGCACCAATGGTTAGCCATTTAACTGATATAGGTGCCATCGAAGCAAAAGCTTTTGGTCAAAAAGAATGTTTTGAAGCTGGGGTAAAATTCGCAAATGCCGAAGGTATTGTTCCAGCACCAGAAGCTACTCACGCTGTTAAGGGAGCAATTGATGCTGCTCTTGAATGTAAAAAAAATGGTGAAAAGAAAACTATTCTTTTCAACTTATGTGGTCACGGACATTTTGATATGCAAGCTTATGGAGACTATTTTAATAATAAGCTTTCAGATGATAAATATAATGAGGCCGATGCAAACGAAGCTTTAGGAAAACTACCTAAAATTGCCTAGAGATGATAAATCTTATTGATAATAAGATTAATTAATTATCCGCAATGTATTTCATAAATCCATTTAAAGCTATAAGACCAACAAAAGAAAATGCTTCCTCAGTTCCTATTGCGAGCACAGATCATTTATCTAAAGAAATGCAGATAGACCATTTAAAAAATAATCCTTGGAGTTATTTAAATGTTTTTAATGCAGAAAATAAACAAAAATCAAAAGAACAATTTGAATTAATGAAAGAAAAATCAATACTAGAAAAAGATACAAATTTATCTTTTTATTTTTATAGAATTTCTAAAGAAAATTTTAAACAAGTTGGAATAGTTGGTACTGCAAAATTATCAGCATATGACAACCTACACATACGTGGTCATGAGGAAATTTTTTTCGAAAGATCGCAAAAAAGAATGAAACAAATGGATAATTTAAATGCACAAATTGGTCCAATATATGCTGTTTATCCTGATAATAAAATGCTTAATGATTTAGTAGAAAAAGAGTTGATTAATTCTCCTTTGTATTCTTTTGAGGGAATGGATGGATTTAAGCATGAGATGTGGGTGATTAGTGAAAAAAATAAAGTTGAAAAAATTTGTGACTTATTTAATTCCATAAATAGAATCTATATCGCAGATGGCCATCACAGAATGGATGCATTATTAAAGCTCTCAAAATTTAAACAACATCAAAATCCCAATCACACTGGAGATGAGGCATATAATTTTTTTATGATAGCAATTTTTCCAACGAGCCAAGCAAGAATACTTGATTATAACAGACTTATAAAAGATTTATATGGTTATTCACCTAAAGATTTTCTTACAGAAATTAAAAAAAAATTTAAAGTGGAAAAACAAAAATCTTCATACAAACCAAAAAAATCTCAAATATTCGGAATGTATTTAGAAAAACAATGGTATTCTTTAGAACTAAAAGAAAAACCTCATCAAAATTTATTTCACATTATTAGTTTAGATATAAATTTATTGCATTACTATTTGCTAGAACCAATTTTAGGAATTGGAGATCCTAGGTATGACAATAGGATTGATTTTTTAGCAGGCTTTCATGGTCTAGAAGGTATTGAAAAAAAAGTCGATTCAGGAGAAGCGAAAGTTGGCTTTGCATTGTTTGCTACTCAAATGGATAATATAATTAGTTTTGCTGATAAAAAACTAACTATGCCTCCCAAATCAACATGGTTTGACCCAAAACCTTTGGACGGTTTAGTCGCATATGATTTTGAATAAAAATAACTAAAAGCTTTAAAAAAGATTTTTATTCGTTATACGTTAAAATATTTTTTATGGAAAAACCTAGTACAAAACCTGCTAATGCAAATTTTTCTAGCGGACCATGTTCCAAGAGACCCGGCTGGACTATCGATGCTCTAAAAAACTCACCTATTGGAAGATCTCATAGACACAAAGTTTGTAAGGAAAAATTAAACGAAGTAATAATTAAATCTAAAAAGCTTCTTAAATTACCTGAAGGATATCACGTAGGTATAATGACTGGCTCAAATACTGGAGCATTAGAATCGGCTCTTTGGTCTTTGTTAGGGTTAAAAGGGGTTGATATTTTGGCTTGGGAAAATTTTGGTAAAGACTGGGTTATAGATGTAATAAATCAATTAAAAATAAAAGATGTTAATAGTCATATAGCTGAATATGGAGAGCTTCCAAATTTAGAAAAAGTAAATTTTGATAACGATGTAGTTTTTACTTGGAATGGGACAACTGCTGGAGTTAGAGTTCCAGATGCAAATTGGATACCAGAAGACAGAAAAGGTTTAACTATATGTGATGCTACATCAGGTATTTTTGCTATGGATATGGATTATAGTAAGCTTGATGTAATTACATGGTCGTGGCAAAAAGTTTTAGGAGCAGAAGCAGCTCATGGAATGATAGCTATATCTCCTCGTGCAGTTGAAAGGTTAGAGACATATACTCCGCCTTGGCCAATTCCAAAATTATTCAGGTTAGCAAGCAAGAAAAAATTAATTAAAGGAATATTTGAAGGTGGAACAATTAACACCCCATCAATGATTTGCGTTGAAGATGGTTTGGACGCTTTGAACTGGGTAGAGTCAGTAGGCGGTACTAAAGAGTTAGTAAATATCTCAAATCAAAATTTAAAAATTGTAGAAGAATGGATTGAAAAAAGTGATAATTTTAAATTTATGTGTGAGGATAAAAAAATTAGATCTTCCACAAGTATCACAGTGCAAGTTAAAGATGAATGGTTTACAAAACATAACGAAGAAGACCAAAGAGGAGTATTAAAAAAATTATTTTCACTCCTAGAAAAAGAAGGTGTAGCTAATGATATTAATGGTTATCCAAAAGCTCCACCCAGCATAAGGATATGGGGTGGATCAACTGTACAAAACAGTGATATGAAAGCTCTTTTACCTTGGATTGATTGGGCTTATAACTCTATAAAAAATAATGCCTAAAGTTTTAATTTCAGACTCTATGAGCAATGTAGCTCAAAAAATTTTTGAAAAAAACAATATTTCAGTAGATGTAAAAACCGGTTTACCAGAAGATGAAATTATCAAAATAATTCCAGAATACGATGGGTTGGTTGTTAGGTCAGCGACAAAAGTTACTAAAAATATAATTGAAGCTGCAAAAAATTTAAAAGTAATAGGTAGAGCTGGTGCAGGCGTAGATAATATTGATCTACCAACTGCAAAAGAAAAAAACATGATTGTTATGAATACACCAGGAGGAAATGCCAACGCTACAGCCGAACATGCATTTGCTTTGATAATGTCTGTGCTTAGAAGAGTTCCTTTTGCCAACGAAACAACACACAAAGGACAATGGGAGAAAAAAAATATTAAAGGTACCGAACTTTCCAAAAAAACATTAGGAATAGTAGGATTTGGAAATGTAGGAGTAAGATTAAGTAATCTTGTTAAAGGTTTTGATATGAAAATATTGGTGAACTCAAAATCTCTAGAATCTAGAAAAAAAGATTATCCACACGTAGAAAATGTAGGCTTCGAAGATTTGATAAGCAAAAGTGATATTATAAGTTTTCATTGCAAAGCTCCTAAGGACGGAAAGCCAATGATTACTAAAGAACATTATAAAAAAATGAAACCAACATCTTATATAATTAATGCAGCACGCGGCAATATTGTGGATGAGAAAGATTTAAATGATGCACTAAATGAAAATTTAATTGCAGGTGCGGCGGTAGATGTTTTTTCAAAAGAACCAGCAAAAGAAAATATCTTATTTAATAATCCAAAAGTAATTGTAACGCCGCATATAGCTGCATCTACAACTGAAGCATCGATTGTAGTAGCTGAGATGGTTGCAAATCAACTTTCTGATTTCTTGCTAAAAGGTGTTAAAATCAACACTGTTTAAATTGCTCTAATTGTTGGTAGTGAATAAAAATCTGCCGTATCTATTTTAGAAGAATGTTCTCTTTTCATATTCCATCTTTTTTGAACGCCAGCACTTGCAAGACTTATGGCAGATCTGCCATATCTATAGTTTGTCTTATCAATTGACTTCATTAAGCTATTTATTTTTTCATCTTTTTCTGATGAAAATAAATTCTTTTTCCCATCATCATTCGAAAGGCTCGTTAGCAACACACCTGCTTTTTGATAGCGATAACCATTTTTAAAAATAGTTTCTAAAGCAGACAATGCAGTTTTAACTATTTCAATACTATTGTTTGTTCCAATTGGGAAATCGATTGTTTTTGAATTTGAATAATATCCAAACTTGCTTTGGAAAGGGCTTGTTCTAATAAAAATAGTTATTGATTTTGCAATTAAAGACTCTGATCTAATTTTTTCCGAAGCATTTAAACAATAATTTGCAATAGCTTCTTTTAGTTCTTGAAATTTTTCTACTCTTTTGCCAAATGAACGTGACACTACACAGCTCTTTCTTTTTGATATAGTTTTTTCCAGATCAAAACAAGGAATACCCCTAAGTTCCATTGCAGTTCTAGAACCTGAAACATTAGAGCTTTTTTTAATCCATGTATTGGATATATTTTTTAATTGTTTAGCATTATAAATTCCATTTTTGTGATAAAATTTAGTTAATTGTTTTCCAACTCCCCAAACATCATTTATTTCTACTTTTTCTAATATTGGATCAATATTTTCAATTCCAATTAAGCTTGTAACACCAGATTCTTTTTTTTTAGCAATATGATTTGCAACTTTACTTAGAGTTTTTGTTTTAGCAATTCCAATACTTGTTGGTATGCCAGTCCATTGTAAAACTACACTTCTAATTTCTTTTCCAACATCTTCTATTTCGTTATCAGGAAAATTTGACAAATCCAAAAAAGCTTCATCAATTGAATAAACTTCTATATCAGAATTGAAACGTTTTAAAGTTCTCATAACTCTTCTTGAAATATCTCCATACAAAGAATAACCAGACGAAAAAACTTGAACATTATTTTTAATAATAATATCTTTTGCTTTAAAATAAGGTTCTCCCATTTTTATTCCTAATGCTTTTGCTTCATTAGATCTTGAAACAATGCAGCCATCATTATTCGATAAAACAACAACAGGTTTTTTTCTTATTTTAGGATTAAATAATCTTTCACATGAAACATAGAAAGAATTACAATCAACTAATGCTATTTTTTTAGTATGTTGAATGGATGACATAAGTTACAACCCCCCAGATAAAAACATCTGCTTCTTCATCAATTAAAATTCGATCTTCATAATTTTTAGATCCAGATGTTAAAAATTTTTTCTCTCTCTCTTGAACAAAACTTTTAACAACAAGCTCGTCATGAACATTTGCTATAACTGTTGAAAAGTTTTTAGGCTTTAAGCTTTTATCTACTAACAATAAGTCACCATCGTTAATTCCAGTATCAACCATTGATTTTCCCTGAACTCTTATGATGAAGGTCGCTGGAACGTTTTTGATTAAGTGAACATTTAGATCAATATCTTCCTCAATATAATCTGTAGCAGGAGATGGAAAACCTGCTCCAGCTTTGTGTAAATAATATGGTATTGTTAGCTTCATAAATGTTCTTCTTTTGTTCTTATTAATATAGAAGTTATCCAATAGTGTCAATCAGGTTGTATTTTGAGTCTGGAAGTGAATCAAAAGTGAATCAAAAGGTGAACATTAAGACTGTATATTGTTAGCCTGTGGAAAACTAGAACTATAGGTAGTCTCAAAAAAAAGAATGAAATAAATCATAGGTTGATATAATTCATTAAATCTAATGAAAAAATTAACCTGTCATTGCGGTGGAGTAGAAGCAGAAGTTAATATTCCTGAAAAAGGATTTGAGAAAATCATGCGCTGTAACTGCTCTATTTGTAAAAGAAAAGGATACATTATAGGAGTAGTTGGCCCAGATGATTTTAAACTTATTAAAGGTGAAGAGCTTTTAAAGCTTTATCAATTTAATACTAAAGCAGCCCAGCATTACTTTTGTTCAAATTGCGGCATTCATACTCACAATAGACCAAGAAGCAATCCAAAAATATATGGTATAAATATTGCTTGTGTCGAAGGTGTGAAACCATTTGAGATAGAAAATGTTCCAGTTAACGATGGAGAAAATCATCCATTAGACCAAAAGAAATAATATTATAATGTTATTAAAATGAAAAAAACAATTTTAATTATAGTTTCGTTAATTTTTTTTATACCCAAGGTATTAGCGGTAACACTTTCCGAAGCTTTAACCCAAGCATATAAGAATAACCCTGAATTAAATGCAGAAAGAGAAAACATTAAAGTTTCTGAAGAAAATTTAAATATTTCAAAAGGAGATTATCTTCCATCTTTAACTTTGAGTGGAAGCAAAAGCAAAGAGAATACAAATAAGCTAACAAATCAATCAGGCGGTGATGCTTCAATCACAGATGTTGACCCATTATCAACATCAGTAACAATTGAACAAACATTAATTGATTTTGGAAGAGCTGCTGAACATGATAAAAATAAAATTGGAATTAATCTTGCAAAAGCAAAATTATTAAAAAAAGAACAAGATATTTTATATAAAGCTATAGAGGCATACACAGGTCTTATTTTGGCAAATGAAAAATTTGAAATTAATAAAGCAAATGTTAATTTGCTAGAAAGACAAGTTGAAACGAATAGTATTAGACTTGAAAGAGGACAAGTTACACTTTCAGATGTTGCACAATCTGAATCTTCTCTAGCCGAAGCTCAAGCAAGATTTATACAAGCAGAAAATGAAGTTTTAACAAGTAAATTAAATTATGAAAATATTATTGGATCGCTATCTAGCTCAAAATCATTAGTTAAAAATTCAACATTAAATTTTGTAATACCAGAAAGCTTAAACTCAGCAATTGAGTTATCAAAAAAAAATAATCCTAATTTAACTATTGCTAAATTAGAGTATGAACAATCTGAAAAAGATACAATAATCGCAAAATCAGATTTATCGCCGACTGCTAAATTATCTTTTGAAAGATCTTACAGCGAAGATTTAAGCTCTACTTATGATGAAAGAGAAAAAGATATTTTAAAAGCAACAGTGTCTTGGCCTTTTTATTCAGGAGGAAAAAATATAGCTACTTATAAAAAAAATAAAAATTTACAAAATAGACAAAGATTGCTTTTAGATAATACAACCAAAACTAACGATACAAATGTTGCAAGCGCTTGGTCAAATTTCCAGTCTAGTAAAAGTTTGTTAAATTCAGTTGAGTCTCAAGTTAGAGCTGCAGAGATTGCAAACGAAGGAATTACCGCTGAGTATGAAAGTGGTTTTGGAAGAACCACTCTGGAAGTTATTCAATCAAATTCTTTTTTATTAAATGCTCAAATATCGCTAGCTAACTCTGAAAGAAACTATCTTCTTTCTCAATTCAATCTCTTGAAATCAATTGGGTTACTTAATAGCGACTATTTAAAAATCAGATAAATCAACATTTTTAGAAGAAAAAAAAATTTTCTATTGCTAATGAGAACAAAATGTGTACATTTAAAACATGATTCGAGTGTTAAAAAACGTAAAAAAAAAGGCAAAAAATGACTAAAAATAACTTAAAAGTGGTCAAATCCACTAAAGACAAAGAATTGGAAAGCAAAGAAAAAAATAAAGCTCTAGAAGCAGCAATTAGCCAAATAACAGATAACTTTGGAAAAGGCTCTGTAATGAAGCTAGGTCAACAAAAAGCTATGGATGTTGAGTCTGTTTCAACAGGATCTTTAAGTTTAGACCTTGCGCTTGGCATTGGAGGATTACCAAAGGGAAGAATTATTGAAATTTATGGACCGGAGTCTTCTGGAAAAACAACATTAGCTTTACAAGTTGTAGCTGAGGCACAAAAAGCAGGTGGTATTTGTGGATTTGTTGATGCAGAGCACGCACTAGACCCAGTTTATGCAAAAAAATTAGGTGTTAATACTGAAGAACTATTAATTTCTCAACCAGATACTGGTGAACAAGCTCTAGAAATCACTGATACTTTAATTAAATCAGGATCAATGTCAGTTATTGTAATTGATTCAGTTGCAGCATTAACCCCAAGAGCAGAAATTGAAGGAGATATGGGAGATCATCATGTTGGCCTTCAAGCAAGATTAATGAGTCAAGCACTAAGAAAATTAACTGGTTCAGTTTCTAGAACAAATACAATGGTTATTTTCATTAACCAAATTAGAATGAAAATTGGTGTAATGTTTGGAAGTCCTGAAACAACCTCTGGAGGAAATTCACTTAAATTTTATTCATCGGTAAGAATGGACATAAGAAGAATAGGTGCCATAAAAGATAAAGAGGAGATTATTGGAAATGCAACTAGAGTAAAAGTTGTTAAAAATAAAGTTGCACCACCATTTAAAGTAGTTGAATTTGATTTAATGTATGGAAAAGGAATAAGTAAAACTGGTGAATTGATTGACCTAGGTGCAAAAGCAGATATTGTTGAAAAATCAGGAGCTTGGTACGCTTATAAGGGTGAAAAAATTGGCCAAGGAAAAGAAAACGCAAAATTATTCCTTGAACAAAATCCTAAAGCTGCAGCAGAAATAGAAATGGCAATAAGAGAAAAAGCTGGCCTTATTTCTGAAAAAATTGAAGGAAATCCAATTGAGAAAGAAAAAGTAGAATCTGCAGAAGAAGTTCCTACAAAAAAAAATTAGCATATAACTTTTAGTTATCAAAAGGCGCTCTTTTGGGCGCCTTTTTTCCCTTTAGACATATAGACATCATATAAAAAAGCTGTATTTTAGAAATATGGCTGACAAAACATTAAATGAAATAAGAAGTACTTTTCTCAAGTATTTTGAGAAAAATGACCACAAGATTGTTGAGTCAAGCAACCTAGTTCCTAATAATGATCCAACATTAATGTTTGCGAATTCAGGAATGGTTCAATTTAAAAATGTTTTTACCGGTTTAGAAAAAAGAGATTATAAAACAGCAACAACATCCCAAAAATGTGTAAGAGCCGGAGGTAAACACAACGATCTTGAAAATGTTGGTTATACACCTAGGCACCATACGTTTTTTGAAATGCTTGGAAATTTTTCATTTGGAGATTATTTTAAAGAAAGAGCGATTGAATTAGCATGGAACTTAATAACAAAAGATTTTGGATTAGATAAAAATAGGCTTTATTTCACAGTTTTTAATGAAGACGAAGAAGCTCTTAAGTTATGGAAAAAAATAACAGGTTTTGGAGAAGATAGAATAATTAAAATTTCAACTTCTGATAACTTTTGGTCAATGGGTGAAACTGGACCTTGTGGTCCATGCTCTGAAATTTTCTTTGATCACGGAGATCATTTAAAAGGAGGTTTGCCAGGTACAAAAGATCAGGATGGAGACAGATATATAGAAATCTGGAATTTAGTATTCATGCAATTTGAACAAATCTCAAAAGATAAAAGAATAAATTTACCAAAGCCATCTGTAGATACAGGAATGGGTCTTGAGAGGATTACTGCTTTATTGCAAGGAACTCATGATAATTATAAAACTGATCATTTTGAAAAATTAATTAAATCTATTTCGGATGCCGTCAAAACAAAACCCAATGATAAAAATATTTCTAGTTTCCGAGTTATAGCGGATCATCTTAGAGCAAGTTCATTTTTAATTGCTGAAGGTGTTTTGCCATCTAATGAAGGTAGAGGTTATGTTCTTAGAAGAATAATGAGAAGAGGAATGCGACACTCTCATTTGTTAGGTTCAAAGAAACCAATTTTTTTTAATATATTCAAAACACTGATGGAAGAAATGACAGGAAATTATCCTGAACTTAAAAGAGCTGAAGCGTTAATCAAAGAAACATTAAAAATGGAAGAAGAAAAGTTTTTAGTTCTTCTAGACCGGGGAATGAAAATATTAAATGAAGAAATAACAAAAATTGATAAAGTTTTGCCAGGCGATATCGCTTTCAAACTTTACGATACATATGGTTTTCCTTTAGATCTTACTGAAGATATTTTAAAAAATAAATCATTGAAAATTGATAATAAAAAATTTAATGAACTTATGAAACAAAGTCGAGAGCTTGCTAAGAAAAATTGGAAAGGTTCAGGAGACAGTGCGGTAGATGATATTTGGTTTGGAATAAAAGATAAATTGGGACCAACAGAATTTCTTGGTTACGAAACTAATCAAGCTGAAGGAGTAGTGCAAACATTATTAAAAAATAACATGGAAGTTAAAAGCTTAAAAGTTAATGATGAAGGTATGATAATAGTCAACCAAACACCTTTTTATGGTGAGTCCGGAGGCCAAGTTGGTGATATAGGAGAAATTGTAACAAGTGATTTTAAATTTAAAGTTTCAGATGTTCAGAAAAAACTTGGAGATCTCTTTGTTCACTATGGAAAAGTAACATCAGGAGAAATTAAAATAAATCAAAATGTTGAGTTAAAAGTTGATATTGAAAGAAGAGATAATATTAGAGCCTACCATTCAGCTACTCACTTACTGCATGAGTCATTAAGAAGAGTATTAGGAACACATGTTACTCAAAAAGGATCTTTAGTTGAAGCAGATAGATTAAGGTTTGATTTCAGTCATATGAAACCAATTACTCCGGATGAGATAAATAAAATTGAGGATTTTGTAAATTCTATGGTTGAAACAAAATCACAAGTAAAAACTAGATTAATGACACCAAAAGAAGCAGTTGATAATGGAGCTCTAGCTTTGTTTGGTGAAAAATATGGAGATGAAGTAAGGGTTTTATCAATGGGAAGTGAAAAAGACCGCTATTTTTCAACAGAATTATGTGGTGGAACCCATGTAAGAAATACAGGAGATATAGGAAAATTTAAAATTATTAGCCAATCTGCTATAGCAGCAGGAGTAAGAAGAGTTGAAGCTTTAAGAGATAAACAGTTACAAGAATATTTAAATAAAAAAGAAAAACTTAGCGATATAGAAAGTGAGAAAACTGAAAAAATAATAAAAGACTTATCTCAAAAAATAATTAAATTAGGTGGAAAACCTAACATTGATAATAAAAATCAACACACTTTAATTAAAGACTTAACAAGACATTATGAGCAACTTTTAGTTAAATCAACTTTAAGTGATAAATCAAAAAATATTATTAATGATAAAACTATAAATAATATTAAAGTAAGGTTTCAAAAAGTAATTGACTTACCGCCTAAGGATTTAAGAAAATTAGTTGATAATGGAAAAAAAGAATTAGCAGAAGGTATTATAGTTGTTTTTGCTATTAAAGATGAAAAAATTGGATTAGCAATTGGTATTACTGAAAATCTTACTAAAAAATATGATGCCGTTCAATTAGCTAAAATCGGATCTGAAATTATAGGAGGGAAAGGAGGAGGGGGAAGGCCAGATTTTGCCCAAGCTGGTGGAACAGATAGCTCAAAAATAGATAATGCTATCGACCAAATTAAATCTTTAATTTAGACTTTTTTTAAGATTTCCATCAATTACATCTAGAAATTGATTTGTTGTAAGATATTTACTCGATGGACCTATCAAAATTGCTAAGTCTTTTGTCATTAAGCCACTTTCAACTGTTTCAATACAAACTTTTTCTAAAGTTTTTACAAATTTTTTTAATTCTTCATTATTATCAATTTTACCTCTGTGATAAAGACCTCTTGCCCACGCAAATATAGATGCAATTGGATTTGTTGATGTTTCTTTACCTTGTTGGTGAAGTCTGTAATGTCTAGTAACTGTTCCGTGTGCAGCTTCTGCTTCTATAGTATTACCATCAGGTGTCATCAATACACTCGTCATAAGACCCAAAGAACCAAATCCTTGAGCAACTGTATCAGATTGTACATCTCCATCATAGTTTTTGCATGCCCAAATGTAGTTTCCATTCCATTTCATTGCACATGCTACCATATCATCTATGAGTCTATGCTCATAGGTTAATTCTCTTTCTTTGAATTTTACTTTAAATTCTTTATCGTAAACTTCTTGAAATAAATCTTTAAAACGACCATCGTAATTTTTTAAAATTGTATTTTTTGTCGAAAGATAAACTGGCCATTTTCTATTAAGTCCATAATTCATACAAGCTCTAGCAAAATCTTTTATTGATTGATCTAAATTATACATTGATAACGCAACTCCTGGTCCAGGAAAATTAAATATTTCAAATTCTTTTTTTTCGTTTCCATCTTCTGATGTCCATTTAATTTCTAATTTTCCTTTACCTGGAACTTTGAAATCAGTTGCTCTATATTGATCTCCAAATGCATGCCTACCTATACAAATTGGATTAGTCCAACTTGGAACCAATTTTGGAATATTTTTACATATTATTGGTTCTCTAAAAACAGTTCCACCTAAAATATTTCTTATTGTTCCATTAGGTGATCTCCACATTTTTTTCAAATTGAATTCTTGAACTCTTGCTTCATCAGGAGTGATAGTTGCACATTTTATTCCAACTCCATTTTTTCTAATAGCTTTTGCAGAGTCTATTGTAATTTGATCGTTAGTGTCATCTCGGCTTTTCATACCCAAGTCATAATATTCAATTCCTAAATCGAGATATTGGAGGATTAATTTTTTTTTAATGAACTCCCATATGACTCTGGTCATTTCATCACCATCTAGTTCGACAATTGGGTTTTTTACCTTAATTTTGCTCATATTTAGATGTATCTAAGTAATTGAATTTCGAGTTTTTATATACATATTAACCTAAAAATTATCAAAAGAAATAAATATGCTAGAAAAAATTTTTCCAAAAATACACAGTGAAGGATATAGATTTTTACTAATATCTATAGTTGCAACTATAATTTTATATTTTATTCATGGGTTTTTAGGTTTTGTTGGTTTTGTTTTATCAATATGGGTTTATTATTTTTTTAGAGACCCAGATAGAGTTTCAATTGATGATGATAATTATCTCACGAGTCCAGCAGATGGAGAGGTGCTACAAGTATTAGAAACAAATGGTCCAAAAGAACTTGAACTTGAAAATAAAAAATTTACCAAAATAAGTATTTTTATGAATGTATTTGACTGTCATGTAAACAGAACTCCTTGCTCAGGAAAAATTTCACAGATTGTTTATAAACCAGGAAAATTTATTAATGCATCACTTGATAAAGCAAGTGAAGAAAATGAACGAAATTACTTTAAAATTCAAAACAGTTCTGGCGATGATATTATAGCAGTCCAAATTGCTGGACTAATTGCAAGAAGAATTGTTAATGAGTCTCATGAAGGACAAGAACTTAAACAAGGAGAAAGAATTGGAATGATTAGATTTGGAAGTAGGGTTGATGTTTATTTTGAAAATTATACACCATTAGTGAAAGTCAATCAAAAAACAATTGCAGGGGAAACATTATTAGCAAAAAAATAATAAATGGAACAACAAAAAAAAAATTTTAAAATAGTTAGCAATAAAAAGACAAGAGTAATTTTACCTAATATGTTTACCCTTGTTGGAGTATGTATAGGTCTGAGCTCAATTAAATTTGCTTTTGATGAAAAATTTACTTTATCTATCATTGCCATAATAGTTGCTGCAATTATAGATGGTTTGGATGGTAGAATTGCAAGACTTATACAAGGGACTTCGAAGGTTGGAAAAGAACTAGATTCATTAACTGATGTAATCAGCTTTGGTGTTGCACCGGCATTTATAATGTATTTTTGGAAACTGAACGAGCTAGGAAGAGTTGGTTGGCTGATTTGTTTAATTTATGTTGTTTGTGTAGCTTTAAGGTTAGCAAGATTTAATGTAAATTCTGGACAAGAACCTTCATGGAAAGATAATTTTTTTGAAGGAGTTCCCTCACCAGCTGGCGGAGTATTGGTTTTGATGCCATTGATTTATAGTTTAAGTGATATTCAAATATTAAATATCAATTATAATTTTTTTGTTCCAATATTATTCATAACAATTTCAATTTTATTAATTAGCAAATTTCCAACTTATGCGTTAAAAAAAATATCTGTTCCTAGAAGTATGACCATATTCCTTTTGCTGGCAGTAGTTTTATATTTTGGTTTATTATTATTATATACTTTTAATGCAATAGTAATATCAGGGTTAATATACTTTATAATGATACCAATAAGCTTTATGCATTATAATAATATGAAAAAACAAATTAAAGAACAAAATATTTCAAATGAAGAGCATGAAGATATTTTATAGATGAAAAATAATACAATAGTTTCCTTAGCAGATTCAAACTATTTTGACTTATTAAATGAACTAGTAGACTCAATTTTAAAATTTTCTGAAAGTAAAGAAGTAGATATATGTATACTTGATGCAGGATTATCAATTGAGCAAAAAAGTATTCTATCAAAAAAAGTTAAAGAAATAAAAAAAGCTCAATGGGATATAGATGTACCAGGTTATAAAGTTGGTGAAAAAGAATGGCTCAAAAGTCAAGTATCAAGAGCTTTTTTACCAAATTATTTTCCTGGATATAAAAAGTATTTATGGATTGATTGTGATGCATGGGTGAATGATTGGAGATCAATAGAACTTTACTTTAAAGCATGTGAAAACGGAAAATTAGGAATAACTCAAACAATGGGTCCCGGATATAAAATTATGTCAAAAGTCAAATGGCTATTTGGTAAGTTTGCAATAATCAAATCTCAAAATTTTAAGCATGCTGTAAGTTCAAATATTGGATTAGAAAAAGCAAGAAAGCTTGCTTTTGCTCCTCATATAAATATAGGAGTTTTTTCATTGGAAGAAAAATCACCTTGCTGGAATAGCTGGCAACAAAATTTAAAAATAACTTTGAACTCTGGAAAAATTTTTGGTTCAGAAGGTTTAGCAATAAATATGAGTGTTTATATTGATGAAGTTGACACAGAATTTCTACCTTTAAATTGTAATTGGATAGCAAGCAACTTATTGCCTAAATACGATGAGCAAAACCAAACATTTGTTGAGCCTTATTTGCCAAATTATAAAATTGGAATTATGCATTTAGCTGCTGGTTTATGGAAAAATAATAAAGATATGAGAATAGACAAAAGTGTTGAAATTGAAATTAAGACTTTAACAAACAAAACTATTACTAAAAGCTTAAGGTATAATAACTAGTTGAAAAAAAATAAAATTTCTAAAAATTGGATAATTAAACAAAGAAGAGATATTTACGTTAGACAATCAAAATTAGAAGGATATAGGGCAAGAGCAGTTTACAAACTTCAAGAGATTGATCAAAAATTTAAAATTTTTAAAAACGGAATGTATATTGTTGATCTTGGTGCTGCGCCGGGAAGCTGGTCACAATATGTTTCAAAAAATATTAAGAGTGGAAAATTTGCGTCAATAGATATTATTGACTTTGAGAAAATTGATAATATTCATCAAATCAAAGGTGATTTTACAAATGATATTTTTAAAAAAAAAATTATAAATTATTTTGGAACAAAAGTAGATGTTGTGATTTCAGATATGGCTGTGAATACTACTGGTAATAAAAATTTAGACTCAATATATACAGGTGAATTATGTATGGACGCTATGAAATTTTCAAAGGATACATTAAAAAATGATGGAAAGTTTATATCAAAAATATTCATGGGATCTACATTTAATGAAATAATAAGTGAAGCAAAAAAAATATTTAAAGAAAGTAAAGTTTTTAAACCATTAGCTAGTAGAAAAAATTCAAAAGAAAGTTTTATAATTTGTAAATATTTAAGATAATTATGATAAACAATATATAGAAATAATAAATATGAAATTAATAATTAAATTAATAGCAGTTCTATCTTTGGTAATAACCTCTGTAAATGCTAATGAAAATTATTTTAGTAAAGCAAAAGAATTATTTGAAAAAGAAAAATATGAGGATTCAAAATTTTTATTGCAACGAAGTATTGTTTTTAATCCAAAACATTCAAAATCTTATCTTTATCTAGCAAAGATTTATAATATTGAGGAAAATGAAATAGAGGAAAAAAAAAATTTAAATACTACTTTATTATTAGAACCTGATAATGAAGAAGCAACATACTTGTTAATTGAAATTGAGTTAAAAAGGTCAAATTTTTCCAAAGTAAAAAATTTAAAAAATGATTTTGAATCAATTTGTTCTTCACTATGTGATAAACTTAAGTCAATTAGTGAAAGACTTGATGATATGGAAGCAAAAAATGATTCTTAGTAATTATTAAAAGTATTTTAAAAAATTTTCATTTATTTTTAAAATTTCCAAGTCTGCAAGACCACCAATTATTAATTGAACAGCTACTAATAAAATAAAGATTAAACCTACATAAACTATCCAAATATGTTTTTGAATATAGCTGGCAAGATAGGTAGCTAGAGCTCCAGTAAGAACAACAGATAGGACAAGACCAAATATCATAAATCCAAAATAGCCTTTAGCTGCACCAACCACCCCAATCACATTATCAAAGCTAATCATTATATCTGCAAACAAAACTTTATAAACACTTTGTATAAAAGATGGTTCTTTAGATTTTTTGGTTGGTGATTTTATCTTTTTAATTTCAAAGAGGTCTTTTCTCAAATCATTTACTATCCAAATTAAAAGTAGACCACCTAGTATTTTTATAAAGTAGAATTTAAATAAATGAGTAGCAAAAAGAGCAAATATAATCTTAAATACTAAAGCACCAGCTATACCCCAATATATTATTTTTTTTCTATTTTTTGGAATAAAATTATTTGAAATGACACCAATGATTATTGCATTATCTGCTGTTAAGATAATCGTAATAAAAATAATTTGAGCTAATATAAGTAATTCTTGTAACAAAGTAGAAATATAATATTCGATATTTAAAATAATTCAATTAAAAGTAGTATAATTTTTTTATTGATAAATTATTTAATACATTATGAAATAAGATAAAAAAAAATGGAGGACAAATGAAGTTCATGAAATATTTAATAAGTGTTTTAGTTTCATTAATTTTGTCAATTAACATTGCTATTGCAGAAAAATGGGACATGGCTCTTGCTTATGGAGCTGGGAATTTTCATTCTGCTAATGCAACTGAATTTGCAAAAAATGTAACTGAAAAAAGTGGAGGAAAACTAACAATAGTTACTCATCCTGGAGGATCTCTTTTTAAAGGTGGAGAAATTTTCAGAGCTGTAAGAACAGGACAAGCTCAAATAGGTGAAAGATTTATGTCAGCTTTAGGTAAAGAAGATCCATTACTGGAAGTAGACTCACAACCTTTCTTAGCAACATCTTATGATGATGCAATGAAGCTTTACAATGCATCAAAGCCAGAAATTGTAAAAGGCTTAGATGGAAAAGGTTTGGTATTTTTATATGCAGTACCATGGCCTGCGCAAGGTTTGTATAGTAAGAAAGCTATTAACAGTGTTAGTGATCTTAAAGGACTTAAGTTTAGAGCATACAATTCTGCAACAATTAGAATTGCTGAGTTAACAGGAATGGCACCTACAAAAATTGAAGCTGCAGAAATTAGTCAGGCTTTTTCAACTGGAGCAGTAGAAAGCATGATTACATCACCGACTACAGGTAAAAATAGTAAAATTTGGGAAAATGGCGTTGGTTATTTTTATGATATTGCCGCATGGTTTCCAAAAAACATGGTGATTGTTAACAAAGATGCATGGAATAAGTTAGATTCAGCAACTAAAAAGCTTGTTATGTCTGAAGCTGCAGTAGCAGAAAAAAAAGGCTGGGAATTATCTAAAAAAGGCAATGTAGCAGATAAAAAAGCCCTTTCAGACGCAGGTATGAAAGTTGGAAAAGTAAATTCAGCTTTAGAAAAACATTTTCAAAAAGTTGGAGCTACTATGGCTGATGAGTGGAAGGCAAAAGCTGGCTCAAGAGGCGCTAGTGTACTTGCCGCATACAAATAAAATTAATATAATTAAAAAGGCCGTTTAACCAAACGGCCTTTTTATATGTCTAAACTAAATAATAATCTTAAAAGTATTTATAAATTTTCTGGGTACGTTGCTGCCTTTTTTTTAATTTTGGTAGCTGTTTTTATTTTAATTGGAATAGCCTCAAGAATATTTGGATTTTATATAAGAGGATTAGCAGAATATTCAGGATACTGTATGGCAGCATCTTCATTTTTTGCTTTATCTTATACATTTACTGAAGGTGGCCATATAAGAATAACACTTTTTTTAGAAAAAATTTCTGGTTTAAAAAGGAAATATCTAGAAACCTGGTGTTTGATCATTGCTAGTTTTTTTTCAGGATATTTAGCATTTTATTTTGTTAAAATGCTTATTATTTCTTATAAATTTCAAGAAAGAAGTGAAGGCGCAGATGAAATATTGATCTGGATACCACAAACAAGTGTAGCAATGGGTTCATCTGTTTTTTTTATATGTATTTTTCATAAATTTATTTTAACAATTTTAAATAAATCCAATGGATGAAATTTTTTTAACAATTTTTTTTATAACAGTTTTGTTATTCTTTTTAGGGACTGGAATTTGGGTTGCGATAAGTATGATTGGTGTATCCGCAATAGGTATGATGCTTTTTACGTCGAGACCAGTAGGAGATGCAATGGCAACAACAATTTGGGGCACTTCATCTTCATGGACACTAACTGCTTTACCACTTTTTGTATGGATGGGAGAAATTCTATTCAGGACTAAATTATCTGAAAATTTGTTTAAAGGTCTATCCCCATGGATGCAAAAGCTACCCGGGGGTTTAATACATGTTAATGTTGTGGGTTGTGCGCTTTTTGCAGCAATTTCAGGATCTTCAGCTGCTACAGTTGCAACAGTTGGAAAAATGTCAATTCCTGAACTTAGAAAAAGAAAGTACCCTGAAAAAATTTTACTTGGCAGTTTAGCCGGCTCAGGAACATTAGGCTTGTTGATACCACCTTCAATTATTTTAATTATTTATGGAGTGACAGTTCAAGAATCTATTGCAAAATTATTCATAGCAGGAATTATTCCTGGAATAATGATTGCTTTAATTTTTATGTCATATGTAATCATTTGGTCATTAATAAATAATAAAATTATGCCAAGGTCGTATGAAAGATTTTCTTTTTTAGATAAAATTAAAAAATCAAAACAATTACTTCCAGTAATAATTTTAATACTTGGTGTAATTGGTTCAATATATACTGGTGTTGCTACAGCCACTGAAGCTGCTTCTCTAGGTGTTGTTGGAGCTCTTATTCTTTCTTACTTTCAAAAAAGCCTGAGTCTAAAAACTTTTAAAGAATCTTTATTGGGTGCAACAAAAACTTCCTGTATGATCGCTTTTATTCTAGCCGGCTCAACTTTTTTATCTCTAGCAATGGGCTTTACAGGGCTTCCAAGAAATTTAGCTATATGGATAGAAGGTATGCAGCTCTCACCATATTTATTAATTTTTGTATTAATGATTTTTTATATTATTTTGGGAATGTTTCTTGATGGAATATCTGCTGTAGTTTTAACGATGGCTATAATAGAGCCTATGATTAGACAAGCAGGATTTGATATGATTTGGTTCGGTATATTTCTAGTAGTTGTAGTTGAAATGGCACAAATTACACCTCCGGTAGGATTTAATCTTTTTGTTTTACAGGGAATGGCAAATAAAGATATGGGATACATTGCAAGAAGCGCTTTCCCTTTATTTTTGTTAATGATTTTAGCAGTTATAATGATAATTATTTTTCCTGAAATTGCTTTATGGCTTCCAGAGCAAATGGTACAAAATTTAAATAATTAGGATTGTTTACTTTTCAAATAATAATCCAAAGTACAAATTTTGGGTTCATTAGAGGCAATTATTAAAAGTCCACCTGCTATTGATAAGTTTTTTAAAAGCGCCATAAATTGAGTCTGGCTTTCAAAATCGTTGTGAAAAATTACCGTAACAACTATAGTGAATATAAAAATTGCAACTGCAGAAATTCTTGTTTGATATCCAATAATTAATAATATTGGAAAAACTAACTCGAAAATTAACGATGGATAAAATAAAATTTCTGAAACACCATAGTCTTCCATATAAAAAATAGTTTCTTCTTTAAATAAAATTTTTCGTATAGCTTCTACAATAAAAAGTGTGGAAATAAATATTCTTCCAAAAGCTTCAACAATATGCATATAAATTTATTTATTGATTAATATTTAGATTTTTTTGTACCATCAATGACTTGTCTTAATTCTTGATATTCTTTACAATTACAAGTTTTTAAAATTTCTAGTCTTTCTTTAGCTAGATCAATTCTATTAGTAGCTACGTACAACTCACCTAGGTATTCATTAATACCCATGTGGTCTGGCTCTATGGCTAAACCTTCAAGATAATATTTTTCACCTTTTTCAAAATCTCCAAGTTTTCTTGTTGTAAATCCTAAGTAATTTAAAATATCAGCGTTATTTGGTTTTTCTTTATTAGATTTTAATAATAATTTGAGAGCTTTTTCATATCTTTTATTTGCTTTATCTATTTTACCTTTTTTCTCATATTTTTTTGCAAATTTAATTAATTTAATTGCTTTATCATAGTTGGATGTAACTTTTGTATCCGAAGATGAGCTGGCTGCATAAGAATTAACAACTGATAAAAAGATTATTAATAGAGTAAGGAAAATTTTTTTCATATCTAAATAAATTTTTTCATAGTATTTAAAGATTTTAATTTAAGTCCATTTTCTATCAAATTTTCTTTTATTGACTTTGCTGTAGCTAACGAACTTTCATTATCACCATGTATACAGACAGAATCTATTTCGCAAGGTATCTGTTTTCCACTGTGACAATTTATAGCCTGATTTTTTACCATACTTAACACATGCTTCTTTGCTTCTTCAGGATTTGTAATTAATGCATGTGGCTTAGATCTTGAAACTAAATTACCATCGTCCTCATAGTTTCTATCTGCAAATATTTCACAAGCAATATTCATATTTAATTTTTTTGCAGCTATTTCCATCTTAGATCCAGTAGGAACTAAATAAATTAAATTTTTATCTATTTCATATATTGCTTTTGCTATAGTGGTAGCGAGCTCAATATCTTCACATGCCATATTATTTAATGCACCGTGGGGCTTAATATGAGTAACATTTTCTCCATGTTTAGAGGCTATATTTTGTAAAATAGCGTATTGATCAATAATTAACTTTCTTATTTCTTTTGCGGATAAATTCATTCTTTTTCTTCCAAAATTCTCTGGATCATTAAAAGAAGGGTGGGCACCAATACTAACTTTATTTTTTTTTGATATTTCTATGACCTGATTCATAGATTGGTCATCACCAGCATGATATCCGCAGGCAACGTTAGCTGAGTTAACAATATCTAATAATTTAGGATCGTTATGGTTTGAATGATGTTTTGATTTCTCACCTAAATCGCAATTTATATTAATTTCCATAGTAATAATTTTGAATTATAACATGACATGTTAAAAAATATATTAAATCTTGGTGACGCAGCCTTATATTGCGATTTTGGTAACGAAATTAATAAAGAAATCAATTCAAATGTAATTAGATATTTTAAAAATTTGCAGAAATTAGATTTAAAAGGAATAACAAACATTACTCCATCATATAATAAATTAATTATTTCATATGATTTATCAGTTTTAAATTTTCAAAATTTGAAAGAAAAAATTATAAATTTAGATATAAAAGAAACTGAAAACAATAAATCAAAAATAATCAAAATACCTATTTGCTTAGATGATGAATTTTCTTTAGATTTAAAAAGACTATCTGAAAAATTAAAGATTGAAAAAGATGAAATTCTTCAATCATTTTTAAATAAGGAATATTTTTGTTATATGACAGGTTTTATTGCTGGTATGCCTTTCCTTGGAGATATAGATTCAAAGATAAGATTAGAAAGATTAGAAACACCACGAGTAAAAGTTCCCAAGGGATCTGTGGGAATAACTGAGCAATTCTGCAATATTTATACTTTTGAAAGTCCAGGTGGATGGAACATTATTGGAAATACTCCAATAAAAGTTTTTGATAAATTTAATGAGAGCAATCCTTTAATAATTAATCCAGGAGATAGAGTTGTTTTTTATAGGATTAATAAAGACGAATATTTGAAATTTAATGAATAAAGCATATTTTGAAATTATAAGGCCAGGCATTCATTCTACTTTACAGGATTTAGGTAGAAGTAATCAATATCACATAGGAATACCCTTTAGTGGTTCTATGGATAAAAGAAATTACTTAATTGGTAACAAATTAGTAGGAAACAAACTAAATGAAGCATCATTAGAATTTGCTTATCAAGGACCATTAATAAAATTGAAATTAGGAAAAGTAACAGGTGTAATTACGGGAAATGTAACTTTTAATATTTTAAGGAAAAATTCGAAAATCGAGAAAGGATTATGCTATAGAACTTTTGAACTTAAAGATGGAGATCAATTAGATATTATATCTACAAATAAATCAGTTTATGGATATTTTTCAATTAAAAATGGTTTTGCTGGAGAATACATTTGGGGAAGTTGTTCAGTAAATACAAAAGCAAAAATTGGATCAAATGATGGAGAAAAATTTCGAGTAAATCAGAAAATATATATAAACAAAAATGAGAGTTTGTCAGAGAGTAATAAAATTGATTACTTTAATTCTAAAATTGAATTTATTAGAGTTTTAAAAGGTACCAACTTTAATTTTTTTTCAGAAAAAGCGAAACAAATTTTTTTTTCAAGAGAATTTATAGTATCGAAGCTTACTGACAGAATGGGAATGAGACTTGAAGGCCAAAAGATTGAAAACGTAGCCGAGGCAAATATTAAATCTGAAGGATTAATAAAAGGAGTTATTCAAGTTCCTCCAGATGGAAATCCAATAATTATGTTGTCTGATCATGGCACAATCGGAGGGTATCCAAAAATTGCAATAGTTATATCTGCAGATTATGATAGATTGACTCAACTAACTCCCGGGTCAAAAATCAAATTTAAATCAGTCGAACTGGATGAGGCAGAAAAGCTTTATAAATTGTATGAAATTGAAACACACAATATTTTAAGTCAAATAAGATGAATTTCTTAAATAAGGCTCCAGGTCCGCTTTTAGTTTTTTTAGGTGCATGTACTTTAAGTTTTGGAGGATTGATCGTTAAGTCATTTGAAGGAGCAAATCTTTGGCAAATTCTATTTTGGAGATCTATATTTTTTTCAATTGTTGTTTTAGTTTTTTTAACAATAAGTCATAAAAAAAATTTTTTAAGATCTATATATAAAGTGGGTTTACCAGGTTTTTTAGGTGGTATAGTTTTATCTTTTGGTTATGCGGGATATGTTTTTGCAATGTATAATACCACTGTAGCAAATGCTAATTTTATTATTCAAACTCAAACAATATTTCTAACAATATTTGGATATATATTTCTTAAAGAAAAAATTTCTAAGTTAACTTTAGCTTCTATTTTTTTGGCTTTTTTTGGTATTTTTTTAATGCTTGGAAGCTCTTTGACCCCCGGACAAATGATTGGAAATATTGCTGCTTTTGTTATGCCAATTTCCTTTGCTGTTTTGATATTAACTGTAAGAAAATATCCTAGCGTAGATATGATACCGCTTCAATTAATTGCCGGCATTGGTGCCATCATAATAGGATATTTATTTTCAACAACAATTATCATTTCTTCACATGATATATTTTTAGGATTTATCGCAGGTTTTTTTCAAGTAGGTTTAGGATTTATATTCATCACAATTGGGGCAAAAACTACTCCTTCTGCACTAGTTGGAATCATTATGCTAACTGAAGCTGTATTAGGACCTCTTTGGGCCTGGTTGTTTATAAGTGAAACTCCACCATTAGTTGTTTTAGTTGGAGGTACAATTGTTTTATCAGCAGTTTTAATGCAATTCTTTAACCGTAAAATTGTAAAATAATTTATTCTATAATTAATTTTTTTTTTAAAATTATGATATAAATAGTAATGTCTTTAATTAAAGACTTATCAAAAGAAAAAAAACAAGTAGACATCCAAATTAAAAAAATAACAAAAGCAAGACTAAACGATAGAACTTCAGATTCTTGGGTTAGTTTAAGAGCCTTAAAGAAAAAAAAATTAGCTCTTAAAGACAAAATTGCCTCAATAGCTAAAACTCACTAATCTAGCTATTTAATTTGGTACTATTTTAAAATGAGACTATTAATTTAGTTGGAAGAGATTTATTTTCTATGTTAAAAATATTTTAAGTTTGGCACAACGATTTAAATTATTACCTGAGGAAAATCACTAAAATTGATGAAAATAGCAGTTGTTGGATCGGGAATATCAGGTTTAAGTGCAGCTTATTATCTATCAAAAAAACATCATGTAGATTTATTTGAGAAAGATGATCATTTTGGAGGTCATTCTCATACTATTGATGTTTTAATTAATGAAAAAAAAATTTCATTAGATATAGGTTTTATTGTTTTTAATTATGAAACTTATCCTAGCTTAATAAACTTTTTTAATGAAAATAAAGTTGAAATTGAAAAAAGTGATATGTCTTTTTCTGTAAATGTTAAAGATACAAATTTTGAGTATTGCGGAAAAGGTTTAAAAGGAATTTTTGCAAAAAAATCCAACTTATTTAATATAAAATTTTTAAGAATGTTTTACGATATAATTAGTTTCTATAAACGCTGTGATAAAATAAATGAATATAGTGAAAAAATTACCTTAGGTCAGTTTCTATCAAAAGAAAAAATGTCCAAATCATTTATAGAATATCATTTAATACCAATGGTTTCAGCCATTTGGTCAATGCCCACTTATGAAGCAAGCGAAATGCCATTAAAGTTTTTCTTAAAATTCTTTCAAAACCATGGATTATTCAAGTTAAAAAATAGACCTCAATGGTACACCGTATCAAATAGAAGCAGAACTTATGTTAATAAAATTTTATCAAAAATAAGTGGAGAATATTTTAAAAATTATAATATTAATTTAATAAAAAGATTGTCTTCAAGTGTACAAATATATTATGGAGGTGGTAATGAATTTTTTGAATATGATAAAGTCGTTTTGGCAACTCACGCAGACCAAGCACTTTCATTAATTGATGAACCATTAAAAGATGAAAAAGAAATTTTATCAAATTTTAATTATAGAGAAAATTTAGCAGTTATTCATACAGATGAAGAAGTTATGCCTAAAAATAAATATGTATGGTCATCTTGGAATTCATGTTTAGATAAAAAAAATACTGAAAAAAATTCACTTACATATTGGTTAAACCTTTTACAAAATTTAAAATGTAAACAAAATATATTCTTAACGCTAAACCCTTTCATGAAAATTTCAGAAGAAAAAATATTAAAAAAAGTTAAATTTACTCATCCTTATTTTGATCAAAATTCCTTGGATAATCAAAAAAAATTAAATGCTTTGCAGAATAAAAAAAATATCTTGTTTTGTGGAAGTTATTTTGGTTATGGCTTTCACGAGGATGGAATTAAATCCTCTATTAATATGATAAAAAGTATAAATGATTAAAAATTCTTCAATTTATAATGGAACCGTAATTCATAAAAGATTTAAACCTAAAGTTCATTTTTTTAAATATAAAGTTTTTTCAATATTAATTGATATATCTGAAATTAATTTATTACATAAGAATTTAAAAATTTTTTCATACAATAGGTTTAACATCATTAGTTTTTATGATGCAGATCATGGCCCAAGAGATGGAACATCAGTTAAAGAATGGGTCATTAAAAATCTAAAAGATAATCAAATAGATACAAGAGATATTAAAATTAAACTTTTATGCTATCCAAGAATTTTTGGATTTGTTTTTAATCCATTAAGTGTTTTTTTTATTTACAATAAAAAATCTGAATTAATTTCAATATTATACGAAGTTAAAAATACTTTTGATGAGCAACATACTTATATATTTAAAAATAGAGAAAATGAAAATCCGATCAAACATACTTGTAAAAAAAAATTTCATGTATCCCCATTTATTCAAATGAACTGCACATATTTTTTTAAAATTTTAAAACCTGGTGATAAAATTTCAGTTATTATTGATCAATATGATGAAGAAGGAAAATTACTGTATGCTTCTCAAGATGGAAGTAGAATCGAGCTAAATAATAAAAACCTATTTTTATCATACCTAAAACACCCTTTGATGACTTTTAAAATTATTGCCGCAATACATTTTGAAGCATTTAAACTATGGATCAAAGGTATTAAATTCATCAAAAAAAAATTAAAAATAAAAAATAATATAAGCTTTGAAAACTAAAAATGATAAATAAAATTTCTGATACAATTGTTTATAATGCTCTAAAAAATATTAAACATGGTTATCTTGAAATAATTAACTTTGAGGGTGATGTTTTAAAATTTGGAGATTTAAAAGAGGACCTTAAAGTAAAAATAATTATCAAACATCCCGATCTTAATTACAAATTGATCAGATATGGTAGCATTGGTTTAGCAGAAAGTTACATGCAGGGTTATTTTCAAACTGATAATCTAACAAACTTAATTGAATTAACAGCAAGAAATATAAAGTTAATTTACAAGTTTTCAGGCATACTTGATTTTCCAATAATAAATTTTATTAAAAATAAAATAATAAAAAATACAAAAAAAAGAAGTAAAAAAAATATTGCTAAACATTATGATCTTGGAAATGACTTTTTTTCTTTATGGTTGGACGAAACATTAACTTATTCAAGTGCTATTTTTGAAAATGAAAATCAATTATTATCAGAAGCGCAAAATAACAAATATCAGAAATTAATTAATCTTATAAAACCAAAAGATAATAGTAAAGTTTTGGAAATTGGATGTGGATGGGGAGGTTTTGCAGAATACTTTGGAAAAAAGTATAATGCTAAATTAGATTGTATTACTATTTCAAAAAAACAATATGATTTTGCCAAAGAAAGAATTCATAAGGCAGGATTAAATGAAAAAGTAAATATTGAAATAAAAGATTATAGGGATTTGCAAAATAAATATGACTCAATAGTATCAATTGAAATGATAGAAGCAGTTGGTCAAAGCTATTTACAAAATTATTTTAATATAATTAAAAATAATATTTCTGATAAAGGCAATGTTGCCATACAAGCAATTACAATTGATGATAATTTATTTGATAGATATAAAAATAAGCAAGATTTTATTCAAAAATATATTTTTCCAGGTGGGTTCTTGCCATCAAAAAAAAGTTTATATAAATACGCAGATGATAATGGGTTAAAGTTTAATGAGTATAATTCATACGCAAAACATTATTCTGATACTTTAATTATCTGGCGAAAAGAATTTAATAAAAAATGGGATTTAATTAAAAACCAAGGATTCGATTTAAACTTTAAGAAAATGTGGGAATTTTATTTATCTTATTGTGAGGCAGGTTTTAAATCAAAAAATATAGATTTAATTCAATTCTCACTATGTAATAAGTAATATCAATGAAGATAATATTTGCATTACTAGTAACAATTTTATTAACTAGCTGTACAGGAAACGAAATGAAGCCAATAGATTTTAAAGACCAAAAACCAAGATTAATAATTGAAGAATATTTGTCAGGTAATGTAAAAGCTTGGGGAGTTCTTCAAAACAGATCTGGAAAAGTTACAAGGCAATTTTCAGCCGATCTAAATGGTAAATGGGATGGCAAAAAATTAGTATTAGATGAAAAATTTAATTGGAATGATGGTGAAGTTCAAGAAAGACAATGGCAAATTATAAAAATTGATGATCATAATTATGAGGGAACTGCTGGAGACGTTGTAGGAACTGCCAAAGGTTATTCATATGGACCAGCATTTAAATTTGAGTACATTTTATTAGTTCCTGTAAAAGGTAGAGAAATGAAAATTACCTTTGATGATTGGATTTTTATGCAAAATGAAAAAGTTGCAATCAATAGAGCCAAAATGACTAAATTTGGAATAAGAGTTGCAGATCTTACAGTCGTTTTTGTTAAAGATTAATTTTTTTTTTGAAATTTTGTAAGTTTTTTAACTAAATAAAAGTAAATTTTACTAGGTAAAAAACTAAAAAACTTAAGAGTTAATGTAAGCTCTTTTGGAAAATGTATTTCAAAAATATTTTTATTTATCAAACCATCATAAATTTTATTAGCTGCAAATTCTGGTGTTTTTAAAAATGGCATTTTAAAATCATTTTTATCTGTCATTGGTGTTTTAATAAAACCCGGGGAGACTAAACAAACCCTTACATTTTGTCTTCCAAAGTCGAAATATAAGCTCTCAGCTAAGTTGTTTAATGCAGATTTAGAAGGTCCATATCCTGTTGAATTTGGCAATCCTCTATAGCCTGCAATTGAGGATACAATAGTAATGATTCCATCCATTTTATTTTTGAAATGTTCTTCAACAGCCTTAATACTATTAACTGTTCCAAAAAAATTAACTTTAAAAACCTCTTCTATTTGCTCTACGTCTATATCTTTTTCTTTTTTTGGGTTCCATGTTCCAGTAGAAAAAAAACAGATATCCAAATCTCCATAATGACTTTTAATTTGTTCAAATACTTCTTTACATTTTGATTGATTGGTAACATCTAATGGAAAGGATTTAATATTTTCATGAGATTCGGCTATTTCTTTTAAAATATTTTCTCTTCTAGCAGAGATTGCAACATTCCAATTTTCATTTGCAAATTTTAAAGCTAAAGCTTTACCAATTCCACTGCTTGCGCCAGTTATCCATATTACTTTTTTCATAATTTAAAACTATAACATATTTACATAGTTATATTTATGAATAAATTCAATTTATAATATTTTTATATGGATGATGTTGTAATTATTGGAGGTGGAATAATAGGAGCTGCAAGTGCATACTTTTTATCAAAAGAAGGAAGAAAAGTTAAAGTTATTGAAAGAGACCCAACCTACAAAAATGCATCTTTCCCTCTATCTCTTGGCGGCTTTAGAAGACAATTTTTTCAAAAAGAAAATATTTTACTAGGAAAATTTGCAAGAGAATTTATTTTTCAAATACCAGAATTGTTAAAAACTGATAAAAATCCAAATCCTACTGCCAGCATGGTTCCAAATGGATATTTGTTAATGTTTGGACCTGAACATGCTGAAGAGCAGTATAGAGCCTTAGAAAATCATAGGGCGTGTGATGCAGGTACCAAAAATATTAAAGGTTCAGAATTGTCAAAAACTTTTCCATATATTAATAGTGAAGGAATTGAGACTGCAACTTTCACAGATAATGAAACAGAAGGCTGGATTGATCCATTTATGTTTCACAGTGCTTTAAAAAGTAAAGCTACAGAACTAGGAGCTGAATTTATTAAAGGAGAAGTAAAAAGTATTTCAGATATAAAAGCTAAAACTATTATTTCAGCAGCAGGCTGCTGGACAAAGGAATTGCTAAATGACATTCCTGTAGTTCCACAAAAACATACAGTATTTAGAGTTAAGTGCCCAAAACATATTCCAGAAATGCCTTTAACCGGAGACTTAACCACAGGTGTTTATTGGAGACCTGAGGGTAAAGAATACTTAGCTGGATCACCAAATTCTGTTTTTGATGCAAAAGATTTAGAACCTGCCTGGAATGATTTTGAAGAATTAGTTTGGCCTGCTCTTGCACAGAGAATTCCTGCTTTCGAAGAGTTAAAGTTAACAGGTGGATGGGCGGGATATTATGATTGTAATAAACTAGATAATAATGCTGTTGTTGGGAAACATCCTAAATATGAGAATGTTTATTTAGCATCAGGGTTTACTGGTAGAGGATTAATGCAAGCACCAGGAATAGGTAGAGCTTTAACTGAATTAATTACAACTGGATCTTATCAAACAATAGATATTAGCGATTTTGCAGTAGAAAGAGTTTTAAGTAATAAAGTTAGACCAGAACCTTACGTTTTGTAATATTATTAAGTACCACAAAAAGTTTTGTATTTTTTATCACTAGCTGGAGCGGGAGATTGATAATCAATACTTTCTTTTGTTTTTTCGTATGGATTTTCTAATATTTTAATTAATTTTTTTAAAGGAGTTAAATCATTATTATTTGCAGATTCTAATACTTCTTCAACTTTATGGTTTCTTGGAATAATTAAAGGATTACATGATTTCATTAAACTTAAATATTTTTCAGGTGTATTATTATTTAGCTTTAGTCTTTCTTTCCATCTTTCTTTCCATGTAAGAAAGTCTTCATTATTATATATTTTATTGTGTTGAAAATTTTCATCCATTAAAAAGCAAAATGTATTTGTATAGTCAGCTTTATTTTTGTGCATCCAAGTTAATAAATCTACTATTAAAACTTGATCTTTAGGATCTTGACCAAATAAACCCAATTTATCTCTCATCATATTAGTCCATTTAGCCTCATAAATTTTGTCGAAACTATTTATTGTTTCAGTAGCAATCTCAATTGCTTTTTCTTTATTTGAGTCAATAAGAGGTATCAAACATTCGGCAAATCTTGCTAAGTTCCATTTAGTAATACTTGGTTGATTAAAATAAGCGTATCTACCTAATTCATCTATTGAGCTAAAAACAGTTTGTGGATCATAAGTATCCATAAAGGCGCACGGGCCATAATCAATTGTTTCACCTGAGACAGACATATTATCTGTGTTCATAACTCCATGAATAAAACCAACCCGCATCCAATTAACTACCAAATCAATTTGAAGTTCAATTAAAACTTTTAATAAGTCTATTGCTTGGTTTTTAGATTTTTTAATATTTGGATAATGTCGATTTATAGTATAGTCAACCAAAGTTCTTAATTCACTCTCGTTATTTCTCATGGCAACATATTGAAATGTTCCAACTCTTAGATGACTAGAAGCAACTCTTGTTAGTATGGCACCTTGCAATATATTTTCTCTTACTACTTCTTCACCAGTTTTAACCACTGCTAAACTTCTCGTTGTTCGTATATTTAATGAATGCATTGCTTCGCTAATTATATATTCTCTTAACATTGGACCTAAAGCAGCTCTTCCATCACCATTTCTTGAAAAAGGTGTTTGCCCTGATCCTTTAAATTGAATGTCAAATCTTTCATTATTTTTAGATATGTGTTCACCCATCAAAACTGCTCTACCATCTCCTAGCATTGTAAAATGACCAAACTGATGACCCGCATAAGCTTGTGCGATTGATTTAGATCCTTCGGGCAATGAATTTCCTGAAAATAAATTTGATAAATCTTTTTTGCTAATCAAAGAAAAATTTAGTCCTAATTGTTTTGCCAAATTATCATTTAAAATAATTAATTCTGGTGATTTAACTGGAATAGGAGATGTATTAGAAATAAAAGGATCAGGTAGCTTTGAATAAGTATTATCAAAACGCCAACCAATGGTCATTTTAAATTAGCTTACTTCTACCTGGTTTTCTTTTGGTTTAACTTCAGTTTTAAATTGATTAGATATTTTTTGGACTTCTACAGATGAAACTTTATATTCAGCACACATAGTTTCTTCATCTTTACCATGCCCAGTCACCATGTTAACCATATGTTCAGGAAAATGAAAAGTTGTAAAAACAATTCCTTCTTTAACTTTATCAGTAACTTCTACTTTTAAAGCAACTTCACCACGGCCAGAATAAAGTCTTCCAATATCACCAGTATTTAAATCTCTTTTCTTAGCATCTTTAGGATGTACTAATAATACATCTTCAGAAACAATATTAATATTACTAGTACGTCTCGTCATTGTAGCAGCATTATAGTGCTGAAGAACTCTACTTGTAGTTAAAATTAATGGATAATCTTTTTGATTAGTTTCAATTTCAGTGGACTCTTTAAAATCAAAATTCTTTAGTCTACCTTTTCCAAGTTTAAAAGTTTCTTTATGTAAAATTTGAGTATCAGTACCATCTTCTTGTACAGGCCATTGCAAACCAAATTTTCCTAATCTTTCTCTTGTTACTCCTTTAAAGAATGGGACAACGTCTGCTATTTCAGCCAATACTTGATCAGCATCGTAAGTTGGCTGGTCAAATCCTAATTTTTGCATCATATCAGTTACAATAACACCGTCTGGCTTTGTTCCTGGTAGTGGTGGAACTGCTTTATTAACTCTTTGAATTCTTCTTTCAGTATTAGTAAATGTTCCATCTTTTTCTAAGAAAGTTGTTCCTGGTAATACTACTGTTGCAAGTTTTGCAGTTTCGCTCATAAAAATTTCTTGAACTACTAATAACTCAAGAGAATTCATGGCATCTACTACATGAGCACTATTAGGGTCTGTTTGCACAATATCTTCTCCAATTATCCAAACTGCTTTAACTTTTTTGTTGATAGCCGCATCAAACATCTGAGGTATTTTTAACCCAGCTTTTGTTGGATGAATTACTCCATATTTTTCTGTATAAAAATTTTGAATTTTTTTATCTGAAACTTCAAAATATCCTGCTCCCTGGTGAGGCTGACATCCCATATCAGCTGCACCCTGTACATTATTTTGTCCTCTTAAAGGGTTCACTCCAACTCCTTTTCTTCCAATATTTCCAGTTATCATTGCAAGATCAGCAATTAACATTACAGTTTTAGATCCTTGTTCTTGTTCAGTAACACCAAGACCATGAAACTCCATTGAATTTTTCGCTGTAGCATAAGCAATAGCTGCCTCTTTAACCATTTGTTTATCCACACCTGCAACTTTTGCTAGTTGATCAATATCCTGTCTTTCAATTTCTTTTAAAAAATTATCAAATCCTTCAGTTCTATCTCTAATAAAGTCTTTATCATAAAGTTTTGATTTTATAATAAAATGCAACATCATATTTAATACAGCCACATTTGTTCCAGGTCTTAACTTAATATGATAATCGGCAAGTTTAGCAAGTTCAGTGGTAATAGGATCTAATACTATTAATTTTTTACCCTTCATTACTTGTTGTTTGATTTTTGCACCTGTTACAGGATGGGCATTTGTTGGATTAGCACCAATGACCATAAATAAATCTGCATGGTAAATATCCTCAGTAGAATTTGTTGCTGCTCCAGTACCAAAAGTTTGTTGCATTCCCCAAGCGGTAGGTGAGTGACAAATTCTTGCACAACAATCAATATTATTAGTTCCAACTGCTGCTCTGATCATTTTCTGGAAAACATAATTTTCTTCATTTGTACATCTAGCTGAAGAAATACCAGCAACTGCGTCAGGACCATTTGCTTTTACAATTCTATTTAATTCTTTTTTAATAAAGTCATATGCCTCATCCCATGATGATTCTTCAAATTTGCCATTTCTTTTAATTAATGGGGTTTTCAATCTATCTGGATGATCATAAAAACCGAATGCATATCTACCTTTAATACATGTATGTCCTGCATTTACTTCTGTTTCTTTTGGAGTATCTATTGCAATAACTTTTTTATCTTTAATAGAAGCTTCCAAATTACAACCGACACCACAATAAGAACATGTGGTTCTTACTTTTTCATCAACAGCAATTGATTTTGACTGAAACACATCAGATATAGCATCTGTTGGGCATGTATGAGCACACGCACCACATGATACACAAGATGAATCTCCAAACAACATGTCGTTATCAGTTGTAATTCTAGACTCAAATCCCCTACCACTCATTGTTAAAACAAATGAACCTTGAATTTCATCACAAGCTCTTACGCATCTTCCACAATTAATACAATTATCTAGGTTCATTCTCATATAATCATGAGAAGTATCTCTAGGAATACCTTTATGTTGTTTTGGACTATTATATCTATGATCAGATATACCTAAGTCGTTAGCAACATCTTGAAGTTCACAATTATTATTTACTTCACAGGTACCACATTCCATTGGATGATCTGTTAAAACTAATTCTACAATATTTTTTCTTAGATCTGTTAAGTTTTCATTATTAGTAAAAATATGTTGGTTTTCACCGACAGGAGTATGACAAGATGCCACAACTTTTGTTGGTCCATCTTTTTCCAAAGCAACTTCAACTGAACAGACTCGACAAGCTCCATAAGGGGCAAGATTAGGGTCGTCGCATAAAGTTGGTACTTTTTTTTCTCCAAGATAACTTTTTACAAATTTTAAAATAGATGTATGGTTAGAACCAATTTCATATGGTTTACCATCTATATATGCTATTTTCCTTTTTTCTGAGCTCATTAATTTTCTTTAATCATATCATTTTTCATTTCATCTCCAAAATACTTTAGTATATTCATTATAGGAGTGGGTATTGCCCCACATAAGGCGCATAAACAACCTTTTTTCATTGTTACTAACAATTCATTAAGTAATTTTAGGGGGATTTTGGATGTTTTATTTTTTAATTGATCAAACATCTCTTTCCCTCTGTAAGAACCAAGTCTTCCAGGAAAACATTTTCCACATGATTCTTCTGCAGTGAATTCAAATAAATGATGAATATAATCAACCATAGGAAAGTCTTTTGGTATACTTACTATGCTTGCATGACCCAACATAAAACCAGCTGCTGTAAATTCTTGAAAATCAAGGTTTAATTTTTCAACTTCTTTTATAGGTATCACTCCTCCCAAAGGTCCTCCAACTTGTAAAGCTTTTATAGGTTCTTTAAATCCTCCACCTATATCATATAAAACTTTTTTCATTGGTGTTCCCATTTCAATTTCATAAACACCTGGATTATTAAAAAAACCGTCAAGACAAACTAACTTTGTACCAGCTGATTTTTTATTTCCTATGGCAGAAAATTTTTCAGATCCATTTATTAGAATTCCAGTTGCTGCCGCAAGAGTTTCTACATTATTAACAACAGTAGGTTTTTTATATAGTCCTTCCGTAACAGGGAAGGGAGGTCTGACATCAACTTCAGCTCTTCTACCTTCTATAGATGCGATTAAAGCAGTTTCCTCTCCACATATATATGCTCCTTGACCAATACATATATTTAGATCAAAAGAAAGTTTTGTTCCAAGAATATTATTTCCAAGCAAGCCTTCATTTTTTAATAAATTAATTGAAGCATTTAAAGCTTCAATTGATTTAGGATACTCGCCTCTTATATATAAAACTCCTTCATCGCTACCAATAACATAGCCACAGATAATCATACCAAATATTACCTTTAAAGGTTGGTCTTCTAGTAAATATCTATCTGAATAAGCTCCAGAGTCACCTTCATCTGCATTACAAATAACATATTTTTTTTCTGATTTTGCTTTGCTACAAAAATCCCATTTCAATCCGGTTGGAAAACCAGCACCACCTCTACCAGTTAAATTTGAATCCAAAAGAGATTTAATTATTTCTTGTTTGTCAGTATTTATAAATTTTACTAAATGTTTTTTAAAATTATCAATATCTGAGGTCTCATCATCCATTAAAAAACTTGTTGAAGCAAAGCTCTTTGAAAAAAATTTTTCTTGCTCTAAATCTTTACCTTTAATTATATCATCAATTTTATTTATATCGTTTCCGGCATAGTTTTGCCCATTATAATGGAAAGCATTATTTTCATAGCAATATCCCAAACAAAACATTTCACCAACTTTATCATCACCAAGTTTATCTTTTAATTTTTTCTTTAATGGTTCTTGTGTTCCCGCACACATACATGCACTTCCATTACAAACAAAAGCTTTTTTCTCTCTATGTGCAGGTCTTAAAAATTCATAGAAACTCTCAGCGCCATGTAAAGTAGAAACTCCCACATGGTATTTATCTGCAATCTCTTTCATTCCTTCACTATTTTTGGAATTTAAAGACCTTTCAGATAGTTTTTGAAATAAATTATCTTTTAAACCTACTCTTCCAGACAATTTGCTTATATTTTTTGACATATAGTTAAAATAAAACTCTTTCTTTGTTTGTATATATATTCAAACTATTTTTTTTTACAAAGCCTAATAATGTCATTTTAAATCTTTTGGCTAAATCTATAGCAAGACTCGTTGGCGCACCAACACCAGCCATAAGACCAATATTAGACATTAATCCTTTTTGAATTAATTCAAAATTTAATCTTCCAGAGCATGCAATAAATTGAGAATGATTATCAATTAGTTTTTTTTTATGTGAGTGACCTATTAGTTTATCTAAAGCATTATGTCTTCCAACATCTTCTCTTGTTGCAATCACTTTTCCATTTTCATCGATTAAAGAACTTGCATGAATACCACCTGTTTTAGAAAATTCAGATTGTTCGCTTGTTAACAGTTCTGGAGATTTTAAAATAATTTCTTTTTTAATTTTAGGATAAGAGATATCTAATTTATTTTCTTTAATTACCTCAACTGTTTCAAGAGAAGTTTTTCCACAAACTCCACATGAAGAATTAGTTATAAAATTTCTTTTTATTTTTGCGATATCAATGTTTTTAGTATTATTTATAGTTGCAACTATTTTATTTTGAATATTAAAATCTCCTACTTTTTCTCCTATTTTTTCTATATTTTCTATATCAGAAAAATTTTCTATTATTCTTTCATTAAATAAAAATCCAGATATTAAATCTTCATCATTTCCTGGTGTTCTCATTGTAATGGATAGTTGATCAGTTTCCCACTTTCCGTCAACCTTATATTTAAGACTCATTTCAAGAGGCTCTTCTACTGAAACAAAATCTTTTACTTCTTCACTAGAACCATCTTTTAACTTTACAACATTATATTTTATATCCATTTACAAAGGGTATTTTTTTTTTAAAATCAATCGATTTAAAACTACTCCAAAAATTAAAATAATAATAGTACCTGAAATAATTGGATTTATTATATAATCTATAGATACGCTGCCCATTATTACAATTATCGGATTACCGCCCGCTGGGGGATGAGTTATATTTAACATAATCATCAAAGCCACACCTGCTCCAACTGCTATAGGTAAATTTATATATAAAGGCAAAGGAATAAAATATAGAACAAATAGGCCAGCTAAAGATGTTACCAGATGTCCAAAAAATATATTTTTTGGTTGTGCAAATGGACTTTCAGGATAGCCATAAAGCAAAACCATAGTAGAACCAAAAGAAGCAATTAAAAAAATTCCAAATTCTGTTTTATATGTAAGAAAAGTTAATGCACCAATTGTAATTGCAGCAAAGATTCCAGCAATTAAAGCTTTTATAATAATTTGATTTTTCATTTTATAATTTTAATGCTTTTGAAACTGCTTTAAAAGGTAGCAATAAACAATCTTTCCTAGCAATATTTTTTTTATCAAAAATTTTTTTAAAAACTTTCCATTCTTTTGGAATATTTGTAAGATTATCTTCAAAAAAATTTTCAATTATATTTAATAAAGTTTTAATACTTTCGACTGGTTTATTAATTGAACTACTTGATAAAAGACTTACAGAGGCCTGACAATATACGCAAGATTTACACTGATATCCAAAGTCTATAATTTTATTTTCCTTAACTTTTAAGCTTATTTCCATTTGATCTCCACAAATAGCGTTTTTATGTGTAGCTTTATGAGTATAGTCTTTAATTACTTTGTTATTTTCAGTGTTTGACGCAATTTGTAAAATTTTTAAATCCATTTTAAATTCTTTTAATAAACAATTTATAATTTATATTTATTTTGATGATTGAAAACAATATTCTAGGTATAATTCTCGCAGGGGGTAAATCAAGTAGATTTGGTGAAGATAAATCTACTGTTAAATTAGGCAATAAAACTTTGCTAGATCACACTGTAAATAAAATTGAAAATGAATTTAATGAAATACTAGTGATTTCAAATAATAAAGAATTAAATTTTAAAAATAAGAAAATTCAAGTGATAGAAGATTGCATAGAAGGGCATCTCGGGCCATTAGTCGGCATACTCACAGCAATGAAATGGGTAAAGGAAAATAAAAAAAATTATAGATGGGTTGCTTCTTTTCCATGCGACACACCTTTTTTTGATATTAATTTGA
>CACDKW010000003.1 GCA_902553465.1 uncultured Pelagibacteraceae bacterium | reverse complement strand
AAAATATGGGACCTTTGATATTTGGTCCAAAAAGATATGTAGATCCTGCAATTGATCTTAAGGAATTACCAGAAGTAAATTTATTTTTATTAACTCATAATCATTATGATCATTTAAGTACTAGAACAATACAAAGATTTCCTTATAAAAAATCAAAAGTTTTAGCTCCACTAAAACTTGGAAAGTATTTTACTAAAAATGGATTTAGAGATGTCAGTGAAATGGATTGGTATGATCAAATAAAAGTTAATGATTTAAAAATCACATTTTTACCAGCAGTTCATTGGTCGAAAAGAAGTTTGTGGGATACAAATAAAACACTATGGGGAAATTTTCTAATTGAATATAAGAATAAAAAAATATTTTTTGCTTGTGATACAGGTTATGGAAACATTTATAAAGAACTTGGAAATAAGTACGGACCTATTGATTTAACTTTTATAAATATAGGTGCTTACAATTTTTATCCAATGTCACCTTTAAAAGATAAATCACTTTATCATACAAATCCCGAGGAAGCATTGAATATTGGTCAAGATTTAAAAAGTAAAAAAGTTTTAGGTATGCATTGGGGGACCGTAGTCTTATCTCTTGAGCCAATATTTGAACCACCGCAGCGTTTTAAAAATTCTTCAAATCGATATGGATACCATAGCGATGATGCTATTATTTTTAAAATTGGACAGGTGGAAACGCTTAAAAATATATTAAAATGAAATCTATTGAAGGAAATTTTGATAACCCAGAAGTAAATGAATTGTTAAAAAAACATTTTGTTGAACTTAGATCAGTATCACCAGCAGGTAGTACACACGTGCTTGATACTAGCGGTTTAAAAGATCCAAGTATAAAATTTTGGAGTTTGTGGGAAAATAATAAGCTTATTGGTTGTGGAGCATTAAAATTCTTAGATAAAGACCACGGAGAATTTAAATCTATTAGAGTTGCGGATGAGTTTAGAAATAAAGGTATTGGTGAAAGAATAATAAATCATCTAATTGAGGAGGCTAAAAAATTAAAAATTTCAAAATTAAGTATTGAAACAGGATCAGGAGATTTTTTTTTACCGGCCAGAAAGTTATTTTCTAAATTTGGATTTAAAAAATCTTCACCATTTGCCCATTATAAAGAAGATCCAAATTCTTGCTACTATACACTGAATTTATAATTCAAATCAGAACAAACTAAATTAATTAAATATATTTGATTGATCTTGCGAAATTAATTTTTCTCTAGTTTTTTCAAAATTGGTTTCAATCAATTTTTTAAAATCACGTCTAATTTTAGTTTCAGCTTGTTTTTTTTCAATTTTTTTAGAGACATAAGTAACTGTGTCCATTCCAGTTTCTTCTTTTACAGCTTTATTGGTAATAAACGATACTCCAGCCTGTGAAACATTCCCAGTTGAAACAAGCGTTAATGCTGGTCCAATCATTGCTGTTGATTGTACGCACCCTGACAATATTAAACCTGTAATAATATAAATAAGTATTTTATTTATCCCCATAAATTTTTTTTATCCCTACACCCTATTTAAAGGTATTTTTTATTCAACTCAAGAGAGTAAATAATAACACTATCCAAATTAGGTTGTTTATTAAATTTATTAAGTAATTAAAGGGCTCGATAACCAAATTCTAGAGATGCGTCTGTAATGGAATGGTAAAAGGACTCTCCAAAACTTCTTAGCGCAAACAGTCTGATTTTATTAGGATTGTCGTCAAGCATATCAACTGTAAACGCAATACCATTGTATGTTGAATTTATTGATTTATTTTTTTCTAAAATATTAAAATTAAATGGACAACCTTTTTTTAAAACTTCTATTGCGTCTGGTCCTTCGATTTCAATTATAGCTCGTGAATGAGACAAGTCTGTTACAGCAAAATCTGTTTCTTTGAAAACTTTTGAAATATCTTTAAGTAAATCTTTTTTTGTAGAGATTAAAAGCCAATTTTTTGGACCATTCCATAATATTCTTGTATTAGAGTTACTAACTACACTCATTGGTTCATTTTTTAATTTTAGGTTATCAATATCAATATTTTCAAATGAAATAGTAGAATTTTTATACTGAACTATTTGCACAATAAGTAAATTTTTAATTTCTAAAACTTTTAGTAAATTTTCTTCATTTTTATTTTCATGATTTCCAAAAAGACCTATTTTATAAACATGATTTAAAGCAGATACTGATGTCATGATCTAACCCTTTCTCCTTTGGGATCAACATAATGGGATGATACTATTTCAACAGGGATTGTTTTATTTTTTAAAGGAGACATTGCAAAAAGCTTTTGTCCAATCATATTTTTTCCATCTTTAATAATTGCGAGTGAAAATGGATTATCATATTCAACACTCCAACACGAAGCAGATACATGACCTAATTTTGGATTAGGAAGTTTCGCTTTTGCATCTTTAACTATATATGATCCTTCTGGGATACTTGTTTTTTTGTCTAATGGAACAACACCAACAACTTTTTGTCTGTCAGGTTCTATAAATGCTTTTTTACTTAAAGATCTTTTTCCAATAAAATCTTTTTTCTTACTAACCAATCCCTCTAATGAATTATCATAGGGAATTGTACGTCCATCTAATTCAGAACCAGCAACATGACCCATTTCGATTCTTAATGTTGATAATGCTTCTGTTCCATATGGTTGAATATTAAACTCTTTTCCAATCTCCATTATTTTTTCCCACATGAAGTTACCATTGTCTGACTCGACGTTTACTTCATAAGCAAGTTCGCCAGAAAATGAAATTCTAAAAATTTTTGCATTAACTCCAAATAAATTTCCTTCCATATATCCCATAAAAGGTAATCCTTCTTTTGAAACATCTAAATCTGGAAACAGTCTTTGCAACACATCTCTTGATTTTGGTCCAGCTATTGCTGCACCTGCCCACTGTTCAGTACTTGAAACTACATTTACATTCAATTCTGGCCATACTAATTGTAAATAATATTCTAAATGAGATAAAACGTTTGCAGCTTGAGCAGTTGTGGTTGTCATATGATAATGGTTTTCCGAAATTCTTGTTGTTGTACCATCATCCATTACAATTCCATCTTCTCTTAACATTACGCCATATCTTGCTTTGCCAACGGGTAGCTTAAGCCAAGCATTTGTGTAAACTCTATTTAAAAATTCAGCTGCATCAGGTCCTTTGATGTCAATCTTTCCTAAGGTAGTCACGTCACAAACCCCAACGTTTTGTCTGACATTTTTTGCTTCTCTTTTAGACGCCTCAAATAAGTTTTCATTTCCTTGTTTATAATATCTTGGTCTCAACCAAACACCTGCATCTACAAAGACTGCATTATTTTTTTCATGCCAATAATGCATTGGCGATTTTCTTGTTGGTTTAGAATGTTTTCCAACTTCTCTTCCAACAATTGCTCCTATTGCAACTGGTGTATAAGGAGGTCTAAAAGTTGTATGACCCACTTGAGGTACTACTTTATTTTCAACTTCAGACACTAATTGTAATCCATTAAGATTACTTGTCTTACCTTGGTCTGTTGCCATACCTAAAGTAGTATATCTTTTAACATGCTCTATTGATCTATAACCTTCTCTTAGAGCAAGTTGTATATCAGAAACAGAAACATCGTTTTGAAAATCTAAAAATCTTTTATAATTTTTACCTTCAGGCAATGGTACACACCAAAATTTATCATGCTTTGATGATTTTTTTTCTACAACAGTTGGAATTGAAACTTTATTTTCTTTATTAGTTATTTGTTTTGATAACTCGCTTCCTTTTTCAAAAGATGTTTTTAAAGTTTCTTCTAATGTAAAAACGCCATTTGCAGATCCAAGTGTTGTTTCTTTCTGTTTTGATTTGCTTGGAACAAACGCATCTATTTCTTCATTAAATTTAGTTTTATTTCCTGATTGAGAAGCTAAGTGAATTGTTGGTGTCCAAAACCCTGAAACACAAATACAATCACATTTTATACTTTCAATATTACTAATGATTTTTTTATCATCAGAAATTTTTGCAATATTTGCGGAGTTGACTTTTTTATAACCATTAGCGGCTACAACAACATAAGAAAACTTTATGCTTATTTCTAAATCTTTAGCCTCTTTTATAATTTCAGAATCAGGATTTTTTCTTGAATCTAAAATTAGAGGATCAATTCCATTTTTTTTAAATTCTATTGCAGTTTCGTATCCACTGTCATTATTTGTAAATATAATCGGTTTTTTACCAACCAAAACCCCATAAACTTTTAAATATTCTTTTGCTGCAGAAGAAAGCATTACTCCTGGTGTATCGTTATTTCCAAAAACTAAAGGTCTTTCAATTGATCCGGAAGAAATGATAACTTCTTTTGCACGTATATACCACAACCTTTGTTTGGGGGTATATTTATCAGTTTTTGGCAAATGGTCGCTCACTCTTTCTGACATAACAAGCATGTTGTGATCATAATAACCAAAAACTTGAGATCTATTTTTTATAATTACATTTGGCATTGATTTGAGTTCGGATATTATTTTTTCCGCCCACTCTTGTCCGCTTTGATTGCCAATAGTAACTTCGTTAACAAGAAGACTTCCACCAATTCTAGATTTATCTTCAGCTAAAATAACTCTTGCTCCATTTTGTGCTGCTGCATAAGCGCTTGCTAGCCCAGAAGGTCCTGTTCCTGCAATTAAAAGATCACAATATTCATATTTGTGTTCATATCTCTCTTTATCATGCTTAATAGATGCTGCCCCAAAACCTGCAGCCTTTCTAATTATTGGCTCATAGATTTTATACCAAAAGCTTTTTGGCCACATAAATGTTTTGTAATAAAAACCTGCAGGAAAAAATTTATTTAAAAAATTATTGATTGCGCCAATATCAAAATTTACATTTGGCCAACAGTTAACACTTTTAGCTTCTAAACCCTCAAATAATTCTTGTTCCGTAGCTCTTACGTTAGGGTCGACTTCGTTATTTCTATTCATTTGAACTATTGCATATGGTTCATCCACGCCTGCTCCAAAAAATCCTCTAGGTCTATGATATTTAAAACTTCTACCAACTAGATGAACTCCATTAGCAAGTAAAGCGGAAGCTAAAGTATCTCCCTCATAACCAAAATATTTTTTTCCATTAAACTTAAATTTAATTTTTTTATTTCTATTTATTAGTCCACCTTTTTCTAATCTATAATTCTCTGACATCTTTATAATTCTTCGTTTGCTTTTAATGTTTTAAATATTTCATGGGTTAATGTATCTCTTTCAACCTTTATCCATTGTCTACACCCTGAAATATGCTGCCATAATTCTAGATGTTTTCCTCTTGGACTTTTTCGTAAATAAACAAAATTATCCCAATTCTGATCGGAGACTTCTTTGTTTAATTCTGGTCTTTTGACTGTTGCATCACCACCATATGAAAATTCATTTTGAGATCTTAATCCACAGTGTGGGCATTTAATATATAACATTTAAGAAATCCAAGTTTTTGTTCCAAGGCCTTTTTCATCAATTAAATGTCCGGTACTAAATCTATTTAAACTATAGCCTGCATTTAATTCGTGAGGCTTGTCTTGAGCAATTGTATGAGCAAATGTCCATCCAGATGCGGGGGTTGCTTTAAATCCTCCGTAACACCATCCACAATTTAAATATAAACCTTCAATATGTGTTTTATCAATAATAGGTGACCCATCCATAGACATATCCATAATTCCTCCCCATGTTCTAAGCATTTTTAATTTACTTAGAAACGGAAACATTGCTATTCCTTCAGTTAGAACATGTTGTAATGTTGGAAGATTTCCTCTTTGTGCATAACTGTTATATCCATCAAGATCGCCTCCCATAACCATTTCACCTTTATCAGATTGGCTACAGTAAAAATGTCCTGCACCGAAAGTTACAACATTGTCTAATATTGGTTTAATTGGTTCTGATACGCATGCTTGCAAAAGATGTGTTTCTATTGGTAATGTCATATTTAATTTTTCTGCTAAAACATTTGTACTTCCTGCAACACATAAACCAATTTTTTTTGCTTTAATATCTCCTTTTGAAGTTCTTATTCCTAAAATTTTTCCTTTAGAAACATCAAAACCTGTGACTTCACAATTTTGAATAATATCTACACCCATCGAGTCTGCTTGACGTGCATACCCCCAAGCAACTGCATCATGTCTAGCTGTTCCTGCACTTGGTTGCATCAATCCACCAAATATTGGAAATCTTACATTTTCAGAAAAATCTGCCATAGGAATAATTTTTTTAACTTCTTCTCTATTTAGTAAAACTGCATCAATTCCATTCAAACGCATTGAATTTCCTCTTCTAGAATAAACATTCATTTGTGCATCGGAATGTGCAAGATTAATTATTCCTCTTGGAGAAAACATTACGTTAAAATTTAAATCCTGACTCATGTTTCTCCACAAATTCATACCGAATTCACTAAACAAACCATTTTCATCATGCATATAATTTGATCTGATTATTGTGGTGTTTCTTCCAACATTGCCTCCTCCTATCCATCCTTTTTCAATAATGGCAACTTTTGTAATATTATGTTCTTTTGCTAAGTAATATGCTGTAGCCAAACCATGGCCTCCGCCACCTATTATAATAACATCATATTCAGATTTAGGTGTTGGATCTTTCCAGGCAACTTCCCAGTCTTTATGTCCACCAAAAGCGTTTTTAACAAGGCTAAATACAGAATATTTTTGCATAAATAAATTTTATAATAATTAGTATAAATAGTTCTTTATTTTTTATATATATATTTTTTAGAACTTTAAAAAATCCCTAAAAAGATATATTAATCCATCTTCAAAGAAATTTGAATACTAGAGGAGTAGTAAAATGGGTAAAGTCAAATCTGACATAGAAATAGCAAGAGCTGCTAAAATGAAACCCATCCAAGAAATTCTTGATGGAATAAATGTTCCTGACAAATCAGAAGTTTATAGCCCAATTGGAAGATATATTGCAAAAATTAAACCTGAATATTTAGAAACTTTAAAAAATAAAAAAGACGGAAAATTAATTTTAGTCACAGCGATTACACCTACACCGGCTGGAGAAGGAAAAACAACAACTTCTGTTGGTTTGTGTGATGGTTTAAATAAAATAGGAAAAAAATCTATTGTTTGTCTTAGAGAGCCAAGTTTAGGACCATCTTTTGGAATGAAAGGTGGTGCTGCTGGAGGGGGATACGCTCAGGTTGTTCCAATGGAACAAATTAATTTACATTTTACTGGTGATTTTCACGCAATAACTTCAGCTCACAATCTTCTGGCTGCTTTAATTGATAACCATATTTACTGGGGAAATAAATTAAACATTGATGTTAGAAGAGTGGTTTGGAAAAGAGTAATGGATATGAATGATCGATCCCTAAGATCAATAAATATAAATCTTGGAGGAGTTGCAAATGGTTATCCTAGAGAAGATGGTTTCGATATTACTGTAGCTTCAGAAATCATGGCTATTTTCTGTTTATCGAATGATTTAAAAGATTTAGAAAATAGAATTGGAAATATTACTATTGCTTACACCAGAGATAAAAAGCCTATTTATGCAAAAGACTTAAATGCACAAGGGCCAATGACTGTTTTGTTAAAAGATGCCATTAGACCCAACATCACTCAAACATTAGAAAATAATCCAGCTATCATACACGGTGGTCCATTTGCAAATATTGCACATGGTTGCAATTCGGTTATTGCCACAAAAACAGGATTAAAATTATCTGATTATGTAGTTACAGAAGCAGGATTTGGTGCTGATTTAGGTGCAGAAAAATTCTTAGATATAAAGTGTAGAAAATCTGGTTTAAAACCTGATTGTGTTGTAATTGTCGCAACAATTAGAGCTTTAAAAATGCACGGTGGAGTAAAAAAAGAAGACCTTAAAAAAGAAAATGTAGATGCTCTTAAAAAAGGTTTAGTAAATTTAGAAAGACATATAAATAATATAAAAAAATTTAATTTGCCTGTAGCAGTAGCAGTAAATCATTTTATTACTGATACAGATAATGAAGTAAATAAATTAATTGATTTCTGTAATAATCTTAAAGTAAAAGCATCTTTATGTACTCATTGGTCTAATGGTGGTGAAGGGACTAAAGAGCTTGCAAAAAACGTTTCTGAAATATGCGATAAAAATGAAAATAAATTTAAATTTTTATATGAAGATAAAACTTCACTATTTAAAAAAATAGAAACAATTGCTAAAGAAATTTATCATGCCAGTGAAGTAGTGGCTGATACAAAAATTAGAGATCAGCTCAAAGATTTTGAAGCTAAAGGTTATGTCAATCTTCCTATTTGTGTAGCCAAAACTCAATATAGTTTTTCAACGGATCCAAGTTTAAAAGGTGCTCCCTCAGGTCATGTTCTTCCGGTAAGAGAAGTTAGGCTTTCCTCGGGAGCTGAATTTGTTGTGGTAATTTGTGGTGCTATCATGACTATGCCTGGACTACCAAAGATTCCAGCTGCTGATTCAATAAAGCTAAATAACAAAAGCGAAATTGAGGGCTTGTTTTAGTTAAGCTGCTACTAAGTGATTAAGCCAATTCTTTAATTCTAGCATTCTAGAATTTTTTTCAGATTTCTTAATTTCTTGCTCAATAAACTCAATATGTTTTTTAATTTCTAATTCATTTTTAAAACATTTTCTATCATTTATTAAACGATCTTTTCTAAAATTAATAAGAGTAATCATTTTGTGATAAGTTATTTCTGGATGATATTGCAATCCCCATACATCACTAACTCCTGATTTAAAATTAATGCTTTGAATTTTGTTGATTTTGTTTGATGCTAAATGAATAGTTTTTTCAGGAAGTGTAACAACTTCATCAAAATTGAAAGCTGGAGAGTTAAATTTTTTTTTTTTTGATTTATATAAAGGATGAGACTCTCCATTTTCATTAATTTCAATGTCTTGTGCAATTCCAATATGAGCACCATTAGTAGATTTTTTTACAGTTCCTCCAGCAGCTGTTACTGCAACTTGCATTCCCCAACATATTGCTAATATTTTTTTTATATTTTTAAAACACTCTTTCATAAATGAAATTTGCCTACGAATTTCTATACAATCGTTATAAATGTTTAAACTGCTTCCTCCCCATATTAGCCCATCATATTTTTTAATATTTGGCAATATTTTATCAAAACTTTTCTCTGAACATGGGTTAAAAACATCAATATTTAAATTTTTTGAATAGTATTCAAGACTATCTTTTAAACTTTCTGCATGAGTTTGAATTCCATTTTTTCGAAAATTTTCATTTTCTTTTTGCAGATTTCCTTCAACAACTAATAAATTTAAATTTCTCATTAAAATAATTTTCCAGAAATACTATGTTCGTATAATATTTTCATATCGTCAATTGTCAATTTCTTTGGATTTGTTGCAGTTGAAGGGTCTTCAAAAGCCATTTTTGATAGTTTTTCTATATTTATATTTTTTACTTCAATTACATCGGAAAGCTTGTGTGGAATATTTAGTTCTTTCCTTAAATTTAAAATCCAATTTAAAAAACTATCAAAATTTTTATCCAAATTAAGATAATCACAAATAGAGACAATTCTATCTTTAATTAAGTTTCTATTAAAAGTTAAAACATATGGCATAAAAATTGCATTTGATAGACCATGGTGAATATTAAATTGTGAGTTAACAGGATGACTTAAAGAATGAATAGCACCTAATCCTTTCTGAAATGCAGTTGATCCCATGCTTGCCGCTGCTAAAAGATCTGATCTTGCATTTAAGTCTTTTCCGTTTTTTACACATGCTAGTAAAGATTTTTTAATTAATTTTATACCTTCAATAGCAATTCCGTCTGCCATTGGATGAAAACCAGGTGCACAAAATGCTTCTAAATTGTGAGCTAGAGCATCCATACCAGTTGCCGCTGTTAGCCTTGGAGACAAATTAAATGTTAAAACTGGATCTAAAATAACAATTGAAGGTAAAAATTTAGGATGAAAAATAATTTTTTTTACTCCAGTTTCTTTATTTATAATTGCTGAGGCGCGGCCAGTTTCAGATCCGGTTCCAGCTGTAGTTGGAACAGCGATAATTGGGGCAATATTTTTTTCGTTTGCTCTTTTCCAGTAATCTCCTATGTCTTCAAAATCCCATATAGGTCTAGACTGTCCTGACATAAATGCAATAGCTTTACCTACATCTAACCCACTACCTCCTCCAAAAGCTATCACTCCATCGCATTTATTTTTTTTAAATTCAGAAACTCCTTCTTCTACATTTTCTCCAATAGGATTTCCTGAAAAATTTGAAAATATAGCAAAAGTACTAAATTTTTTTTTAATATCTAAAATAATATTTTTTGTCATATCAAGATTTATAAGGTCTTTATCAGTTACAAATAATGGATTTAATATATCTAAATTTTTGCAAGCCTCAGATAAATCTTTTATTCTATTTTGACCTACCCATACAGAAGTGGGGTAATTCCAATTAGTTTTCATAATAAAATATTATTGCAATTTTTACTTTTTTGTTAGTAAAATACATTTATAAATTTGTTTTTAGATGAGAAGAATTCAATGACAAAAGTAGCTATTATTGGTACAGGGCCTTGTGGTCTTTCGATGTTAAGAGCTTTCGAACAAGCTGAAAAGAAAGGTGAAAAAATACCAGAGATAATTTGCTTTGAAAAACAGGAAGATTGGGGTGGATTATGGAATTACAGTTGGAGGACTGGATCTGATCAATATGGTGACCCTGTTCCCAATAGTATGTATAGATATCTTTGGTCAAATGGTCCTAAAGAGTGTTTAGAATTTGCCGACTATTCATTTGATGAACATTTTGGGAAACCAATTCCATCTTTTCCACCGAGAGAAGTTTTATATGACTATATAACTGGAAGAGCGAAAAAAGGTAATTTAAAAAAAAAGGTGAAATTTAATACTAGTGTTACTAGTGTAGTTTTCAATGGAAAAAATTTTAATATAACTCATCATGATAAAAAAAATGATAAATTTTCAAAAGATGTTTTTGATTATGTGGTTGTGTCCACGGGACATTTTTCTGTTCCCTTTATTCCAGAATATCCTGGAATGAAATCTTTTCCAGGCAGAATAATGCATTCACATGATTTTAGAGATGCAGAAGAATTTAGAGGAAAAAATGTTATTGTTTTAGGAAGTAGTTATTCAGCTGAAGATGTTGCTCTTCAATGTCACAAGTATGGAGCTAAAAGTGTAACTATAGGTTACAGAAATAACCCAATGGGATTTAAATGGCCTAATGGAGTAAAAGAGGTACATTATTTAGATAGATTAGAAGGAAATAAAGCAATCTTTAAAGATGGCCACAAACAAGAAGCTGATGCTGTAATTCTTTGTTCTGGTTACCTTCACCACTTTCCTTTTTTAACTGAAGACCTTAAACTTAAAACTAGAAACAGATTATATCCTCCAAAACTATATAAAGGTGTTGTGTGGCAAGATAATCACAAATTACTTTACTTGGGCATGCAAGATCAATTTCATACTTTTAATATGTTTGACTGTCAGGCTTGGTATGCAAGAGATGTAATAATGGGAAAAATTAAAATTCCAAATGGTTCAGAAATAGAAAAAGATATAAACAAGTGGGTTGCAATGGAAGAAAAATTGGAAAACCCAGATCAAATGATAGATTTTCAAACAGAATATACTAAAGAATTGCATGGGTTATCAGATTATCCAAAAATCGATTTTGAGTTAATTAGAAAACATTTTAAAGAATGGGAACACCATAAAGTAGAAGATATTATGACTTATAGAAATAAATCTTTTTCTTCGCCTGTTACAGGGTCTATTGCCCCAGTTCATCATACGCCATGGGCAACAGCGATGGATGACTCTTCAAAAGTTTTTTTAGATCAATCAAAAAAATAAATTATTTTTTTTCATTAACAACATAGAATAATTTTCGTGGAAAACTTCCTTCTTCAAATTTTTCTAAAGAAATATTATTAAATCCATTTAATAAAGAATGAACTTTTTCTTCTGAAAAATAATGAACAATAAAACCATCATTTTCATAAAGATTTTCACCTATATGAATTCCATTTTGAAAATCTCCATCATTTGTATGACGTACAGTATAAATATTAATACCTCCTGGTTTTAGAATTCTTTGAATTTCATTATTTAATTTTTTAAGTTCGATCGAAGTTAAAGCCATACAATAAAGCATATGAGAGTAGCAAGCCTCTATTGAATTATCATTAAATGGTAGTTTTTGTCTTACATCAAACTGTTTTGTTGATACGTAATTAGATAAATTGTCTTTTTTAGTTTTTTGATTAATCACTTTTATTCCTGACGAACTATAATCTAAAGCAATAATATGAATTGAATTTTTTGCAAAGAATATAGTATCTCTTCCTAATCCTGCTCCAATCTCAATTATATTTTGAATTTTTTTTTCTTGAAATAGTTTTAAAGCTTTCTTTGCTGATAAGCTTGGATTTAAACCAAACATCTCAGGCTTATTTGAGAAATTAACTTCCCAATGCTGAGATTGTTGGTCTAATTTTTTTCGATCCAAATCTATTTTACTGGGTCTGGAACCTTACGCAAATAAGGTTTTATAGTTTCCCAACCATCTGGATATATTTTTTTTGCTTCTTCGTTAGTTACTTTTGGAACAATAATAACTTTTTCACCTGGTTTCCAATCAGCTGGTGTAGCAATTTTATGCTTAGCAGTTCGCTGCATAGAGTCAATTGTTCTTAGTATTTCATTAAAGTTACGTCCAGTTGTCATTGGATAAGTTAAAAATAATCCAATTCTTTTATCTGGTCTAATAACATAAACAGTTCTTACTGTTTCGTTATCAACAGCGGTACGTCCCATAGATGTTGTTCCAGCATCTCCTTCGAGCATGTTGTAAAGTTTTGCAACTTCTAATTTTTCATCTGCTACAATAGGATAATTTGGTTTTAATCCACAAACATCCTTAATGTCATCTAACCATTTAACATGGTCTGATACTGGATCTACACTTAAACCCATAACTTTAACATTTCTTTTTTCAAACTCTGGTTTCATTTTGGCTAAAGCACCAAGTTCAGTAGTACAAACTGGTGTAAAATCTTTTGGATGCGAAAATAAAACACCCCAACTATCCCCTAGCCACTCATGAAATGATAATTTTCCTTCAGAAGTTTCAGCTGTAAAGTCTGGAGCTAAACTATTAATTTTTAATGTCATTTAATTCTCCTTCGAATTTATTTTAGAATAATTATAATCAAGATTGATTTGCTATGCAATTTTTTATAGTGTTTAATATTATCAATGATATTTGAGCAATTATTCGATACGAAATCTTCAACCTACACTTACATTATATCAAGTGGCAAAGGTCGAGAGGCTTTAATTATAGATCCAGTAATTGAACATACCGATGAATATATAAAGGTATTAAAAAATTTAGAATTAAAATTGGTTAAAGTAATAGACACTCATATCCACGCTGATCATATAACAGGTTTAAATGAATTAAATAAAAGAACTAACTGCGCAAGAATTATGGGGGAAAAGTCTAAGTCTGAAGTAATTGACTTAAGAATAAAGGATAGTGAAAAAATAAATGTAGAAAAAATAGAACTTAAGGCAATATATACACCCGGACATACGGATTGTTCTTATAGCTATTTAATGAATGATAGGGTTTTTACCGGTGATACTCTTTTAATAAACGGAACAGGAAGAACAGATTTTCAAAATGGTAGTTCAGAAGATGCTTATGATTCATTGTTTAATAAATTGTTAAAATTACCAAAAGAAACATTGGTATATCCAGCTCATGATTACAATGGAAAAAAATATTCAACTATTGAAAACGAAAAAAACAATAATCCACGCCTGCAAGTTAGTTCAAAAGAACAGTATGCTGAAATTATGAATAATTTAAAATTAGCAAACCCTAAAATGATGGATGTTGCTGTTCCAGCTAATGTAAAAGGTTTGACTCTAAATCAAATATAATATTTGCAACTTCAGAGTGTTCACAAAATTTCGCATAGCAGCTTTGTAATAAAGTTGTTACAATAATATTCTATACAAAATAAACTAAAAAAATTAGGAGGAAAATATGGAAAAAGAAATGCTTGCAATAGCAAGAATTAAATCTGGTGAAGGAAAATTTGAAAAATTCATGGGATTTATGCAATCAGATGAGGGAATGGCAGTAAGAAAAACTGTTGCTCATGTTGAAAAAACAGTTCCTGGAATAGGGCCAGATAAAAGTTATGTTATGTTTAAAGTCTCAGTTCATAATGAAGAAGAAATGAAGAAGTTTGCTTCAGGTAATAACCCGATTGCAAAACCTATTTTTGATGAATGTATCGAAGTTGTTGAAATGTATGAATTGAGTAAAGTTAATCTATAAGGATTAATAAAAATGATAGGATACGCAATATTTCAAATAGAAGTAACTAATCCAGAAGAATATGAAAACTATAAAGCACAAGCTTCAGGAATAGTTGCAAAGTATGGGGGAGAATACTTAGTAAGAGGTGGAGATTACCAATGTGTTGAAGGAGAATGGAAACTACCTAGAACAGTTGTTGTTAAATTTCCTTCTTACGAAAAAGCTTTAGAGTTTTATAATTCTGAAGAATACAAACCGGTAAGACAGATACGGCTAGATAACTCTGTCGGAAATGTAATAATAATTAAAGGAGCAAAATAATATGTCTATTTTAGAAAAATACAGTGCTGCAATGACAAATAAAGATGAAGCAGCTATGAATGAGCTTTTGCATGATGATTTTAAATTTACAATGCACAAATCAGGTAATTCTTTAAGCAAAGCTGATGTAATCAAATGGGCGATGAGTGGTGACATTAAACAAGATAAAACAAGAATTGTTTATGAAAATAATGAAGTCGGCATACACCATGCATTTGTAACATTTGATGATGGAAATGTTGAGGCTGTAATGGCAGTTTATAAGTACAAAGATGGTAAGATAATTGCTTTGGAAACTGGTGCAACTCCAATGCCTAAATAAAGATTGTTAATGAATAAAGCAATTGGTTTTGTAATGGTTGGGACTAATGATCTTGAAAAATCAAGTAAGTTTTACGATGCTATATTAGCTCATCTTAAAATGAAAAGAGTTACCGTAACAGAAAGATATATTGGATATGGCTATAGTGAAGATGATGGAGCAAAGTTTTATATTACAAAACCTCACAATAAAGAAAATGCTAACGCAGGAAACGGTACAATGGTTGCTTTGGCAGCTGAATCGAAAGAGGCGGTAGATAAATTTCATAAAACAGCACTAGAAAATGGGGTTGTTGATGAAGGAGCTCCAGGATTAAGATCAGATGGAAATTATTATGGTTATGTCCGTGACCATGACGGTAATAAAATTACAGCCAGATGCGTTTTAGGTTAAATGAGTAATATTGATTTTTATTTTTCCATTGGAAGTACATACACATATCTTTCTGTAACAAGAATTTTAGATGTTGAAAAAAAACATGGTGTAAAATTTAATTGGAAACCATTCAGTGTAAGAATAATAATGAATGAAATGAATAACCATCCTTTTCCAGATGATAAAAAAAGTAAAGTTGATTACATGTGGAGAGATATTGAAAGAAGAGCAGAAGGTTATGGTTTTTCTGCAAAAACTCCTGTACCGTATCCATTAACTCAATTTGACCTAGCGAATAAACTTGCAATACTTGGTTTAAAAGAAGGTTGGGGAGTTGATTATGTAAGGCTCACTTACAAAAGATGGTTTCAAGAAAATAAAGAGCCTGCAGTAGAGCCTAATATTTCTGAAATATGTTCCGAACTAAAACTAGATAAAGATAAAGTCATTTTAAATGCAAATTCCGAAGGAATAGAAAAAGAATTTTTGTCAAATACAGATAGCGCACGTAACAATAAAGTTTTTGGCAGTCCATCATTTATAGTTAATAATGAGATTTTTTGGGGAGACGATAGAATGGAAGATGCTATAAATTGGTCCAAAAAATAATGGATCAGTTATTTTTTTTTTGTATATTTGTTACTGCATTTAATTTATTTTTAATCATTTATGCATTCACACTTCCATTGTATCCAGAAAGTTGGAGAAAAAAAGTAAATAAAAAATACAATAATGATACAATAACAGGAATAACTATTTTATTTGTTACATTAGCATGTTTTATTTCGTGGATAATTTATTTTTATTTTTTAATATTTCATCTATAAACTGGTAAAAAAATGTTCAAAAAAAAATATTCTAATTTTATTTTCATTTTAATTATGGGTTTTGGAATGAGCTTGTTTATGACCTTAATTATTACATATATTAATACTGGAATGGATAGTGAATATGCTCAAAGATTTTTTAAAGCATGGTCAGTAAGTTTACCAATAGCAATAATTACATCTCTAGTTGTGGGTCCACCAACAAAAAAATTTGTAGATAAAATTACCAATTAATAATAATCTTTAGTTGTGACTAATATATCTGCTTATATAATTTTAATTGTTGCGGTTGTTTTGGGGACTGCATCAAATGGTTTTGCTAAGGGTGCACAAGGTTTCACACTATTGTTGCCTAGTGTTATTACTGCAGTAACTATTGTTGGTTGTATGTATACATTGTCACTTGTTATGAAAACAATTCCTGTTGGAATAACTTATGCTTCATTCGCGGGACTTTGTATTATAGCAACAACAATTGTAGGAATGTATAAATTCAAACAAATTCCTGATCTTTATACTATGATAGGTCTTGCCTTAATTATAGCTGGAGTTTTAATAGTTAACTTATTAGGAAAAGCCAATTAAATGAAACCATTCACAGGATATATTTTTTTATTTATCGCAATATCTTGTGGAATAACTGCAAACAGTTTTGCAAAAATTTCTGATGGATTTACTAAACTTACACCATCTGTTGCTTGCATACTTTTAATGTGTGTAACTATGTTTTCGCTTGCAAAAGGAATGTCTGCAATCCCAGTTGGTTTTGCATATGCCACTTACAGTGCAGTTACAGTTGCATCAATACTAATTTTTGGGATTGTTAAATATAATCAAATGCCCAACGCATATGGTTTAATTGGAATTATTTTAATTATAGCAGGAGTCTTAATTGTAAATTTACTTGGTAAAGTAAATTAAATTTAATAGAAGGAGAAAAATATGTCTGAACTAATAGCGTTCATTGGGGTTGGTAATATGGGAAACCCAATGGCAAATAATTTAGTTAAAGCGGGGAAAAAAGTAAAAGTTTTTGATGTTTCAAAAAATATGATTGAAAAAGCAAAAGAAAAAAAATTAGATGTTGTAGAAAATTTAAATGATTTAATTACTAATGAAGTAACAACTGTAATTACAATGTTACCTGAAGGAAAAAATTCAAAGGATGTTTACTTAGGAGAGAAAGGTATAATTAATAAAGTTTCTAAAAATTGTCTTCTTATTGATTGTTCTACAATTGATATTCAAACATCAATTGAGATAGGAAAAAAAGCTAATGAAAATGGTATTAAGATGATTGATGCTCCAGTTAGCGGAGGCATCATGGGTGCTGAAAAAGCAACTTTAAATATTATGGTAGGTGGAACTAAAGAAGCTTTTGATCTTGCTTTACCATTGTTAAAAATTATGGGGAAAAATATATTCCATGCTGGTGATCTTGGAAGTGGTAATGGTGCAAAAATTTGCAACAATATGTCTTTAGGAATAACAATGATTGCAGCATCTGAATCTTTAATGTTAGCTAAAAGGTTAAATATAGATATTAAAAAAGTTCATGAGATAATGAAAAACGCTTCTGGTAATAGTTGGCCAATTTCAGTTTATCCACCTTTGCCAGGATTAATTGATGGAACGCCTTCGAGTAATAAATATCGACCTGGATTTTCAGCGGGTATGATGAATAAAGATTTAAAGTTAGCAAATGAATGTTCAAAACAAGTAAATGCTTCTACTCCACTTGCAAACATGGCTTTGGAAATTTATGATAAATTCTGCAAAGAAGGTAATGATACAAAAGATTTCTCTGCCATATCAAAAGTTATTGGGGGTGATGCTTGGAATTACCCAATAGATTAAAATAAAATTAGAAATTGCATACCTGATTTTCTAAAATAGCATTGTTATTTAATTTAACCAAAAGTAATTAATATTCCCTTTATGATTACACGAATAAATAAATACAGAATTAAAGCTCGTCTAAGAAAAGGAAAAATTGATATAAAAAAAAATGTCAAAAATTTCTTTGATTGGATAAAAGGTGCAGAGTTAATTGAGTTGAAAGAGTGTGATACTTCTAAAGATCCAGTAAGACCAGAATTGGATAATGATTTTAGAACTAGCTATGGAAGAAAAATATATGGAGTTAAATATAAAGACGAAATACACGCTGTTATGTGTTTTGCTTTTACTAATAAGATACCAAAAACGGTTAAAGAATTAGATCTTTTGAGCCAAGATGCATTTTTACAAAGTGCTCATAGAGATCAAAAAGTAGGTAAAATAGCAATTGCATATACTGTTTGGTCAACAAAAAAAGGCGGTGGGAAACTGATAGTTAAGGAAGTTTTTAAAATTATTAAAAAATCTAACCACTTAAATAGATTGGTTACTTTGTCTCCTCTAACAGATATGGCTAGAAAATTTCATTTAAGAAATGGGGCGATAGAAGTACAAGTAAACGAAAGTACTCAAAACTTTGAATACAAAATCATGAAATAAGTTTATTAAATCACTTATAAACTTCATCAACTTCAACACCATAAGCTTCAACTAATTTATTATTCTGATTAGCTACACCCATAACATCAATCATTTCTTTGATCATCTCATCTGTTGCACCTTTTTTCTTTGCAGCAGCTGTATGAGATTTAGTACAATACTCACAACTATTTGTCATTGAAACTGCAACATAAATTAATTCTTTTGTTACACCATCTAATGCACCTGGTTTCATAACTTGTGAAGTTGATTTCCAAGTTCTTTCTAAAGTTTCTGGGCTATTTGCAATATATTTCCAAAAATTTGGAACTTCAGTAATTTTTCTTGTACTTTTTATCTCATCAAAAACTTCTTTAACTTTTCCTGTGGCTTCATTTTCTGAGATTGGTTTAAACATTGGCATTTTTCCTCCTTATTTTTTTTACTAAAAATCTATTTTCCTTTTTTAAATGGATCTAGTAGTAGTTTTTTGTGATTATATTTATATTGTTTATTATTATAATGGAGTGAATTAACAACCAGTATTCTTGAATTTTCTACATCAATTAAAATCATATTCCCACCATAGCCGCCCATACCAAATATAATTTTGTCTTTTAATCCTGGAAAATCCATATGAAATTGACCCCCGTATGATTTTGTACGATTAAATAAGGGCTCTTCTTTTTCTTTGCTTCCTTTTGGTATTCTTCTTTCATAAATTTCTTTTAAATATTTTCCAACACAAGTATCATTCTGATAATCATCCATTATAGCTTTTGCTATTCTAAGATAGTCAAATCTCGTTGCCATTATGTTAGGATGTCCATTTCCAAAATGTTCTTTAAGACTAGTATAGCCATAACGAATGCTATTTTTGATCTTTATTTTATCGTTGAAAACTCTGCTATAAAATTTGTCATAATCTTCACCGATTTTAAATTTCATATAGTTTAAAATTAACTGAGTGACAAATCCATTGTAATTGTATCTTTCCTTAGATTTTTTTGTATTTTGGTTGTTAAAGTGAAAGCGCATGGTTGTTGCAATATCCCTATCTTCATATGGGCCTAATTTACTGGTACCATCCTTAAACTCGTCGATATATTTTTGATCACCAGTATTCATATTTAAAAAATTAATTAATTTTTGATCATGATAAAGAGAATCTTTTATTATAGGCCAGTCATTTACTCTAGCATCAACTCCATCAATATAACCCTCACATATTGCGTGACCTACTAAATAAGAAGTTACTGACTTACTCATTGACATTGAATAAAATTTTGTTTCATTATTCAAAAACTCTCCCAGTCTTTCTTTAGGAGAAAGTTCGTCAATTAATACTTCACCATCTTGATAATATAAATAACTAAGGATACCTTTGGTTTTCATTTGCTTTTTTACAGTTTTCGTTTGCTTTTTTATAAATTCATCCTCAATTAAGTTGAATTTAAAATCGTAGGAACTATTTGTCGGTTTAAACTCTTTTAAATGTTGACTTCTATCTCTATATGAATATTTCCATAAATAATAAATCAGCGTATCTCTGTTTGGGTTTGAATGATAGGCAATATTAGTAGCTGATAATGCTTTATTTTTTATTTTGATATTTAGATTGTGAGATCCTTGCTCATTTAAATATTGATGATGTCCGTTTTCAGAAAGCCACTTATTAAAAAACCAATTTAAATTCTCAGCAAATAGATTGCTTGAAGCTAATAAACTTAAAGTTAAAATTATTAATATTTTTTTCATTAGTTATAAATTGATTCAATTTTTGGCATTAATGTTAGTAATTCTTTTGTGTAATTATGTGATGGATTTTTAAATAACTCTTCAGTTTTTGATATCTCACAAAGTTTTCCATTTTTTAAAACAGCTATTCGATCACACATTTGTCTTACAACAGGCAAATCGTGACTAATAAATAATATTGTCAAATTTAATTGCTCTTGTAAATCTTTCAATAAATTTAATATTTGTGCTTGAATACTTACATCTAGAGCTGAAGTTGGTTCATCACATACAAGAAGTCTCGGTTGAGTTGCAAGGGCTCTTGCAATTGAAATTCTTTGTCTTTGCCCTCCAGAAAATTCATGTGGATAACGTTCCGCTGATTGTTGGGTTAGTTCAACAGACTCTAACAAATCATAAATATAACTATCTATATCTTTAGAGCTTATTGAAGGATTGTGAAGTTTAATAGGCTCAGAAATTATATCTTTAACTTTCAATCTTCCATTTAAAGACGAATAAGGGTCTTGAAATATCATTTGAATTTGTTTTCTAAATTTCATCATTTCTTTATTACTTTTAATTTTTGTTATGCAAACATTATCAAAATCAATATCTCCAGCACTTGGGCTGTATAAATTAACAATCATTTTTGCAATTGTTGATTTACCACTTCCACTTTCACCAACTAATCCAAATGACTCACCTTCTTTTATATTAAATGATACATCGTCGACAGCCATTACAGAATTTTTTGTACTTTCTGTAAAAAAATTATCATCAAATGTTTTGCTTAAATTTTTAACCTTAACTAAATCCTGATCAATAATTTCTTTTTTTGTCCATCTGTTCAAAATTTTAATATTAGTTTCACCTTGGGTTTTGTTTTCCTTTTCAATAATTTTAAATCTGTTTATTTTTTTATTTGTAGGAGGGACAGAACTTACAAGTGCTTTTGTATAAATTTCTTTAGGTTTTGTTAATATTTCTTTCGTAGGTCCTATTTCTACAAGATCTCCATTTTTCATTACTGCTACTCTACTTGTTGTTTCAGAGATAACACCCATGTCATGAGTAATTAGTATAACTGCTAAATTTCTTTCTTTGGTTAATCTTTTAATTAAATCTAAAATTTGAGATTGTATTGAAACATCTAGTGCTGTTGTAGGTTCATCAGCTATAAGTAGCTCAGGTTCACAACAAAGAGCTAATGAAATAACCACTCTTTGCCTCATTCCTCCTGAAAATTGATGAGGATAGTTATTAAATCTTGTTTCAGCATCTTTTATTCCTACTTCTTTTAATAAATTAATAGCTTTATTTTTTGCTTCTTCAGTATTTAATTTTAAATGAGTTTGAATTGTTTCGATTAGTTGTTCACCTATTGTAAGTATAGGATTTAAAGACGTTTGAGGATCTTGAAAAATAAGACCTATTTTTTTTCCTCTTAATTTAAGAATATTCTCTGGATTTTCATAAATATTAGTTCCATCTAAAATTATTGATCCACCAGATACTTTACCGGGCTCATCTATAAGATTAATTATTGCATTGCCAACTGTGCTTTTTCCTGATCCAGATTCTCCCACCAAACCAAGTATTTCACCTTTTTCAACATTTATATTTACTTTTTTTGCTGCATAAACTGTTTCTCTTCGCATTTCATAATTAACACTTAAATTATTTATTTTTAAAAATGTCATTAGTTAAGTTTTGGATTAAGAGTATCTCTCATCCAATCTCCTAAAAGGTTAATTGAAAATGCTAATATTACTAAAAATATTGCTGGAAAAAATGTAATCCACCATTCGCCAGAAAATAAAAAATCATTACCTAATCTAATTAGTGTACCTAATGAAGGTGTTGTAGGAGGAACGCCAACTCCTAAAAAACTTAAAGTTGCTTCAGCTATTATTGCAAGTGCAAGCCCTATTGTTCCAATTACCAAAACTGGTCTCATTATATTTGGTAAAATATGTTTAAACATAATAATTATATTTGAAACGCCAATAATTGTTGAAGCGGAAACATAATCTTTATTTTTTTCAACCAAAGTCGCGGCTCTTGAAACTCTTGCAAACTGAGGCCACTCGGAAATTCCGATTGCAAAAATTAAAACATAAATTGCCATTTCATCATGTAATTCTCTTGAAATAATTCCACGAGCAATTCCATCAACCAAAAGAGCCATTAAAATACTTGGTACCGTTAATTGCACATCTGTTAATCTCATAACAATCATTTCGTACTTTCCACCAAAATATCCTGCACTTAATCCTAATCCCACTCCTAAAATTAAAGCAAATATAACTGCAGAAAAACCTACAATTAGAGAAATTCTCGATCCATAAAGAATTGTCGCTAACATGTCTCTACCTTGGCCATCAGTTCCTAAAACAAATTTAGCAAGACCTTCCTCAGTCCATGAAGGCGGGGTAAATGCATCCATTAAAGACAATGATGAAGGGTCAAATGGATTATATGGTGTTACTAGTTCAACAAAAAAAGAGCAAAAGAAAATTATAATTAATATTAAAGTAGAAAGTATAGCAGTAGGTGATTTTATAAAGCTAAAGTAGATATCGCTATCTTTTATTCTATTTAATAATGTTAAATTTTTATTATCCACTTACTGCCTCCGCTTTAACTCTAATTCTTGGGTCAATAAAGTAATATAAAATATCTACAATGAAATTTATCATTACAAAAACAAATGCTATAAAAACTAAGTAAGCAGACATAATTGGTATGTCTACGAATTGAACGGCTTGAATAAATAAAAACCCCATACCTGGCCATTGAAAAACAGTTTCTGTAATTATTGAAAATGCAATTAAAGTACCAATGTTTATTCCTGCAATTGTAATTACAGGTATTAATCCATTTTTTAATGCATGCTTATAATGAATGCTTTTTTCACTTATTCCTCTTGCTCTTGCAAATTTGATATAGTCGGTTTGTAATATTTCCATCATTTCTGCTCGAACAAGTCTTATGATATAAGTCATTTGAAAAAGGCTAAGAGTTACTGAAGGAAGAATTATAGCTTTTAATCCGGTTAAGGTTAAAAAACCTGTAGTCCAATAACCAAGACTAACAACTTCTCCTCTCCCAAATGAAGGCAATATTCCTAAAATTACTGCAAATAAATAGATAAATAATATACCTATTACAAATGTGGGAAGAGATACTCCCAGTAATGAAATGGCTAATATAATATCACTAAAAAAACCTTTTCGATTTATACCTGTATAAACACCTAATAAAGTCCCTGAAACCAGTGCAATTAAAGCTGAAACCAAAACAAGTTCAATTGTTGCAGGTAGTCTTTCAGAAATTAACTCTGAAACAGGTCTTTTTAATTGATAAGATATTCCAAAATTACCTTTGGAAGCGTTAACTACAAATCTAGAAAATTGAATATATATAGGATCAGTTAATCCCAAAGTTTCTCTAAGCTCTGCTCTTTCTTCATCTGATGTTTCTTCTCCGACCATATTATTGATGGGATCACCTACAAAATTAAATAATGAAAAAGAAACAAAGGCGACGACAAGCATCACCATTGCAGATTGTATCAGACGCTTAAAAAAATATTTAATCAACTTATGAAAATTCTACTTACAAGCCCTTTTATAAAAAAAAGGGCTTGTAAAAGATTAATTTATCTTACGTTAGAAAAACGGAATAACGGTTCATTATTCGGTCTTATAGGAACATCAACACTTCTTTTTGATGCCCAAGAAATTACTTGGTGGTGTAAAGGTAGATAAGCAATGTTATCTTTTACAATTTTCCAAGCATTTGCTATTGCAGCATTTCTTTTATCTAGATTAACTTCACCTTCCATTACTCTTATTGCAGCATCAACTTCTGCGTTGCTGAAGTTAACTTTGTTCCAGCTTGCGCCAGTTTCGTACAAATAATGAAATACATAGTGACTATCTAAAGTAGGAACACCCCAACCTAGCATATAAAAATCTCCTTGGTTGTCTTTAAGTTCCTTAAAGTGTTTACTTTTAGTTTGAGCAAATAAATTTACTTTAACACCAATTTTTCCTAACATTCCAACAACAGCTGTGCAAATTGCTTCGTCGTTTACATATCTGTCATTAGGACATCTAAGTTCTACTTCAAAACCATCAGGGTAACCTGCGTCTGCTAATAACTGTTTTGCAGCATCAACATCATAAGGTAATCTTGCATCAAGTTCTTTAGTGTATCCAGTAACTCCTGGGAAAGTAATTATTCCTGCAGGTTCACTTAAACCTCTCATAACTTTTTTCTTAATAGCCTCTATGTCAATTGCTTGATAAAGTGCTTGTCTAACCTCTTTTTTCTTAAATGGGTTATCACCAGTATTACCAGTTCTAAGTTTATCAGCTGCTTGGTCCATTCCTAAAAAGATTGTACGCATCTGCGGTGTACTTTGAACTTTATGTGCACCTGAAGCTCTAATACGATCTAAGTCTTGAACTGGAGCATCTGTTACAACATCTAACTCTCCAGATAATAATGCGGCAACTCTAGTTGCAGCATTTTTAATTGGAAGCAAGTGTATCTCAGTTATGTTATGTTCAACATCACCCCACCATTTAGTATTCTTTTTGAAAACAGTTTTTGTATTAGGTTCTCTTAAAGTAATTTTAAATGGTCCTGTTCCCATTGAATTGGTTGCTGAAAATGTTTCTTGTCCTGCATCCCAATTTTGTGGAGCCAATGCGAAATTTTCTTCGCACCACTTTTTAGACATTACGAATATATTTGACAATTGGTTCAAAAGAATTGGGTTTGGTTCTCTTGTTTGAATTTCAACTGTATAAGCATCAGTAGCCTTCACTGATGTAATAGTGCTGATATATTCTTTAAAGTCTGATGTACGTTGTTGAGCTCTTAAAATACTAAATACAACATCTTCAGATGTCATAGGTGTTCCATCGCTAAACTTTACATCTTTTCTAAGATTAAATTTCCAAGTCTTAGGTGTTGTAGTTTCCCAACTTTCAGCTAATTGTGGTCCAATAGACATATCTAGGCCTCTAGTAACTAAAGCCTCATAAATCTGTCTTGATACCATTGTTGTAGGTCCTTCATTTTGAGCATGTGGATCAAGTGTTAAACTATCACCTTGCATTGACCATTTAATTGTTTTTGCAAAAGATTGTGTAGTTGAAAAAACAAATAAAATTGTAATCAAAATTTTGACCAAATTTCTAGATTTCATTTCCCCTCCTAATTATTTAATCTAAAAATCTAGCTTAATAATAGGAGAAACTAAAGAAGAATTATTGCACCAATTTTTTGAAATTTTCGTACAATATTTTAGAATAATCGTTCATACTAGACATATGAACTTGAGAGTCTTTATCAAATTTATCTAATGCTCCTTCACCAAGTTGCTTTTCTAAAGCAGATTTGTATTCAGGTACGCAACCCCACTCGCTTACGGTACTTTTTTTAATTTCTATATGAAATTGAATTCCATAAGCGTGATTTTTATACTTAAAAATTTGATATTTAGTTTCTGGCGATGAGGCTATTAAAATTATGTCATTATTTTTTTCTAATTCTTGAACCTCATATGAATGCCATTGAAGAGATTTGATTTTTTCTGGAAATTTAGAAAATAATAAATCATTTTTTTTATTTTCTGAAAAATCAATATCTAACATTCCAATTTCAGGATTTTTAGATTTGACTACCTTTCCACCTGTAACTTCTCCTAGTAACTGACATCCTAAACAAAAACCTAGATAAGGTTTTTTTAATGAAATAACAAATTCTTTAATCGCTTTTTTTTCTTGAATAAGCCAAGGATAATCTTTTTCCATCCAAGTATCCATTGGACCACCCATACAAAACATTGCATCGAACTTTGATAGGTCAGTAGGAATTTTTTGGCCTTCATCTAATTCGATTGTAGTTAACTCAACACCATCTTTGATCATTAAATCTTTAATGTATCCAGGATCTTCTATACTAATGTGTTGTAAAACTATTACTTTCATTTTTTAAAGTGCAGGTTTTAAAAGTTTTAGCATTTTTTTGTGTATAGTTTTATTTGCTGAAACTAAAATACTACCTCCATGTTTAGCATCACCATTTTTCCAATTAGATGCTATACCTCCTGCTGCAGAAATTATAGGAATTAATGCATGTACATCCCATATTTTATTTTGACATTGTAAAACTATGTCAATTTTACCTTCACAAAAATGAGCATAACTTAATGCATCAAAACAAGGAAACTGCATAAGTTTTAAAACTTTAGGAATCTTGCTTTGTTTTTTTAACGAAAGCCAGCCATGGAATGCCCCTGCAACTTTAACATTTTTAAAAGTAGCTTTTTTATTTACTAATAATTTTTTTTTCTTATCTTTTCCGACGCAAGCAATGTTAACAACATAAGCAGTTTTATTTGAATAGTTTAAATAATATTTACTTAGTTTAGGAAAATTTGCTAAACCAACAATTGGATTTCCTTTGTAGTTTAGAGCTATTAAATTACTCCAAGTAGGGTTGCCAATTACAAAAGATCTAGTTCCATCTATTGGATCAATTACCCAAGTAAAATCACTCTTGGTTTTTTTACGACCAAATTCTTCACCAATAATTTCATGAGTTGGAAATCTCTTTTTTATTTTAGATCTTATAAATTTTTCAAAAGCTCTATCCGCTTTTGTGACGGGATCATACCCCTTACCTTTGCTTTTATTTATTACTTTAAACGGCTTGTTTAGTTTTAAGTAATAAAACCTAGTCATATCCTTTGCCAAACTACTTAAAAAATTAGCATAATATCTGAATTCTTTTTTCCCAAATTGATCCATGGCAACAATCACATACTATCTTATTTATCTTGATTAAAGCTAAATTTTAAATAATCCTCAAAAAATCTTATGAAAATTGAACTAAACGAAAATAAAGTTTTCTTTAATAATGGCGAATCAGTTCAAGAGATTCACCCTTTTTGGCTAAGAGAAAGAGTTGATGGAGATGAATTCTTAGATAAAGGTACACAACAAAGATTATTTGATCCTTCAACAATGAATGGGGAAATAATTATCAAAAAAGTTCAAATAAAAAATGGTTTTCTTGAAGTTGATTTTAATGACGGTGTAAATTCTAAACTTGATATAAGTAAACTCGAAACTGAATTTTCAAATAAAGATACAGTAATAAAATCTATTCCAAAAAAAAAGTGGGATTCTGCTTTAAAAAATATAAAAAATTTTGAATACAAAGAAGGTTTTTTTGAATCGAAAGAAATGTATGATTTATTAGTTTCATTTTATGAGTTCGGATTTGTTGTTATAAAAAATGTTCCAACAGAAAATAATTATATCGTTAAATTTGCAAATTTAATTGGCAGTGTAAGAAGGACTAACTTTGGAGAACATTTCAATGTCAAATCTAAATCAAATCCAAATGACTTAGCTTATACAACTTTACCTTTAAGTCCGCATACTGATAATCCGTACAGAAATCCAGTACCTTGCATTCAATTATTACATTGTATTGAAAATGAAGTTAAAGGAGGTTTTTCAACACTAGTAGATGGATATACAGTAACTGAAATTCTTAAAAAGGAGAATCCTGAATTTTATAAAATTCTTTCAGAGGTAAAAGTTAGATTTAAATTTACTGATAAAAGCGTGTTGTTGGAAGATTGGTCTGAATTAATTCATTTAGATGATAATAAAGAGTTTAAACAAGTAAGATTTAGTCCAAGATTAGATTATGTTCCGGTGCTAGAAAAAAATAAATTAGATTTATATTATAAAGCTAGAAAAAGATTATCTGATTTATATAACTCTGAAAAAAATAGAATAGAATTTAAATTAGCTCCAAAAGATCTTATGATGATGGATAATTATAGAGTTTTACATGGAAGAACTAAGTTTGATCCAAGTGAAGGAAAAAGATTTCTACAAGGTTGCTACATAGATTTTGATAGTACAGAGGGTAAATTAAGACATTTAAAAAGAAAATTTAAACTTTGACGCTTCGAGATTCTTTAATCGCAGCATTAGTTCCAATTTTTTTAGGATTTGGTTTTGTAATAGCAAAACCAGCTATGGAGTATTTGCCTCCTTTTTTATTGATGGGTTTACGATTTACTTTTGTGGCATTGCTTTTAGTTTGGTGGTTTCCAATACCAAAAGCATATCTTAAAAAAATTTTTTTCGCATCTCTAATAGCAAATACAATACAGTACAGCATTACATATACTGGTTTAGATTTAATTGATGCTTCAGCAGCAGTTTTGCTTGTTCAAACTGAAGTTCCTTTTGGAGTTTTGTTCGCTTTCTTCATGCTTAAAGAAACACCTACAGTGAGGGCTTTGATAGGAATTGCCTTTGCATTTGTTGGTGTTTATATTTTAACTGGATCTCCTAACTTAGATGGTAAAGTTCTTGGTATATCACTTACTATTATTGGATCTGCTGTTTGGGCTTTAGGACAAGTTTTAGTTAAACCATTAAGTAAAGAAATAAATCCACTAGCACTTGTTGCTTGGTTAGGTTTATTTTCTGGACCAATATTAATAGGAATGTCTGCAATATTTGATGGAAATACAATCAACTACTTTAAAAATGCAAGTTTTGAAAGTTGGATTATAGCAATTTATTTGGGATTTATTATGCAACCAATAACTTATGGTTGTTTCTATTATGTTTTAAAAAGAAATCCATTATACAAAGTTCTGCCTATAGTTACTATGGGTATACCGCCCACTGGATTATTAGCTGCAATTTTTCTTTTAGGGGAAGAACCAACTAAAGAATTATTTATTGGGGGAGCCATAATTATAATTGGAGTAATCCTAATAATATTTACAAAAACGAAGAAAAAAAATTAACCAAACTTTTGTAAAAACGGAAATATATTTAAAATATAATATCCCAAAACTTGTAGTTGATTTGTTAAAATCAAAATACCTGTAATAAGTAAAATCAATCCACCAATTTTTGATACTAAATTAATATTTTTTTTAAAGTTTTTAGAAAATATCAAAAATCTTTGTATTAAATATCCTGACAAAATAAATGGAATAGCTAAACCTAATGAGTAAAAAAATAATAGTAGTATTCCTTTATTAATGCTCTCTTCTGTTGCTGCTAAAGCTAAAATAGAACCTAAAATTGGACCAATGCAAGGAGTCCATCCAAAACCAAAAGCAGCTCCGATAAGTATAGGGCTAAATATATTTTTATTAGTATTTGTTTGAATTCTTTTTTCATAATTCAAAAACTTTAAATTTATTACACCTATAATATGGAGTGAAAAAATAATAATAATAACTCCTGCTAGTATTCTTAATTCGAAAGAATTTTGAAGTAACAATTGACCCAAAAAAGTTGATGCTGCTCCAAAAATTATAAATACAATAGAAAAACCAACAGTAAATAAAATGATCGGTATTAAATTAATATTTTTTTTCTCAATTAATTCATTAAGTGAACTTCCAGAAATATAAGAAATATAACCTGGAATAAGAGGTAAAACACAGGGTGATAAAAAACTAATTAATCCTGCACCCAAAGCAATAAATAATTCAAGCATAATTTATTTTATTTGACTACAACTTTTGAATTTTGTTCGCCTAAAAAGTCTATGCTTAATTTAATATTGTCACCTGATTTTAAAAATACTTGTGGCTTCATACCCATTCCAACCCCTGCTGGTGTTCCTGTTGTAATCAAATCTCCTGGTTGTAAAGACATAAACTTACTTAAATAAGAAATTAAAAAATTTGTATTGAAAATCATATTCTTTGTGTTTCCAGCTTGCATTTTTTTTCCATTAACTTCTAAATTTAAATTCAAATTATTGATATCAGAAATTTCATCTTTGGTTACTAAATATGGACCTGTTGGTCCAAATGTATCTCCCGATTTTCCTTTAACCCACTGTCCTAATTTCTCAATTTGCCATTCTCTTTCACTAACATCATTAACAATACAGTAGCCCAATATGTGATTTGGCGCTTCTTTCTCAGTAATATTTTTTGCTTCTTTTCCAATAACTATTGCTAACTCTACTTCCCAATCTAATTTAGAAGAATCTTTTGGCATTTCTATATCGTCATTCGGCCCTGTAATACTACTTGTCGCTTTCATAAAAACTATAGGTTCTGTTGGTGGTTTTGCTCCTGTTTCTTTTGCATGATCAGAATAATTTAGTCCTATTGCAACAAATTTTCCTGGTTTGCTTATACAAGAGCCAATTCTTTCACTATTTTTTATTATGGGTAATGTTTCTAAATTTATATTTTTTAATTTGGCAATTGTTTCAAGTTTTAAATTATCTGAATTAAAATCTCTAATATTAGAGCTTAAATCTCTAATCACATTATTACTATCTAATATAGCTGGTTTTTCATTTCCTTTTTCACCAACTCTTAATAATTTCATTTATTTTTAATCCTATTTACAATTGATTTAGCACCCTCACTCATAAATATTTTGTCGCTACCAACTGTTACTATTTGAAATCCAATATTAATCATTTTTTTTGCGTATTCTGGTGTGGCATTATGAATTCCAGCTACTATATTGTTTTTTTTTGCGCACTTTAAAATATTTAAAATTTGCTCATAAGTTGGATGACCTTCTGGTTTGTCAAAACCAGGTTTTTCTCCTATTGCTAAACTTAGGTCTGCAGGGCCAATGTATACTCCATCTAGACCTGGAGTTTTCATTATTTTATCTAATTCATTTAAAGCCTCTTTTGTTTCTATCATTGCAATTTTTAAAATTTCATCATTTGCATGATCAACATAATCATTTCCTCCATACATAAAACCTCTTGTAGGACCAAAGCTTCTATAACCTTTTGGTGGATACATACAAGCTTGAACAAATTTTTCCGCCTGGCTTTTATTGCTTACCATTGGACAAATTATTCCGTAAGCCCCATAATCGAGAACTTTCATTATCTGACCTGGCTCATTCCAGTTTAGCCGTGCCATAGGAACAACATCTGTTGTTGAGATTGCTTGAAAGATTTGTAAAATATCTGATTGGCTTACTGCACCATGTTGCATATCTATTGTTAATGAGTCCCACCCTTGATGAGCCATTGTTTCAGCAGAGAATGAACTAGGAATTTCTATCCATCCATTAATGGCTGCTTTTCCTTCTTTAAATAATTTTTTTAGTTTATTTTTTCTCAATTTAACTAACCTTTGATGCCAAGGTGTGTATATTTTATATTTAAATAATCTTTAATAGCCATCGAGCCACCTTCTCTTCCGTAACCAGTTTGTTTAATACCGCCAAAAGGTGCTTCTGCTATTGCTACCAAAGGCGTATTAACCGCAACTGTTCCTGTTTCCATTAGCTCTGAAGCTCTGTGCGCTTTTTCCATGGAATTTGTGCATATATAGCTACTAAGACCTAAGTCATTATTATTAGCTCTTTCAACCACCTCATCAAATGATTTAAAAGATAGCATTGGCACCAATGGACCGAATGGTTCTACTCTCATAATTGTAAAATCATCCTTTACATTGTCGAAAACTGTTGGTTCATAGTAATAACCTTTATTAAATCCAGCGGGTCTTTTTCCACCTAATAGTACTTTTGCACCTTCTTTTTTTGTAGTTTCAACTAGTTCCTCTACTTCATTTAATCTTTTTTTTGTTGTTAAAGGACCAAGTTGAACATTAGGATCCATACCATCACCTATTTTTAATTTTTTTGTTTTTTCGACAAATAATTTAACAAATTCATCTTTTTTGCTTTCTTGAATGTAAAATCTATTTGGGGAAATACATACTTGTCCATTATTTCTAAATTTTGCAGTTATTGCCATATCAGTTGCTTTTTTAATATCTGCGTCATCAAAAACAATGAATGGAGAATGACCACTAAGTTCCATGGTAACTCTTTGTACTTTTTCTGCTGCTTGTTTAAGAATTAATTTTCCAACCCTTGTTGAACCAGTTACTGAAATTTTTTTAATAATATCTGATGAAATTAATTGTTGTGCAATACTAGGAGGGTCTCCGGATAATAAATTTACCACTCCCGCAGGAACTCCGCATTCTTTACATATATCAACAAGTTCCATTACTGTACCTGGAGTTATAACATCTGGCTTAACTATTACTGAACATCCAGCTGCTAAAGCTGTTGAAATTTTTCTTGCAGACAAAACTAAAGGGAAATTCCATGGTGTTAGTGCTGCAACAACTCCTATTGGTTGATAATAAACATGCACTCTTGTATCTGCAAATCTGCTCTCAACTGTTTGTCCATAAATTCTTTTTGTTTCTTCAGCGTTCCACTCAAAAATATCTGCTGCTCCACCAACTTCACCTTTTGCTTCTGCAAATGGTTTACCTACTTCAAGTGTCATCCATTTTGCTAGAACATCTTGTTTTTCTCTCATCTTGTCTGCTATTTTTCTAATAATATAAGATCTTTGCCAGGGTGGTGTTTGCTTCCAAACTTCTAGACCCTTCGCAGCAGACTTTAATGCTTTATCAACATCAACTGGTGTTGCTTTTGATGCGTGACCTATGACTTCTTCATTAGCCGGATTAATAACTTCGTATGTTGATTTGTCAGACGACTGTTGCCATTTACCATCAATAAATTGTCCAAATTTTTCATACATAATTTTAAAATTTAACCTGAAGTTGATTATAAAAAAATTAACAAAATTTTAACAAATATGTTTTAATGTTTCAAATAATAAAAGGAGAAATCAATGGCTAAATTTATAACATTAGGATGTTACACTGCAAAAGGTCTAGCTGGATTTATAAGCAATCCAGGTACAGATAGAAAAGCAGCTACATCTGCATTAGCTGCTTCAGTTGGAGCAAAAGTGACTCGTTATGCTGGACTAAGAGGTAAGTATGATTTTATGGCAGAAATAGAAGGTACTTTTGAACAATGTGCTGCTGCTGCAATGACTGCCGTAGGAAGTGGAGCTGTTTCTGATTTTACAATTTTAGAAGATGTAGATCTGAATAAAATTGCTGAGACTGCTAAGAAAATGGCTTCAGGATATAAAGAACCTGGTAAATAAAAAATAGATATTTAACTTCCAGTTCAAAAAAACTGGAAGTTAGATGGCTTCATATAAAGTCGGAAACATTTCGCCCCCTAAAGGGTCGCCATTTTTATATCCAGCGTCTTGCATGGCTTTTCTATAATTATAACTAGTCCAATCTCCAATATAACTTATTTTTGCATCTTCTTTTGCTACTCTTAATGTATAACGACTTAACGTTTTGTTTGGTATAGATGGGCTAAGAGCACCATGAAGTGTTCTCATGTCAAAAATTACACAGTCTCCCAAATCACAATCCCAATTTAAAAATTCATATTTCTCTTTATTTCCTAAAATATCTGGAGGAGTTTCATATTTTTTTCCATTAATTATGCATTCGTCACCTTCTATCTTGTGACCATCTTTAAAGAGAACTCTTAAAAATAATTTATTCCATAAATGTGATCCTTTTACCCAAGCAACACCCTCATCTTTTTTGCTTGGTTGAAGTGGTAGCCAAAGAACACACATCGTGCCCTCCATGTCAAAATAACTAACATCATGATGAAAGGGAGTTTTAGATTTAGATCCACCTTCTCTTAAAAACCAATTATCCATAACAAGATTTATTTTTTTTGCAGACATTAACTCTGATGCTATTTTTGCATAGGGTGAATTGAATACAAAATCTTTAAATTCTGGTACTAAGTGCCAAGTCCAATAATCTTCTAAATAAGCCGGAGCACCTTTTTCTAATGTATGAGATTTAAATCTTGGGCTTGGATTTTTTATATCTTTTTCTATGCCTTTTTGAAGTTTTTTTATCCAGCTAGTATCAAATTTTCCTTTTAAAAATACTGCCCCATCCTTTTTAAAATTCTCTACTTCACTTTCACTTAAAATTTTATCCATAAGAAAAATACATATTATTTTATATTTAAATGAAAGTTATGAATTTCTGATTTATCCGCCAGTGACACTCATATGTCTTGGAACATGCTTTTCTTTTTCTTCTCTATCTATTACAAAGTCGTGTCCTTTTGGTTTTCTTAAAATTGCTTTATAAATTACATCTTTTAAAACATTATCATTTTTGCTTTCTCTTAGAGGTTTTTTTAAATCTTCTTTATCCTCTTGACCTAAACACATGTACATATTTCCTGTGCAGGTAATTCTTACTCTATTACAAGATTCACAAAAATTATGTGTCAGTGGAGTTATAAAACCAATTTTTTGTTTTGTTTCTTCGCAATGCATATAAGTAGCAGGTCCACCAGTTTTCATTGGATCATTATTTAATGTAAAATGACTACCGAGTAACTCTTTGACTTCTGTCAAAGGCATAAATTGATTAATTCTTTTTTCTCCAATTTCTCCCATTGGCATCACTTCAATAAAAGTTAAATTAAACTGATTTTCACCACACCATTTTACTAACTTTATAATCTCCATATCATTAACCCCTTTAAGTGCAACTGTATTAATCTTTACTTTCATTCCCGTCTTTTTTGCTCTCATAATTCCTCTCATTACTTTTTCAAAATTACCTAATCTAGTAATAAGTTTAAATTTATTTTTTTCTAGAGTGTCTAATGAAATATTTATTCTTCTTACTCCAATTTCAAAAAGTTCATCTGCATAGTCTTCTAACTGTGATCCGTTAGTAGTTAATGTTAGTTCTTCTAAACCATTTCCAATTCTTTTTCCAATACCTTTAAATAAATTCATAATATCTTTTCTAACAAGAGGCTCTCCTCCTGTAATTCTTAATTTTTTAACTCCAAGGTCTATAAAGACATTACCTAGTCTTTCTAATTCCTCTAATGTAAGTAAATCTTTCTTGGGTAAAAATTGCATTTTTTCAGGCATACAATAAGTACATCTAAAATCACACCTATCTGTAACTGAAATTCTTATGTATGAAATTTTTCGTTTAAAAGGATCAATTAACATAGTTTAATTTAATCATAAAAGTTTTTTTTATTCAATTACTATCTTTTTTTAAATACTCAATTAAGTGATTCAATTGGTCGGTATTTTTGATTCCAGCGAAACTCATTTTAGTTCCTGGTATATATTTTCTTGGATTTGCTAAATATCCTTTTAAAGTTTCTTCGCTCCAAATTATTCCTGAATCTTTTAAAGCAGAAGAGTATTTAAAATTTTCTATAGACCCTGCTTTTCTTCCAAAAATTTTTACTAAATGAGGTCCAAGTTTATTTTTTTCCTGCTTTATTGAATGACAACTTTTACATTTATTGAATACTTTTTTTCCAGATTCTATATCAGCTATTGAAAAGTTTATATTTGAGACAAATAAAAGAATAGCTAATAGAGTTTTTTTTATCATAAAAAAAGGGAAAAAGAGGCTAGAATTTTATTTCTAGCCTCTAATATTTTTTTATATTTTGTATTCCTTTGACTTAAAGCTAACGTGGTTAACACCAGATGGTTTGTTAGCTAATTTTCTTATATTTGCCCAAGTTTGTTTATAGTTTGGAATAATTACTTCGTTTACTCCATCGTTTACTACGTTTCCAACAACACCTGTAGGATAAGCGAAAAGCATAAATGTTTCTTTCTTTTTTGCAGTTGGCGTAGGATAAACCATTGCCTGTGTTGAACCATCGTCATTAAACACTTCTACTAAATCACCTTCGGATACTCCAATATTCTTCATATCAGATGGATTCATTTCAATGAATGGGTAAGGCCATCTATCTGTAACAAATTGGTTCTTTCTATCTAGATAAGCATTTTGCCATACATGGTTAGCTCTTCCATTATTGATCAAATATTTAAACTTCTTCTTCTGAGCTTCTTTTCCAGGAGCTTGTAAACCTCTCCATTTTGACACCTTAAAGATTAGTTTTTTATGATCTTTGCCATGACGGTCGAATTTTCCATCGGCGTATAAACGTTTAACACCAACTAACTTGCCGTCCTTATAATCAATAACTGGTTCTTGAACACCATTATTGCCCATAGCTCTTAATCTATCATAAGTTACAATTTTTCCAGTACCATTGTGGTAGCCATCCATAAAAGCATCTTCTTCGGTCTTCCAGCCATAACCACTGAAACCCATTGCTTCTCCAAGTTTTGAAGCAATGATGCAGTCAGGCAATGCTTGACCTGGAGGATCCATATATCTTTCCGTCAATCTCATTCTTCTTTCTCCATTCATAGACGTTAAGTTCATTTCTCCAGATGTTGCTGCTGGTAAAATAACATGAGCTGCTTCAGCAATGTCTGCTTTGATAATATCTACATCTACTGAAAATAAACCACCTTTTTTAATAGCACCCATAATAGCTTTAACTAATGCTTTACGATCACCATGCGGTACTTCATTCATAGCATCTTTAACTATGTCAGTTCTTTTTTTGTATACACGCTTAAATTCATGAGCGTTTAAAGTTGTTTTGTAATGGTCACATGCCCAAACATGGTGCACTCCACCTTTTCCTTCTATAAGCAACTTATCAACATATGGGGGTTTAGCAGGATTTCCTTCCCATATAAAACCATCTGCTGGTCTAAAGTATCCTTCCTGGTGTCCTCCCATTCTACAACATCCTCCACCTGGTCTTCCAATATTTCCGGTTGCTGCTGCAACGTTAGTTAGAGAACAATTAGTTCTGTAATTATCATTACCCCAAATCAGACCTTTTTCGTAAACGAAGCACGTTCTTCGTCTTTTGTTACCTTTTGGTTTTGCAATCCATTCAGCTGACTGTTGGATTTGTTTTGTAGTTAATCCAGTAATTTTTGCAGCTTCAGATAATGAAGTTTTGTTTCCTTTAACCATTTTATCGTAATCCATTGTGCTTGCCTTAATAAAATCTTTATCAACCCAACCTTTTGAGTCGATATAAGTCATCCAAGCATTGAACAACGCTAAATCTGTTCCAGAATTAATCGCTAAATGCATTACATTTTCTTTTCCCGCTTCTGCTTCTGCTGAATTTATTGTCACCGTTCTTCTAGGATCAACAAAAATCATTCTAGCTGGAGCATGGTCTTCTCCTGGTAATTGTTTCTTCTTTTTATCCATTGATGTTCCACGCATGTTTGGAACCCAGTGATTTAAATAAACATTTGTTTGAGTCTCTAATGAATTAGCTCCTACTGAAACTATTGTGTCAGCAAGCTCAGTATCCTCATAACAATAATTTAACTCACCTACTCCCATATCTCTTGTTCCATGAACTTCAGAGTTATATGCAGGTCTATTATGGATTCTTATATTTTTAATTTTCATTGATTCTAAATATAATTTTCCTGTTCCCCATGTATTTTCATATCCACCACCGGCTCCACCGTGGTCAAAAGCTGATACAAAAAGACCATCTTCCCCTTGGTCATCAATTACAGCTTTAGTTACATCTGCTACTAAACCGATAGCATCATCCCACGAAGTTGGTTGAAGTTGACCATATCTATAAACAAGAGGATCAGTTAATCTTTGTAATTGTGTACTAGTTGATTGTGAATAATTTAATTCACCTTGTCTTGCTCCTCTAGGAGAACCTAAGCCACTATTTACCACACAATTTTTGTCAGGTTTTATTACTATATTTACATCTTTTCCATTTTGCTTAACTATATTCCACATTGATGGAGAATACCAAGCATCAGAGTCTGCTCCTTGTTGAACAGATAGATTTTCTCCAAAAATATTGTTTGTAGTAGTTCCATCTGCTCCTACATTCCAGGTATAAGCATGATAGCCACACCCAACTATGCAGTAATTACAAACTACGTTATGTTTTTTCGCACCTTTCGGTATTATTGGTAATTTATTTATATTTCTTTTATATGCCATATTTCCCTCCTATAGAACATTACTAAGTCGACCATAAATTAACTCGTCAACTCCTTCAGCGAATATATCTCCTCCACTAGAAACTTTTAATTTAAATTGGGGTAAATTTTGAGTAGCTTGACCCCAAACTTGTAAACCACCTTTTTCTGCATCAAAAACAGAATAATGACCAGGACAATTAAAAACTTTGTCTGCATCGTTATAATTCAATGGATAGCCTTTGTGAGGACACAAAACTGAATATGCTACAATATCTCCATCAGGGCCTACTCCACCTTCAACTTTTGATCCTAATTTCAATAAAACACCAGGTGAGTCTTCGTCAGGATAATTTATATCTAAAGGAACATTTGTTTTTAAATCTTTTACATTTGCTAATTTATTTGAAGGAAAATTTGAAGCTTCAACTTTTTTTGTTTGTAAAATTGTTGCGGCAGCTATAGTCCCCACTGATGCAGCTGATCCTCTTAAAAAAGATCTTCTTCCTTCATCAACTAGTCTTTGACATCTTTTACCAGTCTTTTTCATAATTGTTTTCTCCAATACATTTTCTAAAAATTAAATTGATCTTACTAAAATAAAGTTTTCTATCTAGGACTTATAAAAGATATTATTCATGAAAAAATTTATACTAAAAGTTTCATGAAAAAACTTATAGCAAAATACTATACAACCTTTGATTTAAAGTTAAATTATCTTGTGACATGAGCCTTTATTTACAGGATCATCTACGCAAATTGAGATTTTATTACAATAATATTCAAACTCATTAATTACTTCATCACTTACTTTTACTACTTTTTTTCTTTTATCAATAAAATCATCAACTATAGAAAAATAAGTATTTTCTCCATCAGAAGTTTTTTTTATAAATGACAATCCACTCTCTTTAGTAAAATATGTTCCTTTTAAGCAGTCACTTATAGAAATTTTTTGATTGTCGTAGTGAGATTTCATTACATTTAGTAATATCACCCAAGTATCGGTGCTATGCATAAAGTATTTTAGTACTTTAGATTTATTTCTTCCTTTTGTAGCTAAATCCAGCAATCTTTGTGAAAACTGGGAAAAGTCAGATTCAGCACACATGCTGTTAACTTTTCCTTTAACATCATTTATGTTTTTTTTAATTTCTTTGCCAAAATGTCCGCTCATTTAAACAAGTATTAATTAACCATATAATCATCTTTGCTTTAAATAAATGATTAAATATTCAAGAAAACAAAGAGAAATTCATAAATTAAAAAAGAAATTAAACTATAGGTTGTATATCTAAATTGAATAAAATATTACACTTTTGTTTATAATTTTTATTTTTTAATTTAAAATTTGGATCTAAAAAAAGTTGTTAGAATGTAAGATGTTAATATGACAAAATTAAAAATAGTTAATCAAAAAACTTTAGAGGATTGGGCTAAAGAAATTTTTAAAAAAAATTCATTTAATATGGTTGATGTTTCCTCAAAAAAAGAAACCTTTAGAAGAGCTCTTGCGTCAGGAAAAATTTATGTTGGTAAAGAAGTTTTTAATAAGATTAAAAATAAAGAAATGCCTAAGGGAGATCCTATAACTCTTGCAGAGGTTTCGGCTGTATTGGGTGTGAAAAAAACAAGTGAATTAATTCCCTTGTGTCATCCTCTTCCAATAGATCACACTGCAACTAAAATTATCATGAATGAAAAAGATTCTTCTTTAGAAGTATTTTGCGTTGTTTCAGCAGTTGCAAAAACAGGTGTTGAGATGGAAGCAATTATGGGAGTTAATGCAGCACTAATTACTATTTACGACTTAAGTAAAATTGTAAACCCGCATCTAAAAATTGATAATGTTAAATTATTAATCAAAGAAGGTGGCAAGAGTGGATTGTGGACCAATCCAGACGGACTTCCTAAATTTTTAGAAAATATTTTTTAATTATGAAAATTAAACTTGAGCTTTTTGGTGCAAGTAGAGAATTTAGTGATAAAGATTTTTTAGAATTTGATATTGAAAAAAAAATTTCAATTAAAGATCTGAAGAAAAAAATAATTAACTATGTAGATGAAAATTTTAAAGGAAATGAAAATTTTAAGAAAATAATTGAAACTTCAGCTTTCTGTTCGGAAGATAATAATATTATTTCTGAAAATTATAAAATTACAAAGGATCAAAAAATTGGAATTATTCCCCCTATTGGAGGTGGTTAATGCTTCATGCAAAAATAATAGATCTTAAAAAAGAAAAAATAGAAGTTAATAAAGCTGAAGAATTTATATCTTCATCTAAATTTGGCGCTTCATTAATTTTTAAAGGAACTGTTAGGGAAAATAACGATAATAAAAAAGTAACAGGAATTACTTACGACAGTCATGATGCAATGGTAATTAAAAGTTTTGAAGAAATTTATAATGAAGTAGATAAAAAATTAAAAATAAAAGATAAAGCTGTTTATATTGAACACGTTAAAGGATATTTGGGATTAGGTGAAATAAGTATTATTATTGCAGTTGCTTGTCCTCATAGAGCTGAGACATATATTCTTTCTAGATACATAATTGAAGAAATTAAGAAAAGATCTCCAATTTGGAAAAAAGAACATTATAAAAATGAAGAAAGTGAGTGGTTAAAAGGAAATCCTATCCAAGCTAATTAAAATCTTTTTTTAAATCTAAATCTTTAAAAACTCTTTTACTTATAACTTTTATAAAATTAGTATTGTTTTTTAATCTTTTGACCATAAACTTAGCCCCAACATCACCTTTCATTTTTTTAAATTTAGTTAATACTGAGCTATCAAAGCCTATTGGATTACCAATTTTATTCTTAAATTTCAAAGCATGAACTAAATGTCTTTTTTTAGATATTGAATTATAGATTTTATTAATATCTGAAACCTTAATAAATGGCATGTCAGATTGAACAATAATAAACCCTTTATCTTTTTTTGATATTTTTTTTATCCCAGTATTAATTGAAGAAGACATACCTAATCTAAATTTTTTGTTAAATACAAAAATATTTTTTTTATTCTTCTTAATTACTTTTCTTACTTCTTTATTCTGATAACCAAGAACAATGACAATTTTTTCTACTTTACTCTTAAACAATGCTTTTAGAGGATGATTAATTAAAGCTTTATTTTTAAACTTTTTAATTAATTTATTTTCACTTTTAAGCCTTTTAGATTGTCCTGCAGCCAACAAAATAGCTTTAATCATTTTTTAATCTCCAATTAAATGATGGGATAAAATTCTTGTTTGATTTTCAAGTCTATGTTCAAACAAATAAAGACCTTGCCAAGTTCCAAGAATTAATTTTTTATTTTTTAAACTTAAAGTTAATTGATTATTAGTAAGGCTAGATTTTATATGGGCTGGCATATCATCTTTTCCTTCGGTGGTATGTTTGTATAATTTTTGATCCATTGGTACTAGTTTATGAAAAAAATTCTTAAGATCATATAATACATCTGGATCTGCATTTTCTTGGATAACTAATGAAGCGCTAGTATGTAATATATTGATATTTAAAATACCATTTTCAATTTTTTGTTTATTGATCCATTCTAAAGTATTTTCAGTAAAATTATAAAAGCCTTGTCCCTCGGTATTAATTTTTATTTCTTTAAATACTTGTTGCATTATTTTTTATAAGTTTCAGATACTAACTGAGCAATAATAGATAGGGCTATTTCTGGAGCTGATCTTCCGCCCAGCTTAATACCAATTGGACCGTGTATTGAATTAATTTGTTCATTGTCAAATCCTGATTCTTTTAATCTTTGACATCTATTTTCATGAGTTTTCTTACTACCTAATGCTCCTATATAATAAAATTTTTTATTAAGAGCATGTTGTAATGCTGGATCATCTATTTTAGGATCATGAGTTAATGCAATTAAGGCAGAATTTTCGTTTGTTTCTATTTCTTTAAAAGCTTCCTCTGGCCATTTGTTAATAATTTTCATATCTGGAAATCTTTGTTCTGATGCAAAATAACCACGTGGATCTATAATAGAAATTTCAAAATTCAAACTTTTTGCAAAATCAACCAAATATTGAGCAATATGAACTGCACCTACAATAATTACTTTTATAGGTCTTATGTATGTTTCGACAAATATTTCTGTGTTTTCTATTACTCCATTTTTTTTTAATTTAAAAAAATTTTCAATTTGATTTTTATGAATATCAAAATCTTTGCTTAATAATTTATTGGGTTCATATATTTCACTTAATCCGTTTTCGAGATTTGTTACAATTGCAAACTCTATTTTTGAAGCTTTCTTTTTAATTATTTCCTTAAGTTGAGAATGTTTCATTTATTTAAATTATCTGTTCTAAGTAAACTGAAATTTCTCCTCCACAAGCAAGTCCTACTTCCCAAGCACTCTCATTTGAAACTTTAAATTCTATCTTTTTGCATGGTTTATTATCTTTAATTAAACCCATGCATTCTCTAACAACAGCTGACTCTACGCATCCACCAGAAACAGAGCCTGAAAAATCTCCTTTTTCATTTACTATCATTCTACTTCCAACTTGTCTTGGTGATGAGCCCCATGTTTGAATTACAGTTGCTAAAACTACTTTTTGATTAGCTTCTATCCAGTCATTGGCTTCTTCTAATATTTTTTCATCAAATGAATTTTTCATTAGATGTTTAAAGTATTACTGAAATATTTATTTAGCAAGCATCAACAGCTTTTTTAGCAAAAGCTTTCACCATATTTGCTCTATATTCAGAAGAGGCATGTATATCTGAGTTCATTCCTGATGAAGATATTTTAATACTATCTATGGCTGATGAAGAAAAATTCTTAGTTAATGCTCCAGCTAAGTCTTTATCATTATATACACATGACTTAGCTCCAGTCACTCCAACGTTTATTCCTGTTTTATGTTTTGCAACATAAACACCTATTATAGCATATCGCGAAGCTGGATTTGGTAATTTTTGATAACTTGATTTTTGAGGTATCTCAAACTCAATTGCTTCTATTATTTCTGAACTTTTAAGAGAAGTTTCAAACATTCCTCTAAAAAATTTATCTGCATCAATTTTACGATTATTGGTATGTATAGTTGCATTTAAAGCAATACATGCTGACGGATAATCTGCAGCTGGATCATTATTTGCTATTGATCCACCAATTGTACCTCTATTTCTTACTTGTGGATCTCCAATACCTTCTGCAAGAGCTGCTAATGAAGGAATTGCTTTTTTAACTTCTTTTGAATTAGCAACTTCAGTATGTTTTGTTGTTGATCCTATTGTAACTGTTTTTCCAGATACTTTAATTCCTGATAGTTTTTTTATTCTCTTAATATCTATAATGTCTTTATATGAAGCTAGACCTAATTTCATTGAAGGTATAGTTGTCATTCCTCCAGCTAAAAAAGCTGAATTTGAGGATGCTAATTTTGATGCTTCTTTGACATCTTTTGCAGAATGATAATTAAATGTTTTCATAATCTCCTTTAAGCCGCCTTAGCATTAGATTTTTTCATTTCCTTACATGCTTTCCAAACTTTTTCTGCTGTTGCGGGTAAAGAAATTTCTTTTCCACCAAGCGCATTAATAACTGCATTCATGACTGTTGGTGTTGCAGCAATAGTTCCTGCTTCTCCACATCCTTTTACTCCTAATGGATTAGTAGTAGCCTTTGTACAAGTAAATCCTAAATTAAAGTCTGGAAGATCATCAGCTCTTGGCATTGTATAATCCATGTAAGAAGCTGTAATCAATTGACCAGAATCGTCATATTGAGCATTTTCATATAAAGCTTGGCCAATTCCTTGAGCCAATCCACCATGAACTTGGCCTTCAACAATTAGTGGGTTCACTATAGTTCCAAAATCATCAACTGCTGTATACTTATCAAGTTTTACATGACCTGTATCAGGATCTATTTCAACTTCACAAATATGTGATCCTGCAGGAAATGAAAAGTTGGCAGGATCAAAAAAAGAAGATTCTATTAATCCTGGTTCTTCACCTTCTGGTAAAGGCGATTTAACTTCGTCTCTTACCCCTGGCAAATAACTCGCAAAAGCAACTTCGCCAATTGTTTTCTTTTTGTTTGATTTTGCGACAACAAATTCTCCATTTTTAAAATCAATTTCATCAGGGCTTGCTTCAAGCATTTTTGCAGCAATTTTTTTTCCTTTATTAACTATCTTTTTACATGCATTAACAATTGCAATTCCACCCACTGTTAAAGATCTCGATCCATATGTTCCCATTCCAAATGTTCCTTTGTCTGTATCACCATGTACAACATCAATATTT
>CACDKW010000002.1 GCA_902553465.1 uncultured Pelagibacteraceae bacterium | reverse complement strand
AATAAAAAGTAGTTAATCCTTTAGTCATTATTGCTGCTGCTAAACTTAAATCTACCTCTTTAGGAACTTTAATTAGGTTGTTAGTTTTAAAAATTCTATGAGTCGCATAAGCCCCCAAAGGAACTGCAGCATAAGCTACTCTATCTCCAACAGAATAGTCCAAAACGTCTTGACCAATTTCTTTTATAATACCAGAGGCTTCCATTCCAAGTCCACTAGGCATAGTTAAAGGGTAAAGACCGGATCTATGATATGTATCTATATAATTTAAACCTATAGCGGTATGTTCAATTAATACCTCGCCCTTTGTTGGTTTTTTTAAACTTATTTCTTCTACATCTAATACTTCAGGACCACCATTTTTTTTAATTTTAACAGCTTTCATTTTTTAGAAGTACCATTATGATAATCTTGAATGGCTTGCAAGTGGAATAAAAGAGAATTAAAACCTATTTATGAAAATAATAGATAATTTTTTAATAGAAGATTATTTTAAAGAATTGCAAAATTTAGTTTACTCTAATACTTTTCCTTGGTTCTTTCAAAAACAAACTACGACATTTGAAGATGATAATAATTTTATGTTCACTCATACATTGGTTGAAAATCAAAAAATAAATAGTAATTTCTTTACAAAATTTGAACCAATAAAGTATTTTATTAAGCAAAATAATAACTTTAATAAGTTTTTAAGAATAAAAGCTAATTTATACACTAATCAGGGTAAAAAAATAAAACATAGAAAGCATCACGATTGGACAGATGGAAACAACAAGCCAGATGAAGAAGTAAAAATTTGTATATTAAATTTTACAACTTGTAATGGGGCTACAGTTATTAAGGATAAAGAGGTAAAATCCAAAGAAAATCAAATGATTTTTTTTAGCAATACAGATGAACATTATGGAATTACTCAGGATGACAAAGATTCAAGGATTTTATTAAACATAGTATATAGATGAGCAAAGCTAGAATTTATCAATAAGTTATAAGAGTTCATTAATATTTTTTAAATTTTTGATTTCATTAATCGGTTTAAAATCAAGATTATCAAAAATATTATTATTTCTATTTACCCAAATAGGATTAAATCCGTAGTTACCACCCGCAGACACATCCCAAGTATTTGCGCTTAGGTAAGCAACTTCATTTTTTTGTATTTGATATTTATTTATTGGAATATTATAGACTTTTGGATCTGGTTTATAAGCTTTAACTTCCTCAATTGAAAAAACATCATCAAAAACATTATCTAAATTATTACTTTTAACTAACTCATTAAGTAGAGAAGGTGTGCCATTTGAAAGAATTGCAAGTTTATATTTTTTTTCTTTGAGAATGTTTAAAGCATCTTTTACCTCAGGGAATGTAGATAAAATTTTATATAAATTTAAAAGGTCAATTTTCATTGAGCTATCAATTTCAAAGACTTTCATTGATTTGTCTAAACTGTCTTCGGTAATTTGCCAAAAATCTTTATGTCTACCCATTAAATTTCTTAGCCAAGTATACTCTAATTGAGTGGTTCTCCAGTAATTTGAAAAATTCTCCCACTTTTTTCCAATTTTATCTTTACATTTTTCAGCAGCTGAATTGACATCAAATAATGTGCCATATGCATCAAATATTATTGCTTTAATATTTTTCATAAATTAACTTGTTTAAATGAGTAATATTAGATTATTTTTTCAGGAAAGTTTATCACTTAATTTAATTTCAAAGCTAGATAAATCTCAATCACACTATTTATTTAAAGTAATGAGGGTAAATATTGGGCAAACTTTTTCTTTATTTAATGAAAGTGGTGAGTGGGAGGCAAAAATTAAAGATATCAAAAAAGGAATCGTAGAATTTTTAGTAATAAAAAAATTAAGATCCGCCAACAATGAAAGAGAAATTTGGTTGGCTTTTGCCCCTATAAAATTAAATTATTTAAATCTAATGATACAAAAAGCAACCGAACTTGGAGTTACAAAATTTATTCCTATTTTAACAGAAAGAACAATTGTAAGAAAATTAAATGATAAAAGATTAAATAAAATTATTACAGAAGCATCCGAACAAAGTAATAGATTAAAAATTCCAAAGTTAGAAAAAATCTTAAAATTAAATGAATTTTTAAAATTGAATCAAAATATAAATATTATATTTGGAGATCTAAACACTGATAATAGTAAAATTAATCTTAAGAGTTCAGATCCACTTTGTATATTAATTGGACCAGAGGGAGATTTTACAATTAAAGAAAGAGAAAATATTTTAAAACTAAAAAAATTAATTCCTCTTAAAATTAATCATAATATTTTAAGGTCTGAAACGGCCGCGATATCCATGATATCGATAATAAGCTTTAATTTGTTATCTTAAGTATTTGTTTATACTTTTAAAAATATCTTCGTAGTTAGCATGATGACTAATTCTGTTTAGATATTTTCCATCTTTTAACAAAATAATAGATGAGCTATGATTTATTAAATAGTTTCCATCTTCAGTGAAAATTTTTTCAGAAAGAACTCCCCAAGATTTAGACATAAGAAATACTTTTTTTGGATCTCCAGTAATTCCATAAATTTTATTCTCAAATGAATTTAAATAATTTTTTATAACTTGAGGACTATCCCTTTCAGGATCTATACTAACAAAAAAAACTTTAAATTTATCTTTCTTTTCTTGCTCTAAATTTTTTATAGCTAAGTCTAAATTATTTAGTGTCATTGGACATACATCTGGACAATTTGTAAAACCAAAAAAAATTGCAGTTAAAGATCCTTCAAAAGACGTTTCTGTTATGATTTCATCATTAACATCATTTAATGAAAAAGAAGATCCTTGGAATTTTTTAACATATTCATCTTCTTTTTTTTCTATAGACAAGAATATAGGTAGCATAACAAATAGAAAAATAATCAAACAACCTATAATAATTGTTATTGAAGTTTTTAAATTCATTGTTGCAAAATAATATTTACTAATTATATAAATATCATGACCTCAATTATAAAGAAACTATTTGGCACACTTTTAGAAAAACCATGGGAAGAAAGCCAAGCTTTAATTGATAATAAGCATGTTGGAAAAACTTTTGAGGTTACCAATCAATTGTCAGCGGTGATTATAATATTTGGAATAAGTACTGCGATATTTAGTTTAATTTTTACCGCTTATCTTTATTCGATACCTCCAGAACAAGATACAACACTAATTTTGAAAAATAAATTGCTATGGATTAATACTCTAGTTTTAATCTTAGTTACTTATTTTTTTAATAAAATAAGCAAAGATTTAAAGAATCATTTAACCAATAAAATAAAAAACAATATAATTATTGTAGGAGCTTTAAGTTATTTATTTTTATTTTTACAAATTATACTTTGGTATCAATTAATGAAACAAGGTCATTTTGTTTCAACCAATAATTATTTTTCTTCCTACTATATTTTTACAGCATTGCATGGTTTGCATTTGTTAGGTGGTTTGTTTTTTTGGGGCAAAATAAGTTCAAGAATTTTTAAATTGAAAGAGAGAGATTATGTTAAAGAGACAAGTAACCTACAAGCATTATCTCTTTACTGGTTATTTTTGTTTATTGTTTGGTTAGTATTTTTTGCAATTATGTTTATTTATAACGATTCAGTTATAGCTTGGTGCAAATCTTTAATTTCTTAAAAAAATATTATAAAAATAAAACTAGTATAACCCCAACAACTGCAATTATAGACAGCAATATATTTACAGACTTTAAATATTTTTTTGTTCTTGAATTAGTTTCCTTTTTTGAGAAAGCTCCAGCACCTAAAGAAATGACGAAATAAAACAATAGAACCAGTATTAGAATAACAGCTAAAATTTCAATTTTCCCTAGCATATAATGAAGGTTATATTTGATATTTTGGTAGTTTCTTAAGACATTTTGTCATAGGTTTTTATGTGATATTTATTCTATATAAGCTGTTATGCACGTAGGTATTATATTCTTTCTAGTTATTCTTGGATCAGTATTGTTCCATATTTTTACGCCATGGTACTGGACGGACGTTGCTTCAAACTGGGGAGGAATGGATGATACTATTACTTTAACATTCTGGATTGGAGGAGGAGTTTTTATAGCTGTTTGTCTTTTCATGGTTTACTGTGTTTTTAAATTTTCTTATAAAAAAGAAAGAAAAGCTGAATACAAACCTGAAGATAAAAAATTAGAAAAAATACTTACATGGGCAACAACATTAGGAGTAGCTGCTCTTTTAGCACCAGGGCTAATTATCTGGAATCAGTATGTTAATGTTCCAAAAAATGCAATTGAGATTGATGTAATGGCTTGGCAATGGGGATGGCAATATAGGTTGCCAGGTGAAGATGGAAAATTAGGAACAACAAAAGTAGTCAATATAAATGATAACAATCCTTTTGGAATTAACTTGGATGACCCATTTGGAAATGATGATGTAATGATACAAAGTGATGTTATAAATTTAGAAAATAATAGACCGGTTAAAATCTTGTTAAGATCAGTTGATGTACTTCACAACTGGTATGTTCCTCAGTTCAGAGCAAAAATGGATGCAGTTCCTGGAATTGTAACTTATTATTGGTTTGAACCTAACAAAGTAGGTGAGTTTGAAGTTTTGTGTGCTGAGTATTGTGGAGTTGGGCATTACGCTATGAGAGGTGGTGTAGAAGTACAAGATAAACAAGAATATGATAATTGGCTTCAACAACAAGAAACATTTTCAGATTTAATAGCAAAACAAAAGATTTTAGAAAACGAAAAAACAAAATTGGCAAAAAAATAAATTAAATGGTAAAAAATATATAAAGGGAAAAAATGTCAGAAGATTTTAATGATAATAAAACAATACAAGCTCAATCTTCAGAAGCTATTTCTGGAGGAGGATCGGGAATAGCAACAGATGCAGACTACGTAAGACCAGCAGAAGTCGCTGATCAAGATTTGTATCATGGACATAGTTTCATAACTAAATGGATTTTTTGCCAAGATGCGAAAGTTATTGGAGTGCAATATTTTCTATTAGCAACATTTACTGGAATAATTGGTTTAATTCTTTCTTGGTTAATGCGTTTACAATTAGGCTTTCCAGGATTAGCTCCTTTTATGACTGCAGAGCATTATTATCAATTTGTTACTATGCACGGAATGATAATGGTAGTTTATTTTTTAACTGCATTATTTCTCGGTGGATTTGGAAATTATTTAATACCATTGATGGTTGGAGCAAGAGATATGGTTTTTCCATATTTAAACATGGTTAGTTTTTGGAGTTTTTTTGTTGCCGTTGCGGTTTTATTAGCAAGCTTTTTTGTTCCAGGTGGACCAACAGGATCGGGTTGGACACTTTATCCTCCTCAAGCAATTTTAGAAGGAACCCCAGGATCAGGATGGGGAATAATGTTAATGTGTATATCCCTAATTTTATTTGTTGCTGGATTTACTATGGGTGGTTTGAATTATTTAATTACTGTGCTTCAAGCAAGAACAAGAGGGATGACATTGATGAGAATGCCTCTAACAGTTTGGGGAATTTTTACAGCTACTGTTTTAGCAATGCTAGCTTTTCCGGCATTATTAGTAGGTGCATTAATGATGAGTTTAGACAATGTACTTGGAACTAGCTTTTTTATGCCAACAATATTAAAAGCAGGAGAAGTTTTAGAATATGGTGGTGGAAGTCCTATTCTTTTTCAACATTTATTCTGGTTCTTTGGCCACCCTGAAGTTTATATAGTTGCACTACCTGCATTTGGAATAATTTCAGATTTAATTTCTGTTCATGCTAGAAAAAATATCTTTGGTTATAGAATGATGGTTTGGGCCATAGTTGGTATAGGTGCACTAAGCTTTTTTGTATGGGCACACCACATGTATGTTAGTGGAATGAATCCTTGGTTTGGATTCTTCTTTGCAACTACCACTCTTATCATAGCCGTTCCGACAGCAATGAAAGTTTATAACTGGATCTTAACGCTTTGGAGAGGTAACATTCGACTAAATACTGTAATGTTATGGTGTTTAGGTTTTATTGTTACTTTTGTAAACGGGGGAATTACAGGAATTTTCTTGGGAAATGTTAGTGTAGATGTTCCATTGTCTGACACTTACTTTGTTATTGCACACTTTCATATGGTTATGGGTATTGCACCACTCATGGTAATAATGGGAGCTGTTTACCACTGGTTTCCTTTAGTAGCGGGAAGATTCCTAGATGAGAAATTAGGTAAATGGCACTTCTGGTTAACTTTTTTAGGCGCTTATTCGATTTATTTCCCAATGCACTATTTAGGATTTATTGGAGTACCTAGAAGATATTTTGAAATGTATGATAGTCCATACGTAACATCAGCTGTTGGAATGAACGAATTTATAAGCATAGCAGCTTTTATAGTTGGTGCTGCACAATTTATTTTAATTTACAATATTATTAAAACTTTAAAAACAGGTAAACCAGCAGGACATAATCCTTGGCAAGCTTGCTCACTAGAATGGCTAACGCCAACAGTTCCGCCTGAACATGGTAACTGGGGAGATAGACTTCCAACAGTTCACAGATGGGCTTATGATTATAGTGTTCCTGGAGCAAAAGAAGATTTTATAACACAAACTACACCACCAAGTGAAGTGGCGCATACGAAAGTAGAAAAAACATAAATACTAAATCATGTCTGATATTAAAATAGAAGGCTACGAATTTAAACCTGGTTTTAAAGGAATGGCGAAAGACACTGGTTCTGATCAAACCATGTTTAAAGGTGTTCATTGGGGAAAAGCAATGATGTGGATCTTTTTGCTAAGTGATACATTTATTTTTAGCTGTTTTTTAATTTCGTACATGAAGGGCAGAGGGTCAACTATAATTGACTGGCCAAATCCAAGTGAAGTTTTTGGATTACATGTATTTGGTGTAGATGTTCCTTTATTACTTATTGCTATCATGACATTCGTTTTAATTACAAGCAGTGGAACTATGGCTCTTGCGGTAAAATATGGATATGAAAAAAATAAAAAAATGTGTGGTTGGCTTATATTAGCCACAGCAATTGGTGGACTTACTTTCGTTGGCATGCAAGCCTTTGAATGGTCTAAATTAATTCACGAAGGTGTAAGACCTTGGGAAAATCCTTTTGGTGCACCACAATTTGGATCTTTTTTCTTTATGATAACTGGATTTCATGGAACCCACGTTTCAATAGGTGTAATTTTTCTTTTCATTTATGCTTACAAAACTTTTGCAGGTCATTACGATCAAGGTAAAAGAGGTTGGTTTACAACAATGAAAGGTGATTATGTTGAAATTGAAATCCTTGGTTTATATTGGCACTTTGTTGATTTAGTGTGGGTATTTATTTTTGCATTCTTTTATTTATGGTAAATTAGAATATGGAAAAAACAAAAAAACAAGAACAAACAACAACACATAAGATAGGAATATATCTTTGGATATGGGGCCTATTATTCGTTTTAAGTTTTTTTTCATACATGGTTGATTGGTATCAATTTCAAGGAATGCTTAGATGGTCTTTAATTTTATTTTTTATGTTTTTAAAAGCAGGATTAATTATGGCTTTTTTTATGCATTTGTATTGGGAAAGATATGCTTTGGTTAATGTTCTTTTATGGCCGATGACGGCAATTGCATGTTTTATATTTCTTATGGTTGCAGAATTTGAATATACTGTTTTTACTAGACTTTTTTATTTTGTAGTGGGAGGATAATTATTTATGGATGGATATACAATATTAGGTGGTTTTTTAATTTTTTTCTTATTGTTTATTTATTTAACATGGTTTGGATTTTCAGTAAAAGTTGAAAATGATAAAGAAGAAAAATCTTCAGAAATAAAAATTAATCCTTACGATAACCTTCCTTTAAGCAGAAGATTTATTGATAAGAAAAATTCGAAAGTAGGAATATTTGATTTAGGTAATCATATTCTTATTATTGGCGTTATTTTATTAGTAATATTTGTAAGTCTGAATGTAGATTAGTTTTGACTTCTATTACCTCAAAAAATAAAAGTTCAGTATTTTTAAATACTTCATCTTATTTAAAATCTTTATTACTATTAATGAAACCAAGGGTTATGTCTTTGGTTATATTTACATGTGCTGTAGGATTATTAACTTCTCAAACTACAATTCCTCTATTTGATTCATTGATAAGTATTTTCTTTGTTACCATAGGAGCGGGAGCAGCTGGAACACTTAATATGTGGTATGAGGCAGACCTAGATAAACTAATGACAAGAACTTGTCTAAGACCAATACCAACTGGAAAAATCAATAGGCAGCATGCTTTAATATTTGGGGTAGTTTTATCAATTATTTCAGTTTGTGGACTTTATTATTTTTCAAATCTTTTATCGGCATTTTTATTATTAGTAACTATTTCATTCTATCTTTTCGTTTATACAATTTGGTTGAAGAGAAAAACACCTCAGAATATAGTTATTGGAGGAGCTTCAGGTGCTTTACCTCCAGTTATAGGTTGGACCATTGCTACAAATTCTTTAACGATTGAACCTATAACGTTTTTTTTAATTATATTTTATTGGACGCCATCTCATTTTTGGGCCTTAAGCCTTTATAAAGCTGAAGATTATTCGAAGGCAAAAATTCCAATGCTTCCAATTACAAACGGAATTGAAGAAACAAAGAAAAAAATATTTGTTTATTCTTTGTTTATGCTTCCCGTGATTATATTGCCATATATAGTAGGTTTTACTGGAAAAATCTTTCTGGCCAGCTCTTTAATACTTACCTTTTATTATAATTACATCTGTTATGATCTATATAAATTTAAAAAAGATAAATTTGATTTAAATAAAGCAAAAAAAGTCTTTGGATATTCAATTTTATATTTATTTTTAATTTTTGTATTGTTCTTAATCGACAGTTTAATTTAAGGATTGCGCCTCAAAAAAATTCCGCTAGAGTGCTTATCGATACCCTAGATGAAATATATAAGCACAAGAAGCAAAGAAAAAGAATACAGTTTTGGAGAAGTTTTTCTAAAAGGTCTTGCCGATGATGGAGGCCTTTATGTTCCAAAATCATTAAATAAATATAGAAAGCAAGAATTATTAAAGCTCAAAAATTTAAATTATAATGAATTATCTACTGAAATAATAAGCCATTTTTCAGGGGATTTTATTTCAAAAGATGAACTTTCATCATTAATTAAAAAATCATATTCAACATTTAGAGAAAAAGAAGTTGTAAAAATCTCGAACATTGGAGAAATTAAATTATTAGAATTATTTCATGGGCCAACATTAGCATTCAAAGATGTGGCAATGCAATTCATTGGAAATTTATATGAATATTATCTAAGTAAAAACGACAAAAAAATAAACATAGTTGTTGCAACTTCTGGAGATACTGGTGCAGCAGCCATTGATGCAATTAAAGGAAAATCTAATTTAAATATATTTGTTTTACATCCAAATAACAGAATTTCTTCTGTTCAAAGAAAAATCATGACTACTGTTGAAGAAAAAAATGTTTTCAATATTGCAATAGATGGAAATTTTGACGATTGTCAAAAAATTGTAAAACAAATGTTTTCTGATTTAGAGTTTTCTAAATCCATAAATATGTCAGGGGTAAATTCAATAAATTGGGCAAGAATTATTGCTCAAGCAGTATATTATTTTTACTCATATTTTAAATTAGGCAAAGAAACTATTTCTTTTTCAGTTCCAACAGGAAATTTTGGTGATGTTTTTGCAGGTTATCTTGCAAAGAAAATGGGATTACCAATTGATAAACTAATTGTTGCAACAAACGAAAATGATATTTTGCATAGAGCGATTTCAAAAGGAGATTATATTTCAAAAGAAGTTAAAGAAACATTGTCACCTAGTATGGATATTCAATTAGCAAGTAACTTTGAAAGATTAATTTATTATGTAAATAATTCTGATACTGAAAAAACAGTAGATATTATGAAAAAAGTTAAGCAAAATTCTTATCAAATTGAAAAGAACAATTTAGATATAATTCAAAAAGATTTTTTATCTGAAAGTTGTAATGAACAAGAAACTTTAGATATTATTAAAAAAAATCATGAAGAAAATAATATAATATTAGATCCCCATACAGCGGTTGGAGTAGGGGCTGCAAAAAAACTATCTTTTAATGATTGTGTAGTTTTATCAACTGCACACCCATGTAAATTTCCAGATGCTACAAACAATGCAATAAATAAGAATGAAAAATTACCCGAGGAACTTCGACATGTGCTTGATAAAAATGAAAATTTTCAAGTATTAAAAAATGATACAGAAGAAGTAAAAAACTTTGTTAAAAGTAAAATTTAAATAAGCTTTATGAAAAATAATCAAACTATACAAGGCAGATGGTATAAAATTAATAAAAAAATTAAAAAAAGAATTAAAGCTAAATATCATAAAATTAAAGACTGGGTAATGGATCCAAAAGGATATTTTTTAATTGCCATTGATAGAGAAAAAAAACTAATTAAAGTAGGATATTGTATTTTTAAAAAACTAGGTAACGAACCTATAAATGATATGATTTCTATAGTTTCAGGAAAAACAGCAATAGAAATTGTTAATACTCTAATAAAAAACAAATATATATCTAGCCTTCAACATTCTGCTGACATGGGCATTGAATTGTGCAAAGCTGAATTAGCATTAAAATATAATTTAAATTACATACAAGATAAGGATTTAAAGATAAAATTAAAAAATTTTTAGGGGCGTTCTGTTGCCAGGTGCCCCGAATTTCAAACTATTATCATGATAAGTATGAATACAATTAAAACAATTACTGGAGCAAAAAAATATTGCATATTCTAAATATTTTATAAATTTGCAGCTTCTCTAGCAATCAAATCGACTTCATTATTTAATTCATCTGTTGAATGTGCTTTTACCCAATTCCAACTTATTTCAAATTGATTATTTAGAAGATCTAACTCTTCCCAAAGTTCTTTATTTTTAACTGGTTGTTTATCTACAGTTTTCCATCCATTTTTTTTCCAATTATGGATCCATTCTGTTATTCCTGACTTTACATATTTAGAGTCTGTAAAAATTTGAACTTTGCTACCTTTGGGAATTTTTTTTAATGCCTCAATAGGAGCAAGCAACTCCATTTGATTATTTGTAGTATTTTTTTTACTTCCTTTAATCTGGGTTTTTTTTCCATCATCAATGATTATTGCTGCCCATCCACCATTTCCTGGATTTTCTAAACAAGAACCATCAGTATATATTTTAATCATTTAATTATAATAATTTTTAAAATTGTTAAATTGATTATGCACTTTAAGCTTTTGAATATACTCCCTTGGATTCTTTATCTTAATAACAGCACTTTTTGGAGTATTTAAGTAATCATAAGTTCTTGTTAATAAATATCTAAGAGCCGCACCTTTACACAAAACATTTAGAGATTTTTTCTCTTTATCAGATAATTTTCTAATTTTTGAATAACCTCTGATAAGATTTTTTGATTTTTTCTTATTAAACATAAAATTATTATTTTTTTTATCAAAACATAATGCATTAATACAAATAGCAATTTCGTACATTAAAAAATCATTACACGCGAAATAGAAGTCTATATATCCGTGAAATTTGTTTTTCTTAAAAAAGATATTATCAACAAATAAATCACCATGAATAATTCCAAAAGGTAAAGTTTTTGGCCACTCATTTTTTATTTGCGAGAAGCTATTTTTCATTAAACTATTTAAATTTGGGTTTATAATTTTAGATTTATTTCCAATTTTATTTAATAGTTTTGGCCAATCTTTTAAAGATAAAGAATTTTTTCTATAAAGTTTAATTTTTTTTGATGCTATGTGAAGTTTGGCTATATTTTTACCAATTTCATAACAGTCTTTTGAGTTTAATTTTAACTTATCTTTTCCTTCAACAAAGGAAACAATAGAGGCAGTTTTATTTTTTATTTTAATTAAAAAATTTCCTCTTTTATTTTTTTGAGGTTTTGGACAGTTAATTTTATATTTACTTAACTTGTCCATTAAATTCATAAAGAAAGGTAAATCTTTTTTATGAACCCTTCTTTCAAAAAGTGTAAGTATGAATTTTTTGTTTTTTGTTTTTAAAAGATAATTAGTATTTTCAATTCCTTTTTTAATACCTTTAAAATGAATTATTTTTCCTAAATTATAACTTTTTTCAATTGATAGAATATCCTTTGAAGAAATTTTTGTATAAATTGCCATCTAGTTTAATTTTCCTGGAATTTTAAATGTTATATTTTCTTTAACTATTTCTATTTCTTCTATCGCTACTGTAAATTGTTTTTTTAAATTATTTATAAAGTTATCAACCAATATTTCAGGTGCAGAAGCCCCTGATGAAATTCCTATAGTTTGATATTTTTCAATTTCATCTAAAGGTACTGTGCTTTCAGAATGAATTAGTCTTGAATTTTCACATCCAGAGTTTTTTGCAACCTCTACTAATCTTAAAGAGTTAGATGAATTTCTACTTCCAATAACAAAAAACATATCACACTTTTCTGCAATTTTTTTAACAGCAGCTTGTCTATTTGTTGTTGCATAACAAATATCTTCTTTTTTTGGTTCTTTGATTTCTGGAAATTTTTTCTTTAATGCTAATATTATTTCTTTTGTATCATCAACAGAAAGAGTTGTTTGTGTTACAAAAGCTAATTTCTTATTAGATTTATTTTGATAATTGTTAGCATCATCAATATTTTCAATAAGATCTATTTCACCCTTAGGTATTTGACCCATAGTTCCTATAACTTCTGGATGATTTTTGTGGCCAATTAATAAAATTTGAATTCCATTTTTATTTAAATTTTCTGCTTCTCTATGAACTTTTGATACAAGAGGACACGTTGCATCCACATATTCCATTTTTAATTTTTCTGCTTCAGCGGGAACTTTTTTTGGTACCCCGTGAGCAGAAAAAATTACTGGTCTAGATTTATCTTTAATTTCTTCAAGCTCTTCAACAAAAATAGCACCAATTTTTTTTAAACCATCCACCACGTACTTGTTATGAACAATTTCATGCCTGACATAAACTGGCGCTCCATATTTATCAATACTCTTTTTTACAATTTCTATAGCACGCTCTACACCAGCGCAGAACCCTCTGGGGGCGGCAAGTAAAATTTTAATTTCTTTGCTTTTCATTTTTTTCTAAAAAATATTCCAGCAATATATGTGGAAAGGTTAAAGACGCCAAACCAATAAATATTATTTTTGATATAGCATTATCTAAAAAGTAATATTTATTTAAAAAAAATAAAGATATTAAGAATAAAAAGGCAGTTAAAATGGTTAATGGTATTGCTTTTTTTATAAATTCTTTAAATCCTTTAATAAAATTTTTTTTATTCAGCTCATTAGACAATTTAAATGAATGTCTAATAGAATGCAAAAAGCAAAAATAAATTGTAAATGCCAAAATTGGATTCAAGAAAAAGTTAAGCAGAAGGACAGATATAAAATCCATCAATAGTAGTGATTTAATATCAATTTGCTTATTTAATGAAATAATAATATTTGCAAATAAACTAATTGCTATAAAGGCGTATAGAAATTCATCCGATATAAATAAACTTTGTGAAATATCAAAATTTAAATTATTAAAAATATTAAGAGTTTCAGTTTTATGAAATAACAATGGAGCTGTTATAACAAGAGACCCTTTAAAGAAGTAAACCAATTCAAGATTAGATTTACTGTTTATAAATTCAGAGTCTTCTTTGCCAAAATGATATGATGCAACTATTAAAAAAATTAATAATAAAATTTTAGAAAATAATAACCACAATAGAATTATACTTAATCCAACAAAAATATATAAAATATAAAATATTGAGGTAGACTTATAATTTAGAAGTTTTAATAATTTTTTTCCTTTTATATGATCTAGTGCTCCATGGGATATTCCTAAACTTAATATTAAAAACAAACATAAAATAAGTAGATTATTATCTCTTAAAAATTGAAACGCCGACAATAATATACATAAATTAAAAAAAATTAATGAATGATAATAATTTATTTTATTCATCTAATTTAAAAAATATTTTTTATAAATATCCATTTAGGCATTTTTAAAATTATTCCCAAATCTTCAAAAATATTACTTTTATTTGATAGAAATTTTATAACTGTTTTAGAAGATGCTTTAAACATATTTAAAAATATTTTTGGCATTTTATCTGGATTTTTTTTCAAAACATTTAAAAATATATTATCAAGAAACGCATATTTTTTTCCAATGTGGTAAGCTTTTGTATTTTGAATTGTTTCAATATTATTAGTTATATATTTGCTATGATCCTGGATATTAAGAAAAGTATATCCAGTGCTTAAACGGGTCATGCCACCAGCTGAACCAATATTAACTTTATTTTTATCTGTTTTATTAAATGGATAGAACAAAGGTATCGCTCCCTCTTCTTGATAATTAATTTTATAATTTTTTATTTTAAGAGATTCTTTGATATATTTTTCTAGCTGAATATCATAATCATTTAAAGTTTTGTCATCCATTTTTGATAGCCAAGTTGTTTCAATTAAAGCCTTATTTTTTGCAAAAGGTAAGGTATAAAAAAAGTGTACGTTATCTCTTTGGTCACAATCAAAATCCATTAGGTTAAAAATTTCATCGTCAAAAATATCTTTAGGAGTTTCAATTTCTATACCTTTAAAATGTTGCCAAAGATTTGTTTGATAATTTTCTTTTGCAGGAATGCTATTAAATATAAAAGAATTATTTAAGTTTAATTCATCTGTATTTTTAAAAAATTGAATATTTTTATTTTGTTTTAATTGATTTAAGACTTTTTTATAAAATAAACCACTATCTATAGTTTGGTAAGGATACTCTTTATTTACAACTTCATGAGACCCTAATTCAGAATTAATAGAAAAATTATTCCAACTTTTGATAACACAGTCATCAAAATTATGATCAGTGACTTTCCAAAATGACCATGTTTTATCTCTTTTATATTCATCTCTAGTTTCAACTATAGCTAAAGTTTTATCATTTAATTTTTTTTTTATATCTAGCTCGTAAGCTAACGATAAGCCTGCACATCCTCCACCTAAAATAATATAGTCAAATTCTTTCATCTAGGTTTATTTCCTCTCTTATAATTTCATGCTCTCTTATTCTCTGATGAGATTCTAGATCTTTTAAATAAAGAAACATTAAATCAAATAGTGATAGAATTGTTTGATATATTTTTCCAAAATTATTAACATAAATTTTTCCTGATTTTTCATAGTTCTCCATATTTCTTTTTTGTATAATCTTTCTTCCTATTTGTCTGTAAACTCTTCTGGCTACAATTATTGCAAATCTATATTTGAATGGAATTTTCTTTATTGAAGTATATGAACTTTCATAAAACATATCTGCCAGTTTCAATGTTGCTTCAATATTTTCAAAATCGGGTTTAATATATTGTCTATTCATTTTTTTATCTTCAATAACATCTCTGGCGATATTTGTAAGTTGCATAGCAATACCCAAATCTATAGCTCCTTTTAAGGATCTTGTGTCATTTACATTTAATATTTTAGCCATCATTAAACCGACTGTTCCAGCTACTCTATATGAATAAACTAATAAATCTTTTACTGATCTTAAATAAACTTTTTGTTTTAAATCTGAGCCAACACCATCAATTAAATCATCCAAAATAATTCTTTTAATATTATTATTATATGCGAGGTCAATCATATCGTTTACAATTAATTCATGTTCATTTTGGTTTAATATTTTTCTATCATTATTATCTAGTTCATAAGTTTTTTTATAAATACTTTTAATTTCATCAAATCTTTGTACTCTTAATTCTAAGTTAGTTTTTTCATCAACCAAATCATCCAGAACTCTACAAAATGCATATAATTTGGAACAATCGTGATAAACATTTTTTGGTAAAAAAAAACCAGCCCAATTAAATGATTTAGCAAATTGAGCTAGGTAGTTTATATTAGGCATTAAATTATTTTATCCAATACCTTAGCTGATGATAGAACACCGGGAACACCTGCTCCAGGATGTGTTCCAGCTCCAACAAAATAAAGACCATCATAAATTTCAGATTTATTATGAAATCTGAAGTAAGCTGATTGTGAAAATTTTGGCTGTATTGAAAAACCAGAACCATATTTAGTATTAAGTTCTTTTTCAAAATAATCTGGTGTTAAATAAAAATCTTCAATAATATTTTCTTTAAGATTTGGCATTAAATCTTTTTCCATCTTATCTATTACTAAATTTTTCATTTTTTCTCCCTCAATAGTCCAATCAATTTTTGATTGATTGTTTGGAACAGGAACTAAAACATAAAAACAATCTTGTCCCTCAGGAGCCATAGATTTATCAGTAGCAGATGGTCTATGAAGATAATAACTTATATCATTATTTAATTTTTTATTATTAAATATATCATCAAGGTGTTCTTTGTATTTATTACCAAATTTTATTGTATGATGTTCTACGTTATTAAAAGTTTTTTTAGTTCCAAAATAATAAACAAATAATCCCATTGAATATTCCATTCTATTTTTTTTCCATTTAAACAATAATGAGTTATTTGTATTTCCATTTAACATTTTTTCATAAACTGCAGGCGGATCTGCATTACAAACAACATTATTGGCATCAATTTTAGTTTGGTCATCTAGTTGAATACCAATAATTTTATTTCCATCTGTAATAATTTTATTTACTTCACGTCCTTTTATTATTTCTATACCAACTTCACTCATCAATTTTTCAAAACCTTTTATAATATTTCCCGTTCCACCCATTGAATAATGAATGCCCCATTTTTTTTCTAAGTATAAAATTAGCCCATAAATAGAAGTTGTCGTGAAAGGGTTTCCACCAACCAAAAGTGGATGCATACTTAATATTCTTCTTAATTTTTCATTTTTTACATATGACGAGACTAATGAATAAACTGATTTATAACTTTTAAGTTTTAATAACGCAGGTAATTGTTGCATCATTACGAATGGTTTATCAAATGGAACATCAGCAAGTTCTGTAAAGCCTTTATCAAAAATTTTTTTTGTAAAACTTACTAATTTTTCATAACCCTCAACATCTTCTTTATTTATTTCTTCAATTTGTTTTTTCATCTCAATTTCATTTCCCGAATAATTAAATTTGGATTTGTCTTCAAAAATAAATTGATACCAAACCTTAAGTGGAGATAGTTCAATATAATTTTTTGGGTCTTTTTTAAATAACTCAAATAATTCATCGATCAAATAGGGAGCTGTGATAACTGTTGGACCACCGTCATAAGTAAATCCATTTCTCTTAAATACTCTTGCCCTTCCACCGAGATCTGGTTGCTTTTCAATTAACGTAACTTTGTGTTCTTTTGCTCTTAATCTTAAAGCAGCAGCAATACCACCAAATCCAGACCCAATAACAATTGAATTCATATAAATAATTTATATTTTTTTTAATAATAAAGTAAGATATTTTTTCGAATTACTATGAATTTATTTTTTTTAATTCAGTTTTTGCTTCTTCTAAGTCTTTTTCAAAAATTGCATCTAATTTGTTTTTATCTACTGAGGTAGTAATTATTTTTTTTACAGAATCTACTGCTATTTTTATTGACGTATCTTTAATTTCTTTTATAGCAGCTTCTTTCATTTGACTAATTTTTACTTCAGCTAATTTTTTTTTAATTTCTGCTGACTTATGAAATTTTTCATTTATTTCGATCACTAAATTTTCACTATCTTTTTTAGCTTGATCAGTTATTTTAAGGGCTTCACTATTAGCGCTATCAAGTTTTTTTTGAGATTTATCTAAAAGATTTTTAGCTTCGTTTCTAAGTTTTTCACTTTCATCAATTTCATTTTTTATGTTTACAATTAATTGATTTAGCATTTCGTTTACTTTTTGTGGGATTTTGAAGTAAACCAATAACCCAATAAAAAGCACGAAAGAAATAGCTACCCAAAATGTTGCATCTATAGTCATAAATTAATTGGTCTTTCTTGAAACATCCTCAACTATTGCAGAAATACTACTATTATTTACGTCAACTCCTATTAATTGTTTAATTAAATCAGACGATGTTTCCACTGCAATTTTTCTAATTTTCTCTGGAGATTTATTTTTTAAATCTAAAATTTCTTTTTCTGCGTTACTTATTTCATCATTAATATCTTTTTCTAAATTTTCTCTTTTTTTATCAATATCTTTCAAGATTTTTTCTCTAGCTTTATTGAAATAATTTTTTGCTTCAATTTTACTTTCAAGAATTAATTTCTCATATTCTTTTAGTTTTTTATCGCTCTCTTCTCTCTGCTTTTCTGCTGCTTCTATATTTTCAAGAATCCCTGCCTTTCTTGATTCAAGGTTTTCACTTATTTTAGGTAAAACAAATTTTGATAATAATATAAACATTATTCCAAAAGTAATTATTAACCAAAAGATCTGTGAAAACCAAAACTCAGGATTAAGTTGTGGCATCCCTCCACTTTCAGCACTTTCTGCGTTAGAAATTATAAGAAAGCAAATTAAAATTATTTGAGAAAATCTTAAAAACATTAATTAAAATGCAAATAAAATTATCAACGCAACAACTAACCCAAATAAACCAGTAGCTTCTGCTAATGCAAAACCTAACAGTAAGTTTGGAAATTGTTTTTGAGCTGCTGATGGGTTTCTCATTGCTCCAGAAAGGTAATTACCAAATATAATACCAATTCCTACTCCAGCACCTGCTAACGCTATCGCTGCAAGTCCTGCTCCGATCATCTTTGCTGCTTCTAGTTCCATTATATCCTCCTATAAATTGTTAATGGTGTAAATTTAATGCATCATTTAAATAGATGCAGGTTAATATTGCAAAAACATAAGCTTGAAGAAAAGCAACTAATATCTCCAAACCAGTTAATGCTACCGAAAAGCCAAGCGGCAACCACCCGCCGACTATTCCAAGGCTTATCACAAAACCTCCGAATACTTTCATCATAGTATGACCCGCCATCATATTAGCAAACAATCTAACTGATAAGCTTACTGGTCTACTTAAATAAGAAATAACTTCAATTACCACAATTAATGGCAAAAGAACAACAGGCACTCCACTTGGTACAAAAAGTTTTAAGTACCCAAATCCATGTTTAATAAAACCAATTATGGTAACTCCAAAAAAAATAAATGCAGCTAAAACAAAAGTAACAATAATATGACTAGTTACTGTAAATGCATAAGGAATCATTCCAAACATGTTGCAAAATAACACAAACATGAACAATGAAAATATGAATGAAAAATAAGGTTTAGCTTTTGATCCAGCCGTATCGCTTATCATTTTTGACACGAAAGTATAACTTAATTCAGCGAGTAGTTGAATTTTATTTGGTATTAATGAATTTTTTTTTGATCCCAAATTAAATATGATTAATACTGCTAGGGAGCTAATTACCATAAATAAACTTGCGTTTGTAAAAGATAAATCAACTTCACCTAATTTTATTTCTGGACCAATTCTATACACATTGAATTGGTACATTGGATTTGATGCCATTTTATTCTCTAATAAATTACTTTTGCATATTTTTTGCTGATCTAATTACATTCAATATTCCAGCAATTACACCAATAAAAAAAAATATTAAAATTAACCAAGGTTTAGTACCAAACCAATTGTCCAAAATAAACCCAATAATTGTCCCAACTGCTACTGCGGCCACAAGTTCTGTGCTCAATTTAAAAGCTTCACCAAAGTTTGAAGTTTTCTGGTTTTTTTGATTATTTTTGTTTTTATTTATCTTTTTTTTTGCAATTTCTAGGCGAGTCTTGAATGTGTCTTTAGTCATCTAAGCGACCATACTTTCAGCTTTTTGCAAGTCAACTGCAACAAGCTGGCTAACTCCTTTTTCTGGCATCGTTATACCATAAAGTCTATCCATTTTTGACATTGTTAAGGCATGATGAGTTACTATTATAAATCTTGTACTTGTAATTTTTGTTAACTCATTAAGAAGATTGCAAAACCTTGTTACGTTTGCATCATCAAGTGGCGCATCAACTTCATCAAGAACACAAATAGGAGATGGATTACTTAAAAATACTGCAAATATTAAAGATAATGCTGTAAGAGCTTGCTCACCTCCGGATAACAAAGTAATTGACTGCAGCCTTTTTCCTGGTGGACTTACTAAAAGTTCCAAGCCGGCATCTAGCGGATCTTCCGAATCTACTAGTTCAAGTTTTGCGCTTCCCCCATTAAAAAGCTTTGTATAAACTTCATTAAATTTTCTATTAACTTTTTCAAAGGCTTCCAAAAGTCTTTCTCTACCTTTTTGATTAAGTTCGTTTATACTTTCTTTTAATTTAATGATTGCCGTTACAAGGTCTTGTCTATCTTGTTCCATTTTTTTTATTTCACTTTCATATTTTTCTGTTTCCTCATCAGCTCTTAAATTCACAGAGCCTAATTTTTCTCTTATTCTTTTTTTTTCATCCAATAATTCTTCTTGAGTAACTGCATCAGGAAATTCTTCATTTTTTTCTAGATTAGAAAATTCTAAAATATTATTTTCATCTAATCCTAGCTCAGTTTCTACTCTATCCAATAAATCATTTTTTCTTTTTTTAAGACCTTCAATTGTTGCACCTGAGCTTGCTTTTCTCTCTCTTATTTGAATTGTATCTTCTTTTGTTTTATTTAATTCAGAGTTTAAATTAGAAATTTTAATATCTGTTTTTTCTATAATTTCTTCATTTTCTATTTTTTCTTTTTCAGACAATCTTAAACTTTCTGAAATCTGTCCTTTCTTTTCTGCTTGGGATTGTGGTTGTTTTTCTAGCTCTTCAAATTTTTTTATTAATTTTTGTTTTCTCTCATTGAGCTCATTTATCATTTTTTCAGAATTAATTAAAAGATTTTTCCAGCTTTCTATTTCTTTTTCTATAATTTTTATTCTTTCATTTCTTTTAATAGAATCTCTTTTTATATTTTGATTTTTACTGTAGAAATCCGCATATTCTTCTATGATTATTTTACAATTATCAAGAATGCTTATTGCTTCATCATTTTTTTTAGCACTTATCAATTCTTTAACTTTATCTATTTCAAGATTTAATTTATTTTTTGCAGCATCTAAGTCTTCATTAGATTTTTTTTCAGTATCATAGTATTTTGAGTCTATTTCAATCAGCTCATGTTTTTCTTCTTTAAGTCTCTTTTCATTTGAATTTGCATCAATTATAATACTTTTTTCTCTATCAATATCCTCATCAATTGTTTTGAGAGAAGATTTTATACCAGCTATTTCTTCTGTTATTCTTTCATTTTCTTCATCCAAACTTTTTAACTCTAAATTAAGCCTTTGAATTTTGGAAATATTTTCAATATTTTTACTTCTGATTGGGTTTACTTTTTCAGTTTCTAAATAAATCTCTTTATCTAATACTTCAATTTTATCATTAAATTTTTTAACTTCACTTTCAGCATCATTATTTATTTGATCTTCAAGATTAATTTCGTTTTCAATGTCTCTCAGTCTTAAATAATAAAGGCCCGCTTCAATTTTTTTAATTTCTTCAGATATTAATTTATATTTTGCAGCCTCTTCAGCTTGTTTTTGTAATCCAACAAGCTGTTTTTCTTGTTGCCTTCTAAGTTCATCGGCTCTTTTTAAATTATTTTCAGCTGCGCCCAATCTTAATTCTGCTTCATGTCTACGAGCATGTAGTCCTGAAATTCCTGCTGCTTCTTCAAGTATAGCTCTTCGATCAACTGGCTTAGCAGTAACTAATGCGCCAATTCTTCCTTGACTAATTATAGAAGGAGAATGAGCTCCAGTTGACAAATCTGCAAAAAACATCTGTGCATCTTTAGCTCTTACTTCTTTGTCATTAATATAAAATTTTGAACCTTTATCTTTTTCTATCTTTCTTCTTATTTGAATTTCATCTAATTCTTTATATTGAAAAGGACCATCTTTATTTTCATTCGAAAGAGATATTGAAACTTCAGCAATATTTTTTGATGGTTTATTTGATGTACCAGAAAAAATCACATCTTCCATTCCAGACCCTCTCATACTTTTTGCAGAGGTCTCCCCCATGCACCATCTGAGTGATTCAACTATATTTGATTTTCCACAACCATTTGGGCCAACTATTCCTGTTAACCCATCTTCAATTAAGAAATTCGTCTTTTCAGCAAAAGATTTAAATCCATTAAGTTGGATTTTTTTAAACTCCATTCGCTAATTATATCAGTTTTTCTAAAGTTTTTTTTAATTTTTTATAGTTATTAGGATTATCAAACTTTTTATCATTAATTATTAGAGTAGGGGTTGCTTGTATATTGAATTTTTTTGATCCACTGATTCGATCATTTAATACGTGATCTTCAATATCTTTATCATTTAAACAGCCTTCAAAATCCAATCCATTTTCATATTTTATTGTAAGATCTTTCAAATGTTTATTTAGATCTTCTATAGTTTCTCCTTGAACCCATTTTTTTTGATTTTCATATAAAAAATGAAGGAGGTCTGATTTTCCATCATTTTTACAATGTGCAATCTTTGAAGCATTAAAAGAAGCTAAATCTAGTGGAAAGCTTCTAAATTCAATTTTAACTAAACCAGTGTCTATAAAATCTTTTTTTAGCTTTGGATAAGTTTCAGTATGAAACTTCGCACAATGACCACATGTTAAGGATTCATAAACTATTACACTTATCTTAGCGTCAACATTTCCTTCAAGCAGAGGCTTAATTTTTACATCCGCTAAAATAGTTTCAAAATAAAAGAATATTGTTAAAAATAGCAGTATTATCTTTTTCATTTTTTTTTAAAATATTTACTTAATTCTATTAAAGATTTTTTTATTTTATCATTTTTAATTGTAGAAATTTTTTTTTTATACTCATTATTTGTCGCATCTTTACTAATTTTTTCTTTTTTTTTTATATCCTCACCTTCAAAAGAAATAAATTTCAATTTTTCTACAGCGTTATAACCCAAATAACTATTTAACTTTTTTAAGATAGTTCCTTTTGAATACTCCAAATCAACCTCATAACCTCTTTTTACCATTATACTTAAATAGCTTTGTCCAAAACGATTTGAGTTTTTAAATGATTTTGGGAAACATACTTTAAACAGTTCTTCGCCAACAATATATCTCCAATTATCTAAAGTTTCTGAATAAATATGACCTTTTTTACTAATTATCTTTTTAACATTTTTTGGCAAAGTATTTTTAAATGATCTTAATCCTTGAATGGTCTTGTATCTATGCTTAATATTATTTTTAAATTCCATATGAATAATCAAAGTATAACAAAAGAAATTCTGAATTGGTATGATAATAACAAGAGAATTTTACCTTGGAGAAAACATTTAACAAAAAAGCAAAAACAATATTTTACTTTAGTTAGCGAAATTATGCTCCAGCAAACACAAGTTAAAACTGTGATTCCTTATTTTAATAATTTTATAAAAAAAATTCCAAATCTGAGTGCGCTTGCCAGAATAAATGATGGAAAGCTAATGAAATGCTGGGAAGGATTAGGATACTATTCACGAGCAAGAAATCTAAAAAAAACAGCCCAAAAAATAATAAAAGAATTTCAAGGAAATTTACCTGATAATATTGAACAACTAAAATCTTTACCAGGAATAGGTGATTACACATCAACAGCTATTATGGCAATAGCATTTAACAAACAATTTATACCTTTAGATGGAAATGTTGAAAGAATTTTAAAAAGAGTTTTCTATTTAAAAACAGAAAAAGAAATTAGTAAAGATAATTTGCATAAAAAAAAATCTTTTTTTGGAAGATCAAATAGACCAAGCGATTATGCTCAAGCGATAATGGAAATTGGTGCTTTAATTTGTAAACCATTAAATCCAGTATGTTATGAGTGTCCTGTTAGTAAAAATTGCAAAGCACTTAAAAAAAAAGATTTTGATATAAAATCAAAAAATAAATTTAATAAAGTTAAATATTTTGAGGCTGATATTTATAAAAATAAAAATAAATATTTATTAATTAAAAATAATAAATTTAATTTTTTAAAAAATTTATTAATTTTTCCAATGAGAGAAATTAATCAAAGGAAATTCAAATCCTCATTAAATAAAAGAATTAATATTAAAATGTCTAATATGGATATGAAGATTACAATAAATGAAAAAAATAGAAAAAAATATTTAAGTAACAGTTTCTTTTTAGATAAAGATAATATCAAAAATCATATTTTGCCATCCTTCACAAAAAAAATTTTTAAATCAGTATTAAAGTATTAATGAAAAAAATTGCAATTATAGGAGCAGGAATTTCAGGTTTGTTTCTCGCAAACCTTTTAGAAAAAGATAAATCCAATTCTTATAAAATTTTTGAAAAAAAACCCTCATTAGATCTAATTGATGGATATGGAATACAATTGTCTGTAAACAGTATTAATTTATTAAATAAAATTGGTTTTCAAAAAATTAATGTAAATGATGTTTACTTTCCAAAAAAAGTAAATTTTTTTGATGCAAAAAAATCAGAAAAAATTTGTGATATTGATTTATCTCAATTTAATAATCAGAGTAATCGATACACGACATTAAAAAGATCAAAACTTATTGAATTTCTTTTGGAAAATATTCCTTCAGAAAATATAGTTTTTAATTCAGATCTTATTGATATTAAAAATCAAGATAAATTATCATTATACTTTAGAGATAAGAAAAGTGAGGAATTCGATTATTTAGTAGCAGCTGATGGAGTTTATTCAAAAACGAAACAAATTTTATTTAAAAAAGAGGGTCTTCCAAAATATTTTAACTCAATTGCCTTAAGAGGAAACATCCATAACTTCAATAATTTTGATATTTCATTGTATTTAGGGCCAAATTTTCACTTCGTAATTTATCCTATTAATCAAAATAAAGAATTTAATTTTATATCAATTATTAGAAAAGAATTAATTCAAGAAGAAATCTCAAATAGAAATTTGTTTAAGGAAAATACATTTATAAAGAATTTATTAAATCAGATTTCTTCAAGATCAAATTTAAATTTAACTGAAAAAGTTGAAGAAATCACATGTTTTCCAATTTTTGTAAGCAAAAAAATCCAAATACCTGAATCAAAAAATATTTTTTTAACTGGAGATGCATTTTATTCATTTCCTCCATCATTCGCACAAGGTGCATCACAATCAATAGAAGCTGCAAATGAACTTTTTAATAACTTAAAAAATAATTCTTCAAATTACTACAAAACAAGAATTTTGAAGACTAAGCAAATAAGTTCCAGATCTTCATTCAATCATTTTGCTTTTCATCTTTCTAATCCATTAAATATATTCTTTAGGGATATTTTTTTAAAATACTTTTCTAAAAATAAAAATTTTTTAGAAAATTATTTAGGTAAAATTTATAATAACTAGTTTCTTGGTCTTAGACGTTGTCTAAGTTCATCGATTGGTTTTAAACTATTTCCTGATTGATAATGCCAATAAGTCCAACCATTACAACTTTCTGCACCAAGTATTTTTGCAGCTACTTTATGAATAGATCCTTCAGATTTTTGATATTTTATACTCCCATCAACCATTATTTTAGCATTTATTTTTTTCTTTTGATCGTAAATTTCTGTACCGGGTTTAATCACACCTAGCTCTACTAATGATCCGAATGGAATTCTTGGTTTAGATCTATTATTTTGAATTGTGTCTAAATATTCATCCTCAATTATTTTAGAATTTTTTATTCTTTTTGCAGCTGCTTCAAAATATAATTTTTCTTTTTCAATTCCACAAAAGTTTCTACCAAGTTTTTTAGCTACTACTGCAGTTGTTCCAGATCCTAAAAAAGGATCTAAAATAAAATAATTTTTGTTAGTAGAGGCTAATATAATTCTATGAAGTAGTGATTCAGGCTTTTGAGTTGAATGAACCTTTTGACCTTGATGTTTTAATCTTTCATTTCCATTACAAATTGGCAAGTTCCAAGTAGATCTCATTTGCAGATCATCATTAAAACATTTTAATGACTGATAATTAAAAGTGTATTTTGAATTTTTATTTTTAGAAGCCCAAATTAATGTTTCATGAGCATTAGTAAATCTTGTTCCTCTGAAATTTGGCATTGGATTATTTTTGTTCCAAATTACATCATTAAGAATCCAAAAACCCAAATCTTGTATTTTTGCACCTACTCTAAAAATATTATGATAGCTCCCAATTACCCAAATACTTCCATTTTTTTTTAACAACCTTTTACATTCCAAAAGCCATTTACTTGTAAATTCATCATAAGTTTTAAAGCTTTCAAACCGATCCCATTTATCATTTACAGCGTTTACTTTTGATCTATCTGGTCTAATTAATTTATTTCTTAACTGTAAATTATATGGAGGGTCTGCAAAAATTAGATCAAAACTTTCGCTAGGAATTTTTTTTAATTCTTTAAGGCTATCACCGTTAATAATTTTATTTTTTAAATTTGAGTTAATCATTTTATAAAAAATGATTAGACTCCAGCTATGAGTCAACGTCAACCTGCGATTGTATTAATTTGAGTCTAGTTGTGTTGTAATTTATTTAAGACTCAATATGTTGTATATTGGTTGAAATGTTTTTCGATGATGTTTGGTTATTCCAAACTTTTTAATTGCAGATAAATGATCTTTGGTTCCATAGCCAGCATTTTTATCCCAGGAATATTTGGTATATTTTTTTGACATTTTTGTAATTAAACGATCTCTTGAAACTTTAGCAATTATAGATGCAGCAGATATTTCAGGTATTTTTTTGTCTCCCTTAATTACATATTTTAAATTATAATTTTTAATTTTTGGAACCTTATTTCCATCAATTAATACCTGCACAGGTTTTTTTCTTAATTTTTTTATGGCTCTTTTCATCGCAAGCAAACTTGCGTTCAAAATATTTAATTTTTCTATTTCTTTTAATGATGCTGATCCTATAGACCAATAAGAATTTTTTTTTACATATTTTTCTAAAATTTCACGGTTTTTTTTTGTTAATTGCTTAGAATCTTTTAATTTTTTTTTATCTAATTTTTTTTTTAAGATTACTGCCGCAGCATACACTGGACCAACTAGACTACCTCTTCCCACCTCATCAACTCCAGCTACAATACTTTTCATTTCAAATTTTTATATTTAATTCATCAATTTTTTTTCTTATTTTTTTTAAATCAGCCCAAGAATATTTTTTTTGATCAGCTTGTCTGAGCAAGTAAGCGGGATGAAAAGTTATAATAGTAAGATAAGTTTTATTATTAATAATTATTTCTTTCCAGGCACCTCTCTCTTTTGATATTTTAATTTTAGATCCAAACAAAGCTTCCATAGCTGTACTGCCCATTAATATTAATATTTTTGGTTCAATAATTGATATGTGTTCTCTTAAAAATTCTGAATATCTAATTATTTCTGCTGGTTCTGGTTTCCTATTGTTTGGTGGTCTGTAATTAACAACATTTGTTATATATACATTCTCTCTCTTTAGATTTATTGCAGCAAGCATTTTATTTAATAGTTGGCCAGCATCCCCTACAAAAGGTTTTCCAAGCTCATCTTCTTTTTGTCCCGGTCCTTCTCCAACTATCATAATTGAGTTTTTAAAATTACCGTCGCTAAATACAATCTGTTTTGCGTTATTTTTTAATTCACAATTGCTTATATTTTTAATTTTTACTTGTAGATCATTTAATTTTGAGTTGGTTATTTCAATTGTAGGTTTACTTTTAAATCGATTTATAGGCTTGTTTTCAAAAATATAATCAATTTCAAAAGAATTTATTAAATCTTGGTTCATAATGTAATTTTGATTTTTTTCATTTACAATCATACAATAAGAAAATGATAAAAAAAAAAATAAAATTAATCTTTTTTACTATAATTTTTATATATCAAACTTCTGTCTTTTCTAAAACTACTGAAGAAATTGATTTCAACCCTAAGTATCTATCAGGTTACCTTTCAGCATTAATTTCAAAAAACAATCAAAATAGTCGAGATTCAGTAAAATATTTCAATTCTTCAAAGGCTTTAATTAATAATCACGAAGTATTTTTAAATAAATACGCAATAACTCTTGTGAATAATGGTGAAGTTAACAAGTCAATCAATGTTATTAAGCAAAATAGATACAAAAGTAATTCAGATTTTTTTGAAGCAAAATTATTACTTTTAATTGATAACTTCAAAAAAGGAAAATTTGATCAAAACATTAAACTATTATACGAGCTTGAAGCTTATAAAGAAGATGACAATTATAAATATATTATTTATGAGGTTTTAAAGAGTTACAACGATTTATTTCTTACAAGAGAGTTAAATTTAAATATTGATAGCGATTTTGGTAAATTGTCATTGATTAATGAGGCATTTAAATATTGTTATCTAAATCAACCAGATGCTGATTTAAAATTTATAAATTTAATTAATTCAGAAGATGGTGATTATTCAAGATATCTTTTTTTCTATCTACAAAATTTGATAAAAAATCAAGATTTTGAAAGTGCAATTCGAATATCAAAATCAATTAATATTTTAGACAGTAATTTATTAATTCAACAAGCTAAAAATTGGATAAATAATTCAGATTTTCAAAAATTTAATAAATTTTTTTCTTGCGAAAATGAATCAGATATTATCTCAGAATTTTTTTTTCTAATATCAAATTTTTATGCTTCCGATGATAATTTTGAAGAATCAAATTTTTACTCAAATGTTTCAAATTATTTAAATCCAAAATTTTATTTTAATTTAACACATATGGTTTCGAATTATTTTGAAATCAATAATTATAAAAAAATAAGAAAAATTCTTGAAAATTTTAATAAAGAAGAAGAAGTTTACTACTGGTATAAATTAAAAAAAATAGCTCAAATTATTCATAATGAGCAAAATTCAAATCAATCTTTGTCCTATATTGAAGACAAATTTAAAGATTATTCTAATCCTTCTATGAAAATAATTTACGATATGGCAAACATATATAAAAGCAACAACGAATTTGAAAAATCTATAAAATATTATTCTGTATTATTAGAAAAATTAAAAAATAACTCGGAAGAAAAAGCTGATGTTTTGTATAAAAGAGGATCTAGCTATGAAAGATTAGGAGAAGATGAGAGCTCTGATAAAGATTTACTTAAATCTTTAACAATAAAACCCGATGATCCGTATATTTTAAATTATTTGGGCTACAGCTGGTTGGAGAGAGAACATAAAATCCAAGAAGCAATTGAAATGCTAGACAAAGCGTATAACCAAAAAAAAAATGATCCATACATAATTGATTCAGTTGGATGGGGATACTATTTAATTGGTGATTTTATAAATGCTGAAAAATTTTTGAAAAAAGCTATTCAACTTATGCCTAATGATCCTATAGTTAATGATCACTACGGTGATGTTCTTTGGAAATTAAATAGAAAGATTCAAGCTAAATATTATTGGAGAAACGCAATAAATTCCAAGGATGCAGAAGAAGAAATAAAAAAGAAAAATTCAAAAAAATTACTTAAAGGATTAAGCGAAGGCTAATTAATGAAATTTAATGTAATAAAATCATATGCAAAAATTAATTTATCATTAGGAGTTACAGGAAGATTAAATTCTAAATATCATAAAATAGAAAGTTTAGTTTCATTTTTGAAACTGCATGATGAAGTTAAAATAAAAAAAATTAATAAAAAAAAACACAAAATTCAATTTTTTGGTAAATTTTCAAAAGGAATAAATAAGGAGAATACCATTTATAAATTGCTGAAAATATTAGATGAAAAAAATTTATTAAATAATGAAAAGTATTTTATTAAAATAAAAAAAAACATACCACAAAAATCTGGTCTTGGAGGAGGATCAATGAATGCTTCTGCTTTAATAAGATTTTTTATATACAAAAAAATTTTAAATTTTTCGAAAAAAAATCTAATAAAATTGAGTAAAAAAATTGGCCAGGACGTCCAGTTTGGTTTAGATAATAAAATTAAAATCTTACATTCAAATGGTAATTTAGAGAGTACAACAAAAAAAATAGGACTTTTTGTTATTATTGTAAAACCTAATTTTGGTTGTTCAACCCAGTTAATTTATAAAGGTATAAAAAAATATTCTCAAAAAAAATTGAAAATGAAGACAAAAGAATATTTAAGTTTTGTAAATATTTTAAAATTAGAAAATGATTTAGAAAAAGTAGTTTTTAAAAATTATCCTAAATTAAAAATTGTAAAATTATTTATGCAATCTTTGCCAAATATAAGATTTGCTCGTCTGACCGGATCAGGTTCAGCCATGCTCGGGTATTTTTCTTCAAAAAATGAAGCAATAAATGCAGCAAAATTATTTAAGAAAAAATATAAAAACTATTGGTGTATTACATCTAAAACTATATAAATTTTTTTTTTTGTGTTATACGAAAATAACTTTGGGGCTTAGCCAAGTGGTAAGGCAGCGGTTTTTGGTACCGCCATCCTAGGTTCGAATCCTAGAGCCCCAGCCAAATATGATAAATATATTTAGTAAAATATTCAAATTTAAAGATAATAAAAATCATTATTTCAAAGATTTTGAAAATATAAATAAAAAAACAAATATTGAAAAAATTTTTAATTTAATTTCTAATTTTTCTGAAAAAAGTGAAATTAGATATGTTGGTGGAAGTATAAGAAAAATTATCAATAATGAAAAAGTAGACGACATAGATCTTGCAACAAATTTAAACCCAGACAAAGTTTGTGAAATTTTAAAAGATAACAAAATTAGTTTCTATGAAAGTGGAATTGAACATGGAACTATTACCGCAAAAATTGGCGATCACAAATTTGAAATTACAACACTAAGAAAAGATATTTTAACAGACGGCAGACATGCAAAGGTTGAATTTTCTAAAAATTGGCACGAAGATGCTTCAAGAAGAGATTTTACTTTTAACTCAATTTATGCAGATTTATATGGAAATTTATATGATCCTTTTAATGGAAAAAAGGATTTAGAACTAGGCAATGTAAAGTTTATTGGAGATCCTGAAAAAAGAATTAAGGAAGATTATCTAAGAATATTAAGATATGTTCGATTTTTTTTAAATTATAGCAAAGTAGATCACGATGAGAATTTAAAAAAAATAATAAAACAGAATTTAAGCGGAATATCAAAAATTTCATCAGATAGATTGCTTGATGAGTTAAAAAAATTAATTTTGTCCGAAGGATTTTTGAAAATTTTAAAAGATAAATTTTGTCAAGAAATTATTACAATTATATTTCCACAAATAATAAATTTTAATATTCTTAATAATATTAATGATTATTCAAAAAAAATATTTGAAAAAAAAGATTTTATTTTTTTAATTTCTTTATTGATAATTGATGACTCTGATAATAGTGAATATTTTATCTATAAATATAATATTTCAAATGAAGATAAGAAAAGAATAAAATTTTTATCAAATGCATATTCTAAAAATTCAGAAAAAGTTAAATTTAAAGAAAAAAATCTTTGGAAAATATTTTATTATAATGGAAAAAATTATTTAAATGACTTTATTAATTTTAAAATATTTCAAAGTAAAAAAATAGATAAAAATTTAATTCAATTAAAAGAATTTTTCAGCAGCAAAGAAATACCTGTGCTTGAAGTGAAGGCAAAAACACTGATAGAAAAATTTAATTATAAAGAAGGAAAAGAGCTAGGTGATAAATTAAAAGAAATTGAGAAATTTTGGATAGAAAATTCATTTAAAATTTCTGATAAGGATTTAAATAAAATAGTTAAAAACTAGACATATTTTACATCTATGATTTCAAAATTTTTAATTCCTGCTGGAGTATGAATTTCCACTAAATCATTTCTTTTTTTTCCAATTAATCCTTTACCAATTGGAGATTGAAAGAAAATTAATTTTTTTTTTAAATCGGCCTCGTCTTTTGCAACTAGTTTGTATTCTATTTTTTCGTTGGTATCTAAATTTTGTAAATAAACTGTTGATCCAAAAATAACTTTACCGTCATTCTTAATATTTGTTACATCAATAACATTTGCTCTAGCAATCAAATTTTCTATTTCTTGAATTCTTCCTTCATTATGAGATTGCTGCTCCTTAGCCGCATGATATTCTGCATTCTCTTTTAGATCACCGTGCGACCTTGCCTCAGCTATAGCAGCTACAATTTCAGGTCGTTTTTTTTCTTTTAAAAAAATTAATTCTTCTTTTAACTTTTCTAATCCAGATACTGTAATAGGTTCTTTATTCATAAATTACTTCCATTTAGCTATGGGTGGAAGTGACATTAAAATTGCATTTGTGTTTCCACCAGTTTGCAAACCGAACTTTGTTCCTCTATCATAAAGAAGATTGAATTCAACATATCTACCTCTTTTTAAATATTGAATTTCTTTTTGTTTTTTTGTCCATTTTTTTTTATTTTTTTTAATTATAATTTCTCTAAAAATATTTTTGAATGTTAATCCAACATCTCTTACAAAATTAAAATCTTTTTCCCAGTTTTCTTTTTTATAGTCGAAAAATATACCTCCAATCCCTCTAGTTTCTTTTCTGTGGGGAAGATAAAAATATTCATCACATTGTTTTTTATACTTTTTATAATATTTTTTATTATGATAATCACATATTTTTTTTAATTCTTTGTGAAACCAATTTTTTAGATTTTTGTCATCTAAACAAGGAGTAACATCCATTCCTCCACCAAACCATCCGTAAGATGTATATATGTATCTAGTATTAAAATGCATGGCAGGAACATGAGGATTTTTCATATGCATTACAACTGAAATACCTGAAGCCCAAAAACTCGAGTCTTTTTTAGTCCCTGGTATTCTATTTTTAAATTTCTCAGAAAATTTTCCATATACTTCAGAAAAATTAACTCCAACTTTTTCAAAAGTTTTTCCATTTTCTAAAATTCTATATTCTCCACCGCCTTCATCATTTTTTTTGTTTCTTTGCCAATTTTTTGATTTAAATTTAGTCTTACCTTCTAATTCTTCAATTTCATTACAAATCATATCCTGAAGTATCTTAAACCAATTTCTTACCAATTTTTTTTTTAATTCAATATCCATTTAATTTTGTCTTAATTGTTCAGCTAATACTATACCAACTGATGTTGCAAGATTAAGAGATCTTTTATTTCCTACCATAGGTATTTTTAGCCTTTCGTTAACTATCTCATGTACGTGTTGTGGTACTCCAGAACTTTCTCTACCAAATAAAACTGTATCATTTTTTCTAAAAGAAAAACTAGTATAAGTTTTATCGGCCTTTGTTGTAATTAGTATTACTCTCTCTTTTTTTTTTATTTCAAAAAATTCTTTATAGTTCTTGTAAAAACTAATATTATTTATATCCATATAATCCATAACCACTCTTTTAAACCTTTTGTCTGAAAGCAAGAATCCACAAGGTTCAATAATTTCTAATTGTGCTCCTAGGCAAGAACAGGTTCTAACTATCGAAGCTGTGTTTTGAGGTATATCAGGCTCATATAGTGCTATTTTTGGCCTTAAATTAGTATGATTGTGTGTCATTGTATCCATGGAAAAATATCTTTTTTATTATTATTTAATCATATAATTAAGCATAAATAATTATAATTTTTAATGTCTGAAGAAAAAAAAACTAATAGAAGAGATTTCATATTTACAGCATCATACGCATTAGGAGCAGTCGGAGTAGGAGCGACTGTATGGCCTTTAGTGGATCAAATGAATCCAGATGCTTCAGTTAAAGCATTAGCTAGCACGGAAGTAGATGTAAGCGGTGTAGAAGTTGGTCAATCGATAACTGTTTTATGGAGAGGAAAGCCAGTTTTTATAAGAAGAAGAACTAGTGAAGAAATTGCAAAAGCTAAAGATGTAAATTTAGATGATCTGCCACATCCTGAAACTGACGAAGATAGAGCAAAGAATCCAGAGTGGTTAGTTATGTTAGGAGTATGTACACACTTAGGATGTGTTCCTTTGGGTGACAAAGGAGAATATGGTGGATGGTTTTGCCCTTGCCATGGATCGCATTATGATACTTCTGGAAGAATAAGAAAAGGCCCAGCACCTACAAATATGGAAGTTCCCAAATACGAATTTGTAAATAGTAATACTATAAAGATTGGATAATCATAATTTATGAGCGATCACGAATATACCCCGAAGTCAAAATTAGGAAAATGGTTTAATGATCGTTTGCCATTATTAACTCTTTCAAATCATCTTCAAGAGTATCCAACACCTAAAAATTTAAATTATTGGTGGACATTTGGAGGAATTTTAACTTTTTGTTTAATTACTCAAATTATTACAGGATTGATACTAGCTATGCATTATGTAGCAAGCGCCGATTTAGCTTTCGGTAGCGTTGAACATATAATGCGAGATGTAAACTATGGGTGGTTAATGAGATACGTACATGCAAATGGCGCTTCAATGTTTTTTCTTGCTGTTTATATCCATATTTTTAGATCATTGTATTATGGATCCTATAAGTCACCAAGAGAAGTCATTTGGATTATTGGAATGATTATTTATTTTTTAATGATGGCTACCGCATTTATGGGGTATGTACTCCCATGGGGGCAGATGAGTTTTTGGGGAGCAACAGTAATTACAAATTTATTTAGCGCAATTCCATTTGTTGGCGAAAGTGTTACAAATTGGTTATGGGGTGGTTATGCAGTTGACAACCCTACACTTACAAGATTCTACAGTTTACATTATCTATTCCCATTTTTAATTTTTGGACTAGTAATTCTTCATATTTGGGCGCTTCATGTCCCCGGCAATAACAATCCAATTGGAATTGATTTAAAAAAGCCATCAAAAGATACTGTTCCATTCCATCCATATATTGTAATCAAAGATATATTTGCTCTATTAATATTTTTAATTGTTTTTGCTTTTTTTGTTTTTTATTCTCCAAATATTTTGGGTCATGCTGACAATTATATTGAAGCAAATCCGTTGGTTACTCCAGCACATATAGTGCCTGAATGGTATCTTTTACCTTTTTATGCAATTTTAAGATCTATCCCAGATAAATTATTTGGAGTTATAGCTATGTTTGCAGCAATTTTCGTATTAGTGATTTTACCTTGGCTAGATACATCAAAGGTTAGATCAGCAATATTTAGACCTTTGTACAAACAATTTTATTGGTTCCTAGTCGCAGATGTTTTAATTTTAGGTTACGTAGGAGCAATGCCCGCTGAAGGCCTTTATTTGCTTGTTGCAAGAATAGCTACAGCTTATTATTTTTTACATTTTTTAGTTATACTTCCTGTTTTGGGAGCAAAAGAAAAAACCTTAGATGTCCCTTTGAGCTTAACAGAACCAGTACTTGGTGGGTCTACAAATGAAGCTATCATTAAAAAAAAGAAAGAAATTTAATGAAAAATTTTTTTAAATCTTTTCTTTTTTTTACAATATTTTTATTTTATGGTTTTAACACAATAGCAGCAGAGCAATCTCATAAATTATTAGATCCAGGTTGGAGCTTTAAAGGTTTTTTTGGTAAATTTGATAGAGCTCAACTGCAAAGAGGATATCAAGTTTATACAGAAGTATGCGCAGCGTGTCACTCAATGAAATATCTAAGTTATAGAAACTTATCTCAACCAGGTGGACCTGAATTTTCAGAGCAACAAGCGAAAATTATAGCTTCACAATTTGAAGTTACCGATGGACCAAATAGTGAAGGAGATATGTTTACAAGGCCAGCAAGACTGTCAGATAAATTTGTTGGACCATATGCTAATGATCAAGCAGCTACTGCTGCAAATGGTGGCGCATATCCACCTGATATGTCTGTTTTAGTTAAAGCAAGAAAAGGTGGAGCAGATTATATTTATTCAGTTTTGATGGGTTATGAAGATCCACCATCAGATATTACTTTAGATGATGGTGTTTACTATAATAAATACATGCCAGGAAATAAAATCAAAATGTCACAACCTTTAATGGCAGGTGCTGTTGAGTATGCAGATGGAAGCAGCACTAGTGAAGAGCAAATGGCAAAAGATGTTGTTGCTTTTTTAGCTTGGGCGGCAGAACCTCATTTAGAAGCAAGGCACAAGTTAGGTTTCAGGGCAATAATTTATTTGTTGATATTAACTGTATTAGTTTATTTCAGTATGAAAAAACTATGGTCACGTATTGAATCTAAAGTTTAAAACATCTCCGTCTTTAACTATATAATCTTTCCCTTCTAGTCTCATTTTTCCATTATTTTTTGAATTTAACCATCCATTATTTTTTATAAATTCTTCATATGAAACAGTCTCAGCTCTTATAAATCCTTTTTCAAAATCAGTATGTATAGTGCCAGCTGCATATGGTGCTTTACAGTTTATTGGAACAGTCCAAGCTCTTGACTCTTCTGGACCAGAAGTAAAAAAAGTTTCAAGTTCAAGAAGTTCATAGCCTTTTTTAATTAATGTATTTAAACCTGTTTCTTTTAAATTAATCATTTTCATATAATTTATTTTTTCATCATTTTCTAATTGATTAATTTGATTTTCAATCTCAGCAGATATCAAAATAGTATTTTTTATGCCAAATTTACTTATAAATAACTTGGTATAGTTATTTCCTTCTGTAATACTCTTTTCGTCAACATTACAAACATATAATTTAGGTTTAGTAGATAATAAACCAGTTTGATGAAGTTCTTTTTTGGAGTAATTTTTATGAAGTCCTTCCATATTTTGATCATTATTTATACAGTTTAAGGCAGATTCTAATATATTTATTTCACTTTTCGTTGAGTTTTTTTTATTTTTTTTATCTAGTCTTTTTTGTATTGACTCTAGATCGGCAAGCTTCATTTCAGTTTCAATAATTTCTAAATCTCTTATTGGGTTGACATCTGGATTAACATTTTGAATGTCATTTGAATCGAAACATCTAATCATATGAATTATTGCGTCTACCTCTCTAATATGTGATAAAAACTTGTTTCCTAATCCTTCTCCTTTAGAGGCTCCCTTTACTAATCCAGCAATATCTACAAATGAAATCGTTGTATTAATTTTTTTTTTAGAATTTGAAATAGAGACCAATTTATCCAGTCTATCATCTGGGACTGGAACTATTCCTATATTTGGGTCAATTGTACAAAAGGGAAAATTTTCAGCTTGAGCTTTGCTTGAATTTGTTAGAGCATTAAACAAAGTAGATTTACCAACATTTGGTAATCCGACTATACCACACTTAAATCCCATTTATTTATTATTTACAGTGCTAGAAAATAAATCTAATTTTTTATCAATTAAAACAGGAATTGAATCTATAATATTTTTAATAACTTTCTGTAATTCTATTTTTTCTTCTTCTGAAAAATTTGTTAATACAAAGTCTGAAACTTCAATTTTTTTCTCTGGTTTTCCAATCCCAATCCTAACTCTAGAGTAATCTTTTCCAATAAATTTATCAATTGACTCAATTCCATTATGACCAGCACTTGATCCACCAAATTTTGCTTTTATTTTAGAAAAGTCTACATCTAAATCGTCATGGAATACAATTACATCCTCTGCCTCTATTTTAAAGTATTCTATCAATTCTCTTATACAAATTCCGGAATTATTCATAAAAGTTAAAGGTTTTATTGCATAAACTTTTTTATTTCCAATATTCCCAGTGGTTAGCAAGCCTTTGAATTTTGGTTTTTGTTTTGAAAGTCCAAATTTTTGATTTATTGCATCTATGATTTTAAAACCTATATTGTGCCTATTATCGTTACTGTCAGGAGTTGGGTTGCCTAAACCTACGAGCAAAATCATAATTTAATTTAAATTTTAGAAATATTCACTATTGGTAATTTATTTTTTTTCTGCTGGAGCTTTTTGATCTTTCTTCTGTTCTTCTTTCCCTTTTTCTCCTTCAGGGGCTTTTTCGCCACCTTCTTTAGCCGCAGCTTCTCCAGTAGTTCCCTCAGTTCCTTCAGCTCCCTCAGTTCCAGCAGCTCCTTCAGCTCCTTCAGCTCCTTCTTCAGCAGGTTTTTCAGGCTCTTTAAATACTGTCGGTGCAGCAACTGTTGCTACAACGAAATCTCTTCCTTGAATAGTTGGTGTTACATTTTCAGGTAAAGTTATTGATGAAATCTTTATACTTGTTCCAATCTCTAAACCTTCAAGATCTACAATTAACTCATTTGGAACATTTTCAGATGCACATTTTAATTCAACTTTTCTTCTTACTATATTAAGAACACCACCTCTTTTTAAACCAGGTGATTTTTCATTGTTTATAAATTTAACTGGAATCTCAATTATTATTTTTGCTCCTTTTGTAATTCTTAAAAAATCTATGTGAATTGGATCGTCAGTTAAAACATCATAACCAACTTCCCTTGGCAAAACCTTTATTGTTTCTCCATTTATGTTTAAACTGATTATATTTGATAAAAAATTTTCTTGCTCAATTAAAAATTTAACCTTTTTTTTTGAAAGTGATACTTTTTGATTTTCTTCTGTTCCTCCATAAACAATTGCTGGAACTTCTCCTTTTTCTCGCAAAGCGTTTACATCACCCTTAGTTTTAGTATTTCTAATTGATGCTTCTAATGAATTCATAAAGTGACGGTTTTTAACTTATGATAGTAAATTTTACAAGTAATTTATTTGAATAAATCTGATACAGATGTGGAGTTTGATATACGTTTTATTGCCTCTCCCAACAAATTAGAAATTGATAATACCTCAATATTTTTAGCTTTTTTTATCTTATCTGAATTATCAATTGTGTCAGTTATAATCAATTTCTTAATTTTTGATTTTTTAATTTTTTCAACTGCCTCTCCACTTAAAACACCATGCGTAGTATAAACATGAACTTCTTTTGCACCTCTATTAATTAGAGCTTGTGCTGCATTAACAATTGTACCACCTGAATCAATTATGTCGTCAATAATTATACATGTTTTATTATTTACATTTCCTATAACATTCATAACTTGAGATTTTCCAGGAGTTGGTCTTCTTTTATCTATTATAGCTATTCCAATATTTAATTTTTTTGCAAGTGCTCTCGTTCTTTCAACCCCTCCAACATCTGGTGCAACACAGATTAAATTTTTTCCTTTTATATTTTTTTTTACATGTCTTGCAAAAATTGGAGTTGCAAAAAGGTTATCAACAGGAATATCAAAAAATCCTTGAATTTGTCCTGCGTGCAAGTCTACTGTTACGACTCTATCTGCTCCAGCTTTAGTTATTAAATTTGAAACTAATTTTGCTGATATAGATGTTCTTGGTGCAACTTTTCGATCTTGTCTTGCGTATCCAAAGTAAGGTATTACAGCAGTAATATTTTTAGCCGAAGATCTTTTAAGAGCATCAATGCACAATAAAAGTTCCATCAAGTTATCATTTGCAGGGGAACTTACAGATTGAATAATAAATATACTATTGCCTCTGATATTTTCTTTAATTTCAATATAAATTTCACCATCGGCAAATTTTCTAATACTAGAGTGGACCAGCTTTGTTTTTAAAATTTTTGATATTTTATGACTAAGGCTTTTGTTGCTATTTCCTGTAAGAAGCTTCATTTGTGAGACACTCTATTTAATCATAATTATTGATATATTTCTACCATAATCGTTAATTTTTTTTTTTAAAGATCTTCTAGCACTAAAAAAATTATTTTTTGGATTAAATGTATCTTTTTTAATTATTTCTATATTATTTACACCTGCATTTTTTAATTGTCTAAAAATATAGCCTCTTAAATCAAAATAAATTTTACTTCTAATTGTTTTAAAATGTTTTCTATTTTTATGGCTTTCATTTAAAAATCTTATCTTGAAATCATTTTTGATTTCATAATTATTCTGTGAAATACAAGGTCCAATTACAGCAATTATATTATTTAATTTACTACCCTCTTTTTTAAAATAATTAATCATTTTTTTTACTATTTTTTTATACGCACCCTTCCAACCTGCGTGTACAACGCCAATGATATTTTTTTTGGGTTCAAAAAAAAGAATTGGTGCACAATCAGCAGTTAAGATTCCAATACCAACATGTTTTTCATTAGTTATTAAACCATCTCCGGATAATTTTTTTTTAGGTGTTTTTTTTATTAAATAAATTTTATTGCTATGTTGTTGATTTAATAAAATCAATTTTTTTTTTATCCCAATTTTTTTTGATACAATTTTTAAATTGCCTATTACATTTTTTTTTTTATCGTTTGAACCCATTCCACAATTTAAACTTTTATAAATTCCAGAAGAAATACCGCCAGTGCTATTAAAGAATCCGTGATTTATATTCTTAAATTTTTGTAATTTTTTTGATTTAATCAATTTCAAATCCCGTTTTAAAATTTATCTTCTTATCTGTGATTAGCATAACTTTAAACAAATCGCCCATTTGATTTTTATCAATTAACCTTTTTAAACGGTAATAAATATCTGCTTTTTTTGAAAAGGGTAGATTTCTAGACAAAATTTCTGCTCTTTCCTGAATTCCAAGATTTATTAAAAAATTTCTCTGAGTAGTTACTCCTTGGCATTTTAGCTTTAAAATATTTGTAATTTTTTTTAATAATTCAAAATTTAATTTATAAGTAATGTCAGAATTTCCAAATTCTTCAAGTACCTCTGAAATTTTGTGTTTTCTTATTGCCATTAAAGTATCTTTCATTCGACTTTCTAAATAACCATAGTCAATAATTAGCAGCGCACCTTTTTTACTATATATTTTATTTGAAATACTTTTTAGATATTTCAAAGTTAAAGGTGAATATTCAATAATTTTTTGATTATTAGATAATTTAAAACCAATCTTTTTTTCAATCTTTTTTATATCGCAATCAACATTTACAAAACTTTTATTATTTTTTTTATCTAATTTAATAAATCGCTCAATCCATTTATTGTTAATTTTAAAAAACTGTTTTATTGGAAGTGCATCGAAAAACTCATTTGCAATAAATACATTATATCCATTTTGAACTTCATTTAGGTTGCTAATCCATTTAACTTTAAATTTTTGTAATTTTTTTTTTTGAATTTTTTTTAAGTAAGGACTTTTTTCAAATATAATAAATTGGCAAGATTTATAAAATTTTGGAAAACTTTTAAATGAATTTATCATGTCATAAATCATCTGCCCATTTCCCGATCCAAGATCAATTATATTAATTTTTTTTGGACATTTTAATTTTTGCCAAAATGAAATAGTCCAAACTGATAACATTTCTGAAAAAAGTATGGATATGTTTGGAGCAGTTATAAAATCACCTTTATTTCCAAATGGATTACCTTTCATGTAAAAACCATTTTTGGGATCGTAAAGTGCTTGATTTATAAATTTGTCAAGTGCAACAAGCTTTTCGTTAAGGTTCATTTTTTTCTATAAAATAAAAATATTCCAAACATAAAAAACAAAAAGCATAAAAGTTGTCCTAAAGTTAAATTAAATAAAATATACCCAATTTGAACATCTGGTTCTCGAGTAAATTCAATAAAAAATCTAAATATAGAGTAAAAAATTAAAAATAAAGACGATATGAGACCTGGAGATTTATAAATATGTTTTTTAAATATAAAGTTTAGCAATATAAATAATATTATTCCTTCAAATATTGCCTCATAGATTTGAGAAGGGTGTCTAAGAGCATTGTCAATTCTTTCAAACTTTACTGACCAATATAAACTGGTTTCTCTTCCATATAGTTCAGAATTTATAAAATTTGAAATTCTTCCTAAAAAAATACCAATCGGCGCTGACAATGCAAGTAAATCAAGAAATAAAAATGGATTAATTTTATTTTTTTTACTAAAAAAATATGTTGCAATAATAACTCCAATTAGACCACCGTGGAACGACATACCACCTTCCCAGATCATGAAAATTTCTAATATATTTTTTGAGTAGTAACCTAAATTGTAGAAAATTACATAACCTAGTCTACCTCCTAAAATCACACCAATAATTAGATATGAAACCAAATCATCAAATAAGTCTAAAATTCTTTTATCTTTTATTAAAAGTTTTTTACAATATATCCAAGCAAAAATTATCCCAAAAATATATGATAAAGAATACCATCTTATTTCAAAAGAAAATAAATTAAATGCAACAGGGTCAAAATTATTGATAAACATATTGTAAATATAATATTTTAAATTATTAATTAAATATATGTCTAAATCTAGATTTGTTATTGATAAATTTGCTAAATTACTTGAGCAAGGTCTTTTGAATTACAAGGATTTGAGCAATGAAATTTTGAATATATTAAAGTCAAAAAGAGATGAAATAGTATTTAAAATGAAGCTAACAAGTAAAGAGGAGACTGATATTTTAAATAAAAGATTAGAAAATTTAGAAAAAAAAATTGAGACTTTAGAAAAATCAAACAAAAAGAAAAAGAAAAAGACTAAACGGGTAAAACGATCTTAATTTTTAAACCACCTAATTCAGATTTTCCAAGCTCAATATTTCCCCCGTGAGATCTAATTATATCTGATGCTATTGAAAGCCCAAGACCAACACTTGATTTAGTCTGGTTTCTACTTTTGTCAATTTTATAGAAAGGTTTCAATACATTTTCATATTCAGATTCTGAAATTCCTGGACCATTATCTTCAACTGAAATTAATATATTTTTTTTTACTTTTTTTTGCTGAACATTAATTTTATTTCCAAAATTTGTTGCATTGTCAATAAGGTTATTTAAACATCTTTTAATAAGATTTTTTTTACCATTAAAATAAACATCTTTTTCTTGATTAATTATAATATTTTGATTTTCATGCTTTCTTACGGTTTCCTCAATTAATGCTGATAAGTTAAAATTTTCATTTTTTTCTGTAAAGCTAGATTTAGAAAATTGTAAATATTCGTTTAACATTTTTTCCATTTCATCGACATCGTTTGAAAGTTTTTTTGTAATTTCTTTATCTTTTATGAAGGCTAATTGAAGTTTTATCCTTGTTAAAGGTGTTCTTAAATCATGACTAATTCCAGATAACATTTCAGATCTTTGATTTAAATGTCTTAAAATTCTCTTCCTCATTCTTTCAAATTCTAGACCTGCTTTTCTAATTTCTAATGCTCCAGAAGGACTATATTCTTCTACATTCTCACCTCTTCCAAATCTTTCAGATGCTTCTGCCAACTTTGTTATTGGCCTTGTTTGGTTTTTCAAAAACAATATTGCAATAAAAATTACTAAAATTGCAGGTAGAGTTATCCATAGCGCAAATATTCTTGCTGACGAACTTGTTACTCTATCTCTGGGTACTAAAAATTTGAAATATCCAGACTCATGTTTAATCCTTAAATCGATTAATTCTTTGTAACTAGTTGTATTAAACCAAAATTCTTCTGAACCAAATCTTAATTTTAATTCTCTTCTAAGTGTTCTGTCGATTGGACTAAACCATCTTTCGTCAAAATTATAATTAAATTTTTCATCTTGGATAAATTCTATATTTAAATCTTGATAAAGAGAAAAGAGATTTGTAGTTTCTTGTTTATCATACTTCTCGTTATTATAAACTTCTACAAAAGTACTAATTTCATTTACCAATGCTTTAGTCATTCCCTTGTTGGTTTTAATCCATAAACTGTCAAAAAATACGATTGAAATTGTTAATTGCATAATTATTATTGGTGAGGCAACAATTATTAAGCTTCTATAAAATAATTGCTTGGGAAGTATTCTTTTAAAAAATTTACTCAATCCATAAAACATAACCTTCTCCTCTAAGAGTTTGTAAGAATTTTGGATTTTTTGGATCTTTTTCTATTTTTTTTCTTAGCCTTGTAATAATTACATCAATAGATCTTTCTTTATCTAATTTTATTAACTTTCCAATTTCATCTCTTGAGAATGATTTTCCAGGAGAATTAATCATAAATTCTAAAATAGTTTTTTCTGTATTATTAATTTTAAATTCTTTATTATCGTTAAAAATTAAGTTTTTGCTTAAATCAATTTTGACACTTCCAAATTCAATTAATCTTTTTATATTTTTAGATTTTGTTTTGTTTAAAATATTTTTTATTCTCAAGATTAACTCCTTTGGCTCAAAAGGTTTTGCAAGATAATCATCAGCTCCAATTTCTAAACCATGAATTCTTTCTTCCGCTTCTCCTTTGGCAGTTAACAAAATTATTGGAGTATATAATTTATCTTTATTTTCCATCGTAAATTCCAAACCACTTTTGCCAGGCATCATTATATCTAGCACAATCAGATCAAATTTAATTGTTTCCACTTTTTTTTTTGCATCCTCGGCACTAATTGCAGTTGTTACTAAATAATTATTTTCGTTTAAATATTGTTTTACTAGATTTCTAATTCCATCATCATCATCAACCATCAAGATATGAGCTTTAAATTTTTTCATTAATTATTTTATTTAAAACATTATTAAAATTTATTACTTCCTTTGAACTTGAATTTAATAATGCGTTATAAATTCTCTTTTTTTGTATATCAAAAACTTCATTAAATAATTTTATTCCTTTATCATTTAAGTAAACATGCTTAAGTCTTGTGTCTTTTTTATCTTTTTTAAATTCAATTACTTCTATTTTTACTAAATCTTTTATGACTCTATTTAAACTTTGCTTTGTTATTTTAAGCTTTTTTAGAAGTTCAGATATGGTTATACCATCATATAAAGAAATAAGGTTAATGACTTTGTGATGTGCCACTCCTATAGAATATTTATCTAGAACTTTTTTAGCGTCAGAGAAGGTTTCTCTGTAACTCATAGATATTTTTTCAATGAATTCTTTTAATTGATCATCTTTTAGGTATAGAAGTTCTTTCATATTGGTAAGTTATATTGACATATTATATATACAAAGATATTTTTTTGGAAAATAAAATCTAATGATACAGCTTGATAAAAGAGAAGGAAAAATATGGTACAACGGCGAACTTGTTAACTGGCAAGACGTAAAACTACATGTACTTAGTCATGGTTTACATTATGCTAGTTGTGTATTTGAAGGTTTGAGAGTTTATGATGGAGAAATATTTAAACTAGAAGAGCATACAGAAAGACTTTTTCATTCAGCAAAAAGAATGGATATTAAAATTCCTTATTCAGAAGATGAAATTAATAAATCTACTAAAAAAACTGTTTCTGTTGAAAATGTTCAAAATGGATATGTTAGACCATTTGTTTGGCGAGGAAGTGAACAGATGGCAGTCTCGGCACAAAAAACTAAAATACATGTAGCTATAGCTGCATGGGAATGGGGAACATATTTTGATCCAAAATTAAAAACGGAAGGAATAAAACTTAATATCTCTAAATGGAGAAGACCATCACCCAATACAATTCCTTGGGATACAAAAGCTTCTGGCTTATATATGATTTGCACGCTTTCAAAACATGAAGCAGAGAGAGAAGGCTATACAGATTCATTAATGCTTGATCACGAAGGAAATATTGCTGAAGCTACAGGAGCAAATATTTTTTTTAAAGATAAAAATAATGAATTGCACACACCAATACCTGATAGTTTTTTAGATGGTATAACAAGAAGAACAGTAATTGAAATAGCAAAATCTAAAAATATTAAAGTGAACGAGAGAAAAATTTCACCAAAAGATCTTTCAAGTTTTGTTGGATGTTTTTTAACTGGTACAGCAGCTGAGGTAACTCCAGTTTCAAAAATTCTTGAAAATAATTATAAAGTTTGCAGTTTAATTTTAGATTTATCAGCTAGTTATGAAAAGTTAGTTAGAAAAAAGAAAGCAGCTTAATTTTTTTCATCTTCTGAAATTGCATGGTCTATACCTTTTCTTAAATATTCATAACCCGTAAACAAAGTAAGAAAGGCTGAAAGCCACAACAAAATTATACCTATAGTTTGAGCATTATAATCTTGAAAATTGATTATTTTGTTTCCTGTTTCTCCTGTTAGCAAGACTGAAATGGCAATCATTTGTAAAAATGTTTTAGCTTTTGCAAGACTTGATACTGGAAGATTTATTTTACCTTTCGCTAAAAATTCCCTTAATCCAGAAATTAATATCTCTCTTGTTAATATTATTATTGCTGCAATTACTTCATAATTTTTAATTGTTCCATCCATTACTAATAAAATTAATGCTGTTGCTACAATAATTTTATCCGCAATAGGATCTAATAATTCTCCTAACTTAGATTCTTCTTTATACATTCTTGCCAATAACCCATCTAAGAAATCAGTAAATGATGCCAAAACAAACAAAACAAAAGGAATTACATCTCCATAAAAACCAGGCAAATAGTAAGCAAAAACGAAAACTGGAACAATTATAATTCTTCCTATAGTCAGATAATTTGGAATTTTAATTTTCATTCGTGAAAAAAATTATATATTTTTTTTGCTACTTTTTCCTCAACTCCTTCAACTGATTTTATTTCATCCAAACTTGCTGACTCCACTGCTCTTGCTGAGCCAAAATGGTTTAATAATGACCTTTTTCTAATAGATCCAATACCTTCTATTTGATCTAAAAGAGATTTGCTTAGTGCTTTCTTTCTTTTAGATCTATGGGCGCTAATAGCAAACCTATGAGATTCATCTCTAATCCGTTGAAGAAAAAAAAGTGTCGGATCGTTTTTTTCAAATTTATATTCTTTGCCATTATGAAAAAAAGTTTCATTCCCACTATTTCTATATTTGCCCTTAGCGATAGCTATAACAGGTATATCATGTAGCCCTAGTTCATTCATAGCATCTCTTGCTGTTGAATATTGTCCTTTACCACCATCTATTAATACTAAATCTGGAAATGATAGAAAATTATCTTTTTCTTGAATTGCTCTTTTAAATCTCCTATTTAAAACTTCGCGTAACATTCCATAATCATCCTGTTCGTTACCTTTCTTATTAATATTAAATTTTCTGTATCTTTTTTTAATGAAACCTTCATCTCCAAATGCAATTAAAGCACCTACGCTGTTTGTTCCTTGAATATGACTATTATCATAAACTTCTATTAGGCTTATATTTGTCTCAAGATTAAATTTTTTAGCAACAGATTCAAATAATTCTTTATTATTTTGGCTTTCATAAAGTTTTCTATTTAAACTATCCTTAGCATTTTTAATTGATTGATTAATTACTTTTAATTTTGATCCTTTTTTAGCTACAGAAATATTAATTTGTTTACCCTCTTTTTTTGTAAGCGTTTTTTCAATTAAATTTTTTTCCTTAATTTCGTCAGATAATATTATTGAAGATGGGACACTTTTATTTTCATAAAACTGAGAAACAAATGAGTTTAAAATATTGCCTAATTTTTCGTCTGGGTCATGTTTTGGAAAAAAAGCTTGATTACCCCAATTTTGTTTTGATCTATAAAAAAATACTTGAATGCAAGTTTTGCCTGACTCTTTGTATCCAGCAATTACATCTGCTTCTACCAAATTTGCTTCATTAATTTTTTGTGATGATTGAATAATATTTAATGCTTTAATTCTATCTCTTAATATTACAGCCTTTTCGAAATCTAAATCTTCACTTGCTTTTTCCATTTGATTTGAAAGATTTTTTTGTATTCTTCTTGATTTGCCCGAAACAAACTCAATAGCATCATCAACAGATCGTTTATATTCTTCTTTTTCTATATAGCCAACACATGGTCCAGAGCATCTTTTAATTTGATACAAAATACACGGACGCTCTCTATTTTTGAAAACTGTATCATCACAAACTCTTAAATGAAAAATTTTTTGAATCATTTTAATTGTCCAATTTGCAGATCCTGCTGATGCGAATGGCCCAAAATAAAATCCCTCTTTAGTTTTTTTGCCTCTATGTCTTTTTATTTGTGGCCATTTATCTTTGTTTCCAATAAAAATGAATGGAAACGATTTATCATCTCTTAAAAGAATATTAAATTTTGGCTTATATTTTTTTATTAAGTTTGCCTCTAAAAGTAAGGCCTCACTTTCATTTGAAGTAGTTGTTATCTCAATTTTTTTTGTTTGAGACAACATTCTTTCTGTTCTTATAATGTGGTTTTTTTCTGCTATATAACTTTTTAGTCTATTAGGAAGGTTTCTTGCTTTTCCAACATAAAGTATTTCATTTTTTGAATTTAACATCCTATAAACACCAGGAAGTTTGGGTATTAATGGTAGTTCTTTTTTAATTACATCTTTGCCTATTTCAGAGCTTATCATGTGTTCTTTTTTTTGAAATTTGAATTCCAACTGATGAACAATCCTTCATTATTTCCAGTTTTTCAATTTGAAGACTAATTTTATCAATTCTTTTATCTTTAAATAGTTCGTCAAAAACATCTTCAGCCAGTGTTTCAAGAAAGTTATAATGTTTATTTTTAACTAATTTTTTAATTAATTTTACGATTTTTGCATAGTTTACAATTGATTTTACATCTTTATCGTTTGATGGTTTTTTATCTTCGTAGTTAACTTCTAAAGAAAATTTTACTTTTTGAGGTTTGTTTTTTTCAAAATCATAATATCCAAGCTTAAGGTCTAATATTAAATTATTAATCAGAACCTTCTTCTCGTAATTAAATAATCTTTTATTTTTATCTATTTTTACAATTTTAAGATTATTTTTTTTCATTCTTTCAATCCTAATATATCAGGCGTTTGCCAGTTTAAGCTTTGACCACTATCAACAGAAATTACTTGTCCTGTAATAGATCTATTTTTAATAAAAAAGTCAACTGCACTACAGATTTGCTCAACATCTACTTGTCTTTTTAGAGGGGTTGCCATGTATTGCTTTTTAAAGTGTTTTTCAGATTGTCGTTTATTTTTTAAAGTTGGTCCTGGAGCTATACCATTTACTCTTATACGAGGTGCTAAACTCATTGCACTGGTTTTTGTAAGCGTATAAAGGCCAGTTTTGCTTATTGTATAAGAAAAGAAGTATGGAGTTAATTTAAAAACTCTTTGATCAATAATATTAACTATGTTGTTATTTTTGCCTTTGATATTTTTGGCAAATTCTTTTGATAAAAGCGCCGGTGTTCTTAAATTAGTTCTTAAATGACGTCCCCAGCTATCAGTAGTAAAATTTTCAAGTTTATCATTTTCAAACAAAGATGCATTATTAATTAAACAATCAAAATACTTCAATTTAGATTTAGCAAATTTTAAGATTTTGTTTACATCTGTTTCTTTACTTAAGTCACCCTTAACAAGATAAACTTTGGTTTGATTTTTTGATAATTCTTTTTTTAGCTTTTCAGCTTTAAATTTAGATTTGTTAAAATGTATAACAATTTCTACTCCTGGGCCCGAAAGGCTTTTAGCAATTGCAGCTCCAATACGAGTAGCACCTCCAGTAATTATTATTTTATTTGCTTCCACTTTTTCTTTCCTTTTTGTGCTCTAGTTCCAGGCATTCCCATGGTTGATCTTCCCTTGGGGTAGAGTTTATTTTTAACATCGTACTGTCTTATTTTAGGATTTAAAGTAATTTCTAGCTCTGTACTTTCTAGTTTCCTTATCTCATCTCTTATTTTTGCAGCTTCTTCAAATTCTAAATTAGATGCTGAATCTTTCATCTTTTTGTTTAATGCTTTTAAGTGTTTTTTTAGGTTTCCGCCTATGTTTGAGCCTTCACTAACTTTTACATAATCTTTTTCGTAAACACTTTCTAAAATATCACTAATTTCTTTCTTTACTGATTTTGCATCAATATTATTTTTTTTATTATAATTAAGCTGTATTTGTCTTCTCCTATCTGTTTCTTTGATTGCTTTTTTTATACTTTTAGTTTCTTTGTCAGCGTAAAGAATAACTTTTCCCTCAACGTTTCTAGCAGCTCTACCAATAGTTTGTATTAGTGAAGTTTCAGATCTTAAGAAACCTTCTTTATCAGCATCTAATATGCCAACCAACGCGCATTCTGGTATATCTAGTCCTTCTCTTAGTAGATTTATTCCAACTAAAACATCAAATACTCCCATTCTTAAATCTCTCATGATTTCAATTCTTTCAAGAGTATCAATGTCTGAGTGTAAATATCTTACCTTTATTCCATTTTCATGAAGATACTCAGTCAAATCTTCTGCCATTTTTTTTGTTAATGTTGTTACTAATACTCTGAAATTTTTCTCAACAACTTTTTTACATTCATGCATTAAATCATCAACCTGGTTTTTTGCAGGCCTAATCTCTACGTTTGGATCTATAAGACCTGTAGGCCTTATTACTTGATCAATAAATTTTCCTTTTGTCTGCTCTAATTCCCAAGGGCCAGGCGTGGCAGAAACAAAAACAGTTTGAGTTCTCATCATATCCCATTCTTCAAATTTAAGGGGTCTATTATCCATGCATGATGGAAGTCTAAATCCATATTCTGCAAGAGTGCTCTTTCTTGATCTATCTCCTTTAAACATACCATTTAACTGTGGGACTGTTACATGACATTCATCTACAAATACCAAAGTATTATCTGGAAAATATTCAAAAAGAGTAGGAGGTGGTTCACCTGGTTTTCTACCAGATAAAAATCTTGAATAATTTTCAATTCCAGCACATGAGCCAGTTGCTTCAATCATTTCTAAATCAAATTTTGTTCTCTCTTCAAGCCTTTGTGCTTCAAGTAGTTTATTTTCAGCTTTATGTTTTTTTAATGTTATTTCTAATTCTTTTCTAATATTTATAATTGCTTGCTCCACTGTTGGTTTGGGAGTTATGTAGTGACTATTTGCATAAATTTTGATTAAGTTTAATTCTCTAACTTGATCTCCAGTTAACGGATCAAATTCTTCAATTTTTTCTAATTTGTCACCAAACAAACTTAACCGCCAAGCCCTATCTTCAAGATGTGAAGGAAAAACCTCAAGATATTCACCTCTGGCTCTAAAAGTTCCTCTATAAAAATTTTGATCATTTCTTTTATATTGAAGAGCAACTAAAGATTTAATTATTTGTTCTCTGTTATAATCGTAGTTTTTTTGAAGTGTTAAAGTCATTTTGCTGTATGCTTCAACTGATCCAAGACCATAAATGCAAGATACGCTGGCAACGATTAAAACATCATCTCTTTCTAAAAGAGATCTTGTAGCCGAGTGTCTCATTCTATCTATTTGTTCATTAATTGAAGCTTCTTTTTCGATATAAGTGTCTGATCTGGGAACATAAGCTTCAGGCGTATAATAATCGTAATAAGAAACAAAATATTCAACAGCATTGTCTGGAAAGAAACTCTTCATTTCACCATAAAGCTGAGCTGCAAGTGTTTTATTTGGAGCTAAAATTAATGCTGGTCTGTTTGTTGCCTCAATCACCTTGGCCATAGTAAAGGTTTTTCCTGATCCTGTTACTCCAAGAAGAACTTGATTGAATTCTCCTTTATTGGCACTTTGGACCAATTTTTTTATAGCTTCTGGCTGGTCTCCAGCAGGTTTAAAATCAGATTTAATTTTGAATTTTTTACCACCTTCAAGTTTTCCACTAATTTTTGGATTTTTACTCTGAATATCAGTAATTAAATCTTGATAAGTATTTTCCATATATTAAACAACGTATTAGAATAATTTTATATTTCAATGAGCATAATATCAGATAGTTTAAAAAGGATTAAACCATCACCTACTATTGCCGTTACTCAAAAAGCTAGAGAATTAAGAGCGGCTGGAAAAGACGTGATAGGGCTAGGTGCAGGTGAGCCAGATTTTGATACACCAAATAATATTAAGAATGCTGCCATAAAAGCTATTAAGCGAGGTGACACCAAATATACAGCAGTCGATGGAACTCCAGCTTTAAAAAAAGCAATAATTAAAAAATTTAAAAAAGAAAATAATTTGAGGTACTCAAATGAGGAAATAACTGTAGGAACAGGCGGCAAACAAGTTCTTTATAATGCATTCATGGCAACCTTAAATAGAGGAGACGAAGTAATTATTCCAGCACCTTTTTGGGTATCCTATCCTGATATGGTTCTATTAGCAGGTGGTAAACCAAAAATTGTTAAATGTAATGAGAAAGATAATTTTAAATTAACACCAAAAAAATTAAGAAAAGCTATTTCTAAAAAAACAAAGTGGTTAATATTAAATTCGCCATCAAACCCCACTGGTGTAAGCTATACAAAAGCTGAGATAAAAAAATTATCTCAAGTATTAATTAAACACAAAAATATTCAAATTCTAAGTGATGATATTTATGAACATATTTCATACGATAAAGCTAAATATTTTACTATTGCCCAAATATCTAGTTTGAAAAATAGAACTCTTACTATGAACGGTGTAAGTAAATCTTATGCCATGACAGGATGGAGAATAGGATATGCGGGAGGACCAAAAGAGATTATTAAAGCTATTCGTAAAATTCAGTCTCAATCCACGTCAAACCCTTCTTCTATAAGCCAAGCAGCAGCCGTTGAAGCTTTAAACGGAACTCAGAAATTTATAAAAATAAGGTCTAAGGAATTTAAAAAAAGAAGAGATTTTGTTGTTAAGAGCTTAAATAAAATTAAAGGAATTAGTTGTTTAACACCTAATGGAGCATTTTATGTATTTCCAAGTTGCAAAGGTCTTTTGAATAAAAAAACTAAATTAAAAAAAGACACTGACTTTGTTCAAAAGCTACTTGAGAAAGCAAATGTAGCAGTTGTACAAGGATCAGCTTTTGGATTAGAAGGTTACTTTAGAATTTCGTATGCAACCTCAATGAAAAATTTAAAAAAAGCTATGGAAAGAATTAAATCTTTCTGTGAAAGCTTAAGTTAATTAATGAAAACAGCCTTATTATTTGGCTCATCTGGATTAATTGGCGGGCATCTACTCAATAACTTAATTCAAAATAATGATTATAATAAAATTAAGATATTCGTCCGTTCAGTACCAGAGATCAAAGACTCAAAAATAGAAATAGTTAAAGCAGATTTTAATAATTTAAAAAATCATATCGAAGATATTAAAGGTGATGATTGTTTTTTTTGCATTGGAACAACAAAGCAAAATTCACCTGATAAAAATGAGTATAAAAGAATTGAGCGAGATATGCCTATAGAAATTGCCAAGATTGCAAAAGCAAATTCAGTTAATTCTTTTGTCTATGTTTCATCTGGTTTTGCGGATCCAAAAAATTCAGGGGCCTATTTGAGATACAAAGGCGAAGTTGAAGAGGAGCTTAAGAAATTAAATTTTACAAAACTTGGGATAATGAGACCCTCATTTTTATTGGGCAATAGAAAAGAAAAAAGATTTGGTGAGAAAATAGGTATATTTTTCTTTAAGTTACTTTCACCTTTATTTTTAGGACCGTTAAAAAAAAATGAAACCAATTCACTCTGAGAAAGTTGCAAAAGCAATGATTAAAGTTGCAAATGAAGACATTCAACAAGGTGTTTTTGAATCGAATGAAATAGCCAATCTAAATATCGATTAAATTTAATGTTCATGCTTTTCAATACCGTGTTTCTCTAAGAGATCATGCATTCTTTCATGTTCTTTATAAGTTAGACTATAAAAAATAATTATTGTAACAATTGAACCAACTACTACACCTTGAATAAATCTGAATATTGTTTTTTTATTTCTATCTTTTGTCTCTTTGCTCATTTTTTTTCCTCTTTTCTTCGCTTCATAAAATTTATAAACAGCGTAAGAAATGAAAATTATAGTTAAAATCCAAGATATCGGATGATTTGCAACAGCTATAAAAGATCCTCCAAATAATGCAGCTATAAATCCACTTATCCAACATACTGGGCACATAATTTTAAATCTTGAAATATTCTTTTACGTCTTTTTGAAATAATAAGTATATAGAAGAAATCTGTAACAAAGTATTTAAACTTAAAATAGATCTTACAGTTATGGCATTAAATCCTATTTCTGGTATAGGTCCGTAAGGAGCAGCAAAGCTTACATCTATTGCCCCAATTAAATCAAATAGACCAACTGCATTCCATGACAGTAACAGACCCCATAAGATAGTATTTGGTTTTTTTATAATGTGGTAAACTAAAAATAAAGCAGTTATCCCAATAATAAAGTCACCTACAAAAGGAACTATCCATTCAGATGGTGCAGAACGTTCGTTTCCAGTAAAAATCCAAAATAAAAACAAGCCTGATCCAACTGCTCTGAATGACATCCATCCTGTTACAAAAATAATCCAATTTAATTTCATTTTTTCTAGTGTGATAAAAATTTTTCAGCTTCAAGAGCAGCCATACAACCCATTCCCGCAGCAGTTACAGCTTGTCTAAATATTTTATCTTTAACATCTCCTGCAGCAAAAACACCTGGTATATTTGTCTCTGTTGAATCTGGTTTTGTTGTTAAATAGCCCTCTTTATCCATATCTAGTTGATCTTTAAATAGTTGAGTTGCAGGATCGTGTCCAATTGCAATAAATAATCCATCAATTTTTAATTCATCAACTTTATTCGTTTTTACATTTTTAATTTTTAATCCCTTAACATTTTTAGGATCATTGTCTCCAATAACCTCTTCAACAACACTATCCCAAATAATTTCAATTTTTTTGTTAGCCATTAATTTACTTTGAAGCATTTTTTCAGCTCTTAAGGAATCTCTTCTGTGAATTAATTGAACTTTTGATGCAAATTTTGTAAGGAACATTGCCTCTTCAACCGCAGCATTTCCACCGCCTACAACTGCAACAGTTTTATTTTTAAAGAAAAACCCATCACATGTTGCACAAGCTGAAACACCAAATCCTCTAAATTTTTGTTCAGATTCAATATTTAACCATCTTGCTTGAGCTCCTGTAGAAATAATAATTGAATCGGCAGTATATTTTTGACCCCCATCTCCAATAGCCTCAAATGGTTTAGATTTTAAATTTACAGACGAAATATGATCTTCAATCATTTCTGTACCTACAGCCTTGGCTTGGTCTCGCATTTGCTCCATTAACCAGGGTCCTTGAATTACTTCAGCAAAACCAGGATAATTTTCTACATCAGTTGTGGTAGTTAATTGTCCTCCGGGCTCCATACCGGAAACCATAATAGGTTTTAGCATCGCTCTTGCCGCATAAACAGCAGCCGTGTATCCAGCTGGTCCGGATCCAATTATTAACACTTTTGTATGTTTAGTTGGATTTTGGGTCATACGATGTCTATATAGTAATTAATGAGTAAATTAAAAGGTTTATTATTAACAGAAGGTTTGCATGGAATGATAAGTCAAGTTGAGGGCTTAGCTAAGGCACTTGATTTGGATTATTTTCACGAGAAAATTGAATTGAATACTCCTTGGAATTTAGTTCCACCTTCACTCACTCCATTAAAAAAATTTATATTTAAAAATCAAATAAGTAAAGAATATGAAGTTATAATTTCTTGTGGAAGAAAAAGCGTTATTCCATCTATTATACTAAAAAAAAATTGTAATAAAAAAGTTATAAATATTCATATTCAAAATCCTAAAGTATCATTGCAAAATTTTGATTTTGTAGTGGCTCCAGATCACGATAGCATAGATGGACCAAATGTTTTAATTTCAAAGGGCGCAATACATTATCTTACAATAGATGAAATCAATAATGCTAAAGATTATTTAGTAAACAAAATTGAAAAAGGAAAAGATGTTATAACTTTGATTTTAGGAGGACCAACAAAATACTATAATTACAGCAAAGAACATATTACCCAAATTTTTTCAAAAATTAATAAACAAATTCTTGAAAAGAATTTACAATTAATCATAATTCCATCAAATCGTACTCCTGAAAAAATTATCCAATTTGCAAAAGAATATTTTAATAAAAATAGTTTAATAATTGATACTGTTGATAAACAGGCTTATTTATCAAGTTTATCATTGGCAAAGTATATAGTTGTCACTTGTGATTCAAGTTCTATGATTTCAGAGGCAGCTCTTACAGGAAAACCTATTTATGTCGCAATGATTCCAGCTACTAGAAGTGATAAAAGATTCCAAAAATTTAGAAATCTATTAGAAAGCATGAATATAATTAGAAAATTAGAAGATGAAATGCATACTTGGAGCTATGATAAATTAGATGAAACAAATAGAATAGCCAGACTAATAAAAGAGAAATTGTCCTAATGTCGTTTTTAAATTCAATTATTAATAATTCAAAAAAATTTAAAGATCCATTTGATCATTGGGAATTAAATAAACCTTTAACTGAAGAGCAAATCAATGAAATCATCAATGCAGATATTGCCAATCCAGTGGAACATAATTTAAAATATGATGGTACAAGAGCGATAGATGGAGGAACTCCAGAATACCGAACAGGAATCGCAGATGGAGGAAAAGCATTAAAATACAGATGTTTTGTAACAAAAGAAAATTCAAATAAGTTTCCTCACTTAACAAAATTTATAAATGAACTTCAGAGCAAAGAAACAGCTAATAAAGTTTCTGAATTAACAGGAAAAGATTTATCCAATTCTTATGTAAGAGTAGAAGTTATTTGTGATAGAAAAGGTTTTTGGCTTAAGCCTCATTGTGATATTAAAGAAAAAATCATGTCGTGCTTATTATTTGTAAATAAACATAATGAAAGTGAAGACCTTGGTACAGATTTTTATGACAATAATCTAAAAAAAATAAAAACGCTTCCTTATAGAGACAATTATGGATATTTTTTTTCAAGCGGCCCAAATACTTGGCATGGAATGGAAAAAAAAGAAATAGTTAAAGAAAGACGTTGTCTTCAAGTAAATTATGTTACATTTAAAACTGATTGGAAAGTCGAAGACTAAATTTCTTGTAAAGATTTGACCTCTATTTTTTTTGTTTTCAATGATTTAATAGCTTCTAAAAAAGCATAAGCAGTTGACATATTTGTACAATACGGAACTTTATTTATTAAAGTTGATCTTCTTAAGGACGTAGAGTCTTGAATACGGTATGCACGTTTTCCACCCCCAGTATTAATAACTAATGCAATTTTTTTTGAATTTAATACATCAATTATGTGTGGAGAACCTCCACTAACCTTATTTATTTTTTTACACTTAATACCATTTTTAATAATTCTATTTGCAGTTCCTTCGGTTCCACATAATTTAAAACCTAACTTTACTAATTGCTTTGCCAATTCTACTCCTTCATTTTTATGTCTGTCTTTTAGAGAAATAAATGCCATTCCCTTAGTTGGTAAGGAATTTTGAGAAGCCATTTGACTTTTGGCATACGCTAGACCAAAATCTTTATCTATTCCCATTACTTCACCTGTTGATTTCATTTCAGGGCCCAACAAAACATCAACATTTGGAAATTTATTAAATGGGAAAACAGCTTCTTTAACCGCAAAAATATTTTTATTTTTATTTTTTAAATTAAATTTTTTTAGTTTTTCTCCTGCCATTATTCTTGAAGCAATTTTAGCTAAAGGAATTCCTTTAGCTTTAGAAACAAAAGGTACAGTTCTACTTGCCCTTGGATTAACTTCAATTATATAAATTTCATCGTTTTTAATTGCAAACTGAACGTTCATAAAACCTTTTACTTTTAAAGCTAATGCTAATTTTTTTGTTTGATTGTTAATTTCATCAATTAGCTCTTTTTTAATGGCCACTGGTGGTATGCAGCATGCCGAATCTCCAGAATGAATTCCAGCTTCTTCAATATGTTGCATAACTCCAGCAACAAAAACATCTTTACCATCAGATATTGCATCAACATCTACTTCCATTGCATTATTTATAAATCTATCAATTAGAATTGGATTATTTTCTGCAGCCTTAAACGCTTCTTGAACAAAATCTTTTAGTTGGTGTTTTTCATGTACTATTTCCATGGCTCTACCTCCTAATACATAGGAAGGTCGTACAACAAGTGGCAAGCCAATATCTGATGCTATTTTTATAGCCTCCTTGTATGTTTTGGCTATTCCACTATCTGCTTGTTTTAATTTTAGTTTAATTAAAAGTTTTCTAAATCTGTCTCTGTCTTCAGCTAAGTCAATTGATGAATATTGAGTACCTATAATTGGTAAAGAGTTATCATTAAGAAATTTTGCCAATTTAATTGGAGTTTGACCACCAAATTGTGCAATTATTCCTATCAAATTTCCTTTTGATTTTTCTTTTAAAATTATGTTGTGTACATACTCCTCGATTAAAGGCTCAAAATATAATCTGTTACTTGTATCATAATCAGTTGAAACAGTTTCTGGGTTACAGTTGATCATTATTGTTTCGAATCCAACTTCTTTTAAAGAGTAACTTGCTTGGCAACAGCAGTAATCAAATTCAATTCCTTGGCCTATTCTGTTTGGTCCACCACCTAGAATAATAATTTTATTTTTTCTAGAAGGATTAGCCTCACATTCTGTATTTAATGAAAAATTTCTTTGATATGTTGAGTACATGTAAGGAGTGAAAGATTTAAATTCAGCAGCACATGTGTCTACTTTTTTAAACACAGGTAAAACTTTTAAAGCAATCCTTTTTCTTCTAACAATTTTCTCTTTTAAATTAGTTAGTTGAGATAATTTCTTATCAGAGAATCCTATTGATTTAATTCGATTAAATTCGTTAAAGTTTTTAGGTAGGCCTTTTTTAGAGATTTTATTTTCTTCATCTACAATCCCTTTAATTTGCTCTAAGAACCAAGGATCTACTTTTGATAATTTGTGTATTTTTTTTAAATTAATTTTTTTACGTATTGCTTCTGCAATTAATAAAATTTTGTTTGGGATATTGATCTTAAGTTTTTTTTCAATATCACTCTTATTTAAATCAAAAATTCTATCCAAACCTGAAAAACCAATCTCCAAAGATATTAATGCTTTTTGAAGAGATTCTTTGAAGTTTCTACCAATTGCCATTGCCTCACCAACGGATTTCATTGAAGTTCCTAATATTGCAGGTGAACTGGAGAATTTTTCAAAAGTAAATCTAGGAATTTTTGTAACCACATAATCTATAGTTGGTTCAAAAGATGCAGGAGTAACTTTGGTAATCTCATTTTTTAATTCATCAAGAGTGTAACCAATGGCTAGTTTTGCTGCCACTTTTGCTATCGGAAAACCAGTTGCTTTTGATGCAAGTGCTGAAGATCTAGAAACTCTAGGATTCATTTCTATAATTACCATTCGTCCATTTTTTGGATTAATGGCGAACTGAACGTTTGAACCTCCCGTTTCTACTCCAATTTTTCTTAAGCATGCAATGGAAGCGTTTCGCATGATCTGATATTCTTTGTCAGTAAGAGTTAAAGCAGGTGCTATTGTAATAGAATCTCCTGTGTGAATTCCCATTGGGTCTAAATTTTCTATAGAACATATTATAATACAGTTATCTTTTCTGTCTCTAACAACTTCCATTTCAAATTCTTTCCAACCTTCCAAACACTCCTCTACCAAAACTTGATTTACTGGAGATGCATCAAGACCTTCCTTAACACGTTTAAAAAAATCTTTTTTAGTTTTTGCTATACCACTTCCAAGTCCACCAAGAGTAAATGCAGGTCTGATTATTGCTGGCAATCCAACTTTACTTAAAGATTTTTTAATTTGTTTCATATTATTAACGATTTCTGATTTTGGAAGATTTAATCCAATATCGCTCATATTTTTTCTAAATTTTTTTCTATCCTCAGCATTAGAAATAGCTTTTGAATTTGCTCCAATTAGTTCAATTTTATATTTTTTGAGTAATCCGATTTTTTCTGCTTTGATCGCTAAATTTAGTGCAGTTTGCCCACCCATAGTTGGTAAAATTGCATCAGGTTTTTCTTTTACTAAAATTTTTTCTAAAATATCTATTGTTATTGGTTCAACATAAGTTTTGTCTGCAATACCAGGGTCAGTCATAATTGTTGCAGGATTTGAGTTTATTAATATAACTTTATAACCTTCATCTTTTAACGCCTTACATGCTTGAGTACCTGAGTAATCAAATTCACAGGCTTGGCCAATAATTATTGGACCAGCTCCTACTACTAAAATTTTTTTAATATCTTTTCTTTTTGGCATTTTTTTTTACGTCATTAATAAATTGATTAAATAAATAATGGCTATCTTGGGGACCAGGATTTGACTCCGGGTGATATTGAACAGAAAAAACAGGTTTATTTTTTAATTTTATTCCTTCTACAGAATTATCAAATAAAGATTTGTGTGTCATCTCAACATTTTTTGGTAAGCTTTCTTTAACTACTTCAAATCCGTGATTTTGACTTGTTATCTCAACCTTACTATTAATTAAATTCTTTACTGGATGATTTGCACCTCTGTGACCCAATTTCATTTTTTTTGTTTTTGCTTTAAGTGCCAAAGCTAACAATTGATGTCCAAGACATATTCCAAATATTGGAATATTCGTTTTAATTAATTTTTGAATTATATTTATTGCATATTTACCTGTTGCAGCAGGATCACCAGGACCATTTGATAAAAAGATTCCATCAGGCTTCAATTTAATAATTTCTTCAGCTTCTAGTTTACAGGGAACAACAGTTACTTCACAATTAAAATTAGAAAAATATCTTAATATATTTTTTTTAATTCCATAATCGATTGCGATAATTTTATATTTTTTCTTTTTATTTTTTTCAAAACCTTTACCTTTTTTCCAAGTTTTGAAACCTTTCCATATATATTTTTTTTTAGTTGTAACTATTTTTGCTAAATCAAGACCATTTAATCCAGGCCATTTAATAGAGCTATTAGTTAATTTTTTAAGATTAAAACTGCCTTTATTATTATTAGAAATTGTACCTTTGGGTGCCCCTTTATCTCTAATAAAATTAGTTAAACTTCTAGTGTCCAATCCTGTTATGCCAATAATTTTATTTTTTTTAAGCCAACTATCCAGTTTTTTTAGGGATCTGTAATTTGATGGACTAGTTATTTCTGTATTAAAAATAACTCCTTTTGTCCAAATTTTATCTGACTCATGATCTTCTTTATTGGTACCAACATTTCCAATGTGTGGGAAGGTAAAATTAATAATTTGCCCAGCATAGGAAGGATCAGACATAATTTCTTGGTAACCTGTTAAAGAAGTATTAAAGCAAATTTCTCCTGTAGCTGTTCCTTGGTACCCAATTCCAATACCTTTAAAAATTGTTTTATTTTCGAGAACTAAAACCCCTGATGATAAATGTGAAAATTTTTTTGAGTTTACTTTTTGCTTTTTGTTCAATTACAACTCATGAGTTAAAGGTTAATACAATAAAACCTATTTTTTCGCAACAGATCTAATATATTTTTTTTAAAATACAATTTGTTCTTTTGAACAATTTTTTCTATACAGTGGATAAAACTGATGGACCTCAAAAATAAAATTAATTTGGATTATAATGAAGCTTTAAAAGCTAAAGATAAATCAAGAATATCAACTTATAGGTTAATTTTATCAGCAATAAAGGATCTCGATATCTCTAATAGATCTGGCCCAAATAAGAAAGATACAGATGACGATGATATTAAGAAGCTTTTAAAAAAAATGATCAAACAAAGAGCCGAATCAATTGATGTATATAAAAAAAATAACAGAGAAGATTTATTAAAAATAGAGGAAAGTGAACATAAAATATTGTCTGACTACTTACCCAAACAATTGAGCGAGGAAGAAACAAAGAGGATATGCTCTGAAGTGGCACAGAAACTTGGAGCTAACTCAATAAAAGATATGGGAAAAGTGATGGGAGAGCTAAAAAAAAATTACTCAGATACTTTAGATTTTTCCAAAGCAGGATCACTACTAAAGGAGATATTGGGAAAGTAATATTAATTTATGAAATATCCAAAAGAATATTTAGACGAAATCAAAACTAGACTAAAAGTTTCAACAGTTGTTTCAAAAACAGTTAATTTAAAAAAAAGAGGAAAAGAATTTGTAGGACTTTCTCCTTTTAAAACTGAAAAAACGCCATCGTTTACCGTAAATGATGAAAAAGGTTTTTATCATTGTTTCAGTACAGCAGAGCATGGAAATATTTTTGATTTTATTATGCAAACTCAAAATTTAAAATTTGGAGAAGCTATCAAATATTTAGCAAATTTGGCAGGAATGCAACCATACACTTTTTCAAAACAAGATGAAGAAAGGGAAAAACAGTGGAATGAATATTCTGAGATTTTCAAAATGTATGTAGAGTTTTATCATAATGAACTTTTAAAAAATCAAGACTTCAATTTTGTAAGAGAATATTTAAAAAAAAGAAAATTATCTAAAGAAGATGTATTAAATTTTAAAATTGGCTTTGTACCTTTCAATTCAAGTTTTTATGAAAAAATTAAATCAAAGTTTACTGAAAAAAATATAATAGACACAGGCTTATTTTATTTTGATGATAAAAAAAAAATATATATAGAAAGATTTAGAGATAGGGTAATTTTTCCAATTAACAGTATTACCGGTCAACCAATAGCTTTAGGCGGGAGAACAATTAAAGAAAATAATTATTTAGCAAAATATATTAATTCACCCGAAACACCTTTTTTTAAAAAAGGATCAAATTTATATAATTTAGATTACGCAAGAAAATTATCAAATAAAATTGAATATGTTTATTTGGTTGAGGGATATATGGATGTGATTGGCTTAAGAAGTAAGGGAGTAGAAAATGTAGTTGCCAATCTTGGAACTTCTCTTACCGATAGACAGGTGTCAATTTTAAATCAATTTTATGATGATCTAATAATTTGTTTTGATGGAGACGAAAGTGGTTATAAAGCAGCTTTAAGAGCTGCAGAAAATTTAATAAAAGAATTAAAACCTGAAAAGCAAATTTCTTTTCTATTTTTACCCAATAAAGAGGATCCAGATAGCTTTATAAATAAAAATGGAAAAGATTTTTTTATTAAATTTACCAAAGAAGAAAAAATATCAATTCATAATTTTATATTTAATCATTATAAAAGTGAAACCAAAAATGATCCTTCATCTCTAGCAATATTTGAAAAAAAAATAAAATCTGTCGCCTATTCCATTAAGGATGATTTGATAAAAAAATACGTTTTAGAGTTTTTTTTAGATAAAATAAATTTACTTACACCTAAC
>CACDKW010000001.1 GCA_902553465.1 uncultured Pelagibacteraceae bacterium | reverse complement strand
TGCAGTAATTCTACGAGGAGGATCTGAAGCATATAATTCAAATAAAATTCTTGTAAATTTATTTAGAGATTCTCTAAAAATTAATAATATCGATCAAAACTATGTTCAAATAGTAAAAACTAAGGATAGAAAATCTGTAGATTATTTGTTGTCAAAAATGGAAAAATTTGTTGATATAATTATTCCTAGAGGAGGAAAAAACTTAGTCAAAAAAGTACAAGAGTTGTCATCAGTTCCAATAATTGGACATTTAGAAGGAATTTGCCATACTTATATTGATAAAGATGCTGATTTAAATATGGCTATAAAAATTGCTTATAATGCAAAGCTAAGAAATACGGGCATATGTGGAGCAACAGAAACAATTTTGATGCATAAGAAAATTTTAAAAAAATTTTGTGACCCTGTATTAGAAAATTTATTAAAAAATAATTGTAAAATATTTGCTGACAGAATTATTAAAAAAAATTTTAATGGTAAATGTGAATTAGCAAAAGAAAAAGATTGGTTAACTGAATATTTGTCTGCAAAAGTATCTGTTAAGGCGGTAAATTCTGTTTCAGAAGCAGTTAATCATGTTAATAAATACGGTACTATGCATACTGATAGCATAATTACAAAAAATAAAAAAAATGCAGATTTTTTTTTGAAAAACATTAAAAGTTCGATTGCAATGCATAATACTTCTACACAATTTGCCGATGGTGGAGAATTTGGATTTGGAGGAGAAGTGGGAATTTCAACTAATAGACTCCCGCCTAGAGGACCTGTAGGTTTAAATCAATTAATTTCATACAAGTATGAGGTTCTAGGAAAAGGACAAATAAGAAATTAAATTGAAAATAAATTATAAAAAAAAAATTGGAATTCTTGGAGGATCTTTTGATCCTGCACATATAGGTCATCTGAAAATTTCAATTAAGGCAAAAAAAAAATTTAAAATTAATAAAATAATTTGGGCCGTCACAAAAAGTAATCCTTTTAAATCTAAAAGTTATTTTTCTCTTAAAAAAAGAATTAATTTTGCAAAAAAAATTGTAAAAAAACATAATTTTATTTCAGTTAAATTTTATGAAGATAAGATCAAATCAAACAAAACTATAGATCTAGTAAATTATTTAAAAAAAAGAAATAGTAGATTTAAGATATATTTTTTAATGGGTGCTGATAATTTAATTACTTTCCATAAGTGGCATAAATGGAAAGAAATTTCGTCAAAATGTAACATTTTAGTTTTTGATCGAACAAATTATAAATCAAAATCTTTAAAATCTATGGCTTTTAGAAAACTAAATAATAAAGGTTTAAAATTTGTAAAATTTAAAAAAGTAAATATTTCATCTTCTCAATTAAGAAAAATTTGATAAAATTTGTTTAATTAATGGATAAAATTTCGGATCTCAAAAATATAATAATTAGCACTCTCGATTCGAATAAAGCTATAGACATAGTGTCAATTGATTTAAAAAATAAATCTTCAATTGCTGATCATATGATAATTGCAAGTGGAACTTCGTCTAGACATATACAAGCACTCTCAGAACAAGTTTTAGAAAAATTCCAAAATAATGGAATTATTAACTGCAAAATTGAAGGTAAGGATAGTAATGACTGGAAATTAATAGACGGAATAGATTTAATAGTTCATATATTTAATCCAGAAAAAAGAAAATTTTATGAACTTGAAAAAATATGGTCTGAATTAATTCCAAAAGAAAAAATAATTATATGAAAAAAAAATTTAAAGTAATATTTTTAACTGCAATTTTATTTATCTTTTCAAAAATTACCTTTGCGGCTAATGATGAAAATATTTACGATAAGATTGATTTATTTGGAGAAGTCCTAGATAAAATAAATAAAGAATATGTAGATGAAGTGAATCATGGTGATGCAATGGATGCTGCAATTAATGGTGTCCTACAATCTTTGGACCCTTACTCTGCTTACATGTCTCCAGATACTTTTAAAGAAATGGAAACTGAAACGAGTGGAAAGTTTGGTGGCTTAGGAATAGAGGTAGGAATGGAATTTGGTGTTGTGAAAGTAATTACTCCAATGGATGATTCACCAGCTGAAAGAGAAGGTGTAAAAGCTGGCGACTATATTGTAAAAGTAGATGGAGTTCAGGTTCAAGGAAAAACTCTATCTGAAGCAGTAGAGCTAATGAGGGGTCCTGTTGGGTCGAAAATAGAAATTACAGTTAGAAGAAAAGGAGTAAAAAAGGCATTAACATTTGAAATTATAAGAGAAATTATAGTAGTCGAATCTGTAAAATCAAAAATAATTGATGATAATGTTGGCTATATAAGACTAACAGCATTTAATGAAAATAGCTCAAGACAGGTAAAAGATAAAATAAAAAAATTTAAAAAGAAAAAAATTAATAAATATGTTCTAGATTTGAGAAACAATCCTGGAGGATTACTTTCTCAAGCAGTAAAAATTTCAGATTTTTTTTTAGACAATGGTGAGATTGTATCTACCAAAAGTAGAAAATCTTATGAAAATAAAAAATATTTTGCAAAAAAAGGAGATATAATTAATGGAAAAACATTAGTCGTTTTAATTAATTATGGCTCTGCATCTGCATCTGAAATTGTAGCTGGCGCTCTTAAAGATCACAAAAGAGCAATTTTGATTGGAGAAAACTCATATGGTAAAGGATCAGTTCAATCTATCATACCGTTAAAAAATGAAGGTGCTATAAGATTAACAATTTCTAAATATTATTTACCATCGGGAGAATCAATTTCAGGAACTGGTATAACGCCAGATATAGAAGTAAGCGAAAGCTCAGACGAATTTAGAATTGGTACAAAAACTGATAACCAGCTAGATTTTGCAATCTCATTGCTAAACGGTTAATAGTATAATGAAAAAGAATTTTTCTAGATTGCCCTTAAGAAAAGGGGTGGGGATAGTTTTACTAAATAATAAAGATAAGGTTTTTGTTGCAAAAAGAATTGATAATCCAAAGAATTTTTGGCAAATGCCCCAAGGTGGTGTCGATGGAAGTGAAAATTATTATGAAGCTGCTTTAAGAGAATTAAAGGAAGAAACTAGCATTGTAAGTGTAGAACTAATTAAGGAAATTGACAAAAAATTAACTTATATATTACCTAACCATTTAATAGGAATTATTTGGAAAGGTAAATTCAAAGGCCAAATACAAAAATGGTTTGTTATGAGATTTGTTGGAAATGATTCGGAAATTAATATACATACAAAAAAACCCGAATTTTTAGATTGGAAATGGATTGATTTGAAAGATTTAACAAAAATAGCTGTAAGCTTTAAACTTGATGTTTATAAAAACCTTAAGCAAGAAGTATCCAAAATATTAACCTAATTTAAACTTAAATTTTTTAAAACTTCTATCTTTTGATCAATTAAATATCTTTTTTGATCATCAATATTTTCTTCGCTGGACTCTTTTTCAGCATCTTTAACTATTTGATCTATTTTATTTTTATCAAGATCAGAAATCTTATAAATAGAACTTGTTAGAATTGATAAATTGTTCTCCTTAAATTCTACTATTCCATCTTCAACAAAATATTTGTCTTCTTCTGACTTTGAATAAACTGTTATAATGCCTGGTTTTAAAAAAGAAATAAGTGAAATATGATCTTTTAGAATTCCCATTTCTCCTTCAAAAGCAGGTATAACTACTTCTGTAACATCTTCTTTTAACAAAAAAGACCTTTCTGGATTTACTATTTCAACTTTAAATTCTTCACTCATTAAGCAACATCTTTTGCCATCTTCTCGGCTTTTTCAATTGCTTCTTCTATTGTACCAACCATATAGAAGGCTGCTTCGGGTAAGTGATCATATTCGCCCTTACAAATTGCATCAAAACCTTTAATTGTAGATTCTAAATCAACTAATTTCCCTGGAGAACCTGTAAAAACTTCAGCAACAAAAAATGGTTGTGATAGAAATCGCTGAATTTTTCTTGCTCTTGCAACAATTAATTTATCTTCTTCTGATAACTCATCCATTCCTAAAATTGCAATAATATCTTGTAAAGATTTGTATGTTTGTAAAATTTTCTGAACTTCTCTTGCCACTCTATAGTGTTCATCACCAACAATTCTAGGATCTAAAATTCTAGATGTTGAATCTAAAGGATCTACAGCTGGATAAATTCCAAGTTCCGCAATCTGTCTAGACAATACAGTTGTTGCATCTAAGTGAGCAAAAGATGTTGCTGGTGCTGGGTCTGTTAAATCATCAGCAGGAACATATATGGCTTGTACAGATGTAATAGAACCCTTGTTAGTTGTGGTAATTCTTTCTTGTAAATTACCCATATCCGTAGCCAGAGTGGGTTGATAACCTACAGCTGAAGGAATTCTTCCTAACAAGGCTGATACCTCTGAACCTGCTTGAGTAAACCTAAAAATGTTATCTACGAAAAATAGTACATCTTGACCTTCTTGATCTCTAAAATATTCTGCAACAGTTAATCCTGTAAGTGCAACTCTTGATCTTGCTCCTGGAGGTTCGTTCATTTGACCATAAACTAATGCAGCTTTTGATCCAGGTCCCTCAGGTTTAATTACTCCCGACTCTATCATTTCATGATAAAGATCATTTCCTTCTCTAGTTCTTTCTCCAACACCTGCAAATACTGAAAATCCTCCATGAGCTTTTGCAATATTATTTATTAATTCCATAATTATTACTGTTTTACCAACTCCCGCACCACCAAATAAACCAATTTTACCTCCCTTTGCATAAGGTGCTAACAGGTCTACTACTTTAATTCCTGTTACTAAAATTTCTGTTTCTGTTGATTGATCGTTAAATTCGGGTGCTGCTCTATGAATAGGCCAGCTCTCTTTAGTTTTAACTTCACCTTTTTCGTCAATGGGCTCACCTATAACATTAATAATTCTTCCTAGCGTCTCGGGTCCTACTGGAACTTTAATTGGTGAACCGGTATCTGTAACTTCGTCTCCTCTTTTTAATCCTTCGGTAGCATCCATAGCAATTGTTCTAACACTTGACTCACCTAAATGCTGAGCAACTTCCAAAACAAGCCTATTACCTGAATTATCACATTCTAATGCAGTTAAAATTTCAGGTAAGTCTCCATCGAATTTAACATCTACTACCGCTCCGATAACTTGTGTAATTTTTCCTTTTCTCATAATTATAAACTTTCTGCTCCTGATATTATTTCAATTAATTCTTTGGTAATTGCAGCTTGACGGCTTCTGTTATACTGAATTGTAAGTTTGTCAACCATTTCACCTGCATTTCTTGTTGCATTATCCATGGCACTCATTCTTGAACCTTGCTCGCTTGCTGAATTTTCTAACATTGCTTTAAAAACTTGTGTAGAGATATTTTTAGGTAATAAATTACTTAAAATTTCATCTTCTTCTGGTTCAAATTCATAATTATCCCCAGAACTTGTTTCATTTTCTTTATTAGATTTTAAAGGTATAATTTGCTGTTCTTGTGGTATTTGAGTAATTACATTTTTAAACTGGTTATAAAAAATTGCGCATACATCAAATTCTTTTTTCTCAAATCTATCAATTATAATTTTTCCAACTTTGTCTGCATCAAAATAGTTAATATTTTTAGATTCTTTAAATGAAATTTTTTCAATTATATTATCTTTATATTGTCTTTTTAATTGATCATAACCTTTTGAACCAACGGTTATAATTTTTAATATTTTATTATCTTTTAATATTTTTTGAAAATATTGTTTCGCTTTCTTAATAATATTTGTATTAAAACCTCCACATAAACCTCTGTCTGATGTCATAACTACACAGAGATGGGTCTTTTCTTCTCCTGTTCCAGTAAGAAGTTTTGGTGCATTTTCCTGATCAGATATTCCGCTTGAAAGATTAAGAATAATATTATTCATTTTTTCAGAATAAGGTCTTCCTTTTTCGGCATTTTCTTGTGCTTTCCTTAATTTTGCTGCTGCAACCATCTTCATTGCTTTAGTAATTTTCTGTGTAGATTTAACACTAGAAATTCTTTTTTTTAAATCATCTAAACTGGCCATATATTTAAGAGTTAAAATTTTGTTTTAGTTCTTTAATAGTTTCTACTAATAAATTTTCAGTATCTTCTTCTAATTTTCCAGATTTAGAAATAGCTTCCAAAATTTCTGGTTTTTCAGATTTACATTTTTCAATAATTTTTGTTTCAAATGTCGAAATATCTTTTAAATCAAGATCGTCTAAATAACCTTTAACACCACAAAAAACTGAAATCACTTGTTCTGCAACTGTCATTGGTGAATATTGTTTTTGTTTTAAAAGTTCAGTTAGTTTTGAGCCTCTATTTAATAATTTTTGAGTTGAAGCATCCAGGTCTGATCCAAATTGAGCAAATGCTGCCATCTCCCTGTATTGTGCAAGTTCTAGTTTCATTGAACCAGATACTTTTTTCATAGCTTTTGTTTGAGCCGAAGATCCAACTCTGGATACAGACAAACCAACATTAATTGCCGGTCTAATTCCTTGGTTAAACAAATTTGTTTCAAGGAATATTTGCCCATCTGTGATTGAAATTACATTGGTTGGAATAAATGCAGATACATCTCCACCTTGTGTTTCAATAATTGGAAGCGCTGTTAAAGATCCTCCTCCATGTTCATCACTAAGCTTAGCCGCTCTTTCAAGTAGTCTGCTGTGTAAATAAAAAACATCACCCGGATAAGCTTCTCGTCCGGGAGGTCTTCTTAATAATAACGACATTTGTCTATATGCAACTGCTTGCTTAGATAAATCATCATAAATGATTAAAGCATGCATTCCATTGTCTCTAAAATACTCCCCCATAGCACATCCTGTGTAAGGGGCTAAAAATTGAAGTGGTGCTGCATCTGATGCTGTTGCTGCAACTATTGTTGTGTACTCCATAGCTCCAGCTTCTTCTAATGATTTTTCTATTTGTCTTACGGTGGATCTTTTTTGCCCAATTGCTACATAAATACAATATAATTTTTGTTTTTCATCATTGGATTCATTAATTTTTTTTTGATTAATTATTGTATCAATTGCAACTGCAGTTTTTCCTGTTTGTCTGTCACCAATAATTAATTCTCTTTGTCCTCTTCCTATAGGAACTAAACTATCAACTGATTTTAGTCCTGATTGCATTGGTTCATTTACAGATTTTCTTGGAATTATTCCTGGAGCTTTAACTTCAACTCTGCTTCTTTTTATACTTTTATCTAGTGCGCCTTTTCCATCTATTGGATTTCCCAATCCATCAACAACTCTTCCTAATAACTCTTTGCCTACTGGAGTATCTACAATTGCTCCAGTTCTTTTTACAGTGTCACCTTCTTTTACAGCTCTATCATCACCAAAAATTACAACACCAACATTATCACTTTCTAAGTTTAAGGCCATGCCTTTTGAACCATCGGAAAATTCAACCATCTCACCTGCTTGAACATTATCTAAACCATATATTCTTGCTATTCCATCACCAACAGACAAGACCTGGCCAACTTCAGTTACTTCTGCTTTATCTCCAAATTTTTTAATTTGCTCTTTTAATATTTTTGTTACTTCTGACGGATTTATTTCCATTTATGCCTCAATCATTTTGTTTTCAATTTTTTGTAATTTATTTTTGATAGATGTATCAATCATAACACTTTCTATTTGCATAATTAGTCCCCCTATCAACCCTGGGTCATAGTTGTAGTTTAATTTAACATCTGAACCAAAATCTTGTGATAAATCATTTTTTATTCTATTTATTTGATTTTCACTAAGTTCTTTTGCTACAGTTAATTTTGCAGAAATTTCACCACGGTTTTTTGAACAAATCATTATGAAATCTTTTAAAATTTTTTCAAGATAAAAAAATCTTCTTTTAATTACTAAAAAATTTAAAAATTTTTTTAATAGATTGTTCAAATTAAATTTTTCAAAAATTATATTTATAACATTTAACTGATTTTCTTGCTTATTTGTTGGATCTTTAATAAGCGAATTAAAATCTTCACTTTGAGAAATGAGCCTGAGAAGCGAGATCACATTTTTTTCAACATGATTCAAATTTTTTTCTTCAAATGCTAGTTCATAAAGCGCTTGCGAATAGCTCTTTGCAGAAGAGTCTGAAAATCTATTTTTGTCGCTCAATGTATATCCCTATTAGTTATGAGGTTTTATAAAAGTTGAATTTAATTAGCATATGAAATTAATCTCTTCAAGCGACACGTTAGCAAAAAAGCTTAATTTAAGGGCCTTAATTAAAGCTTATTGGGTCAACATCAACTGCTAGTTTTATTTCTTTTTGATTTTTGAAATCGTTTAAAACGTTAGACAAAGATTTTTGCATTTTTTGTGTTTTTGTAGATCTGATCAACATTCTATATCTAAAATTTTTATTTATTTTAAATATTGGCGCAATCACTGGACCTAGTATTTTTGCATTTAAATTATCGTTTAATTTTTCTTTAAGTTTGTAAGCAAATAACTCAATCTTTTTTTGATTTTTTCCACTTAATATAATTGATATAAATCTTTCAAAAGGAGGTAGATTATTTTTTTTTCTAAGTACTAGTTCTTTTTCTAAAAATATATCAGGATTAGCGTTAGTAATTTCAGATATCTTATCTGATTGAATATTATAAGTTTGAAAATATACTGTTGCAGGTTTTCCAGTTCTTCCCGCTCTTCCAGATAACTGATGATATAATTGTAAATTTTTTTCGGCAGATCTTAAGTCATGTCCATGTAAAGTTAAGTCTATATCTACAACAACTATACAATTTAAATTTGGAAAATGAAATCCTTTAGATATAAGTTGAGTTCCAACTAAAATTGAAATTTTATTATTTTTAATTTTTTCTAGAGTTTCCGAAGATGATTTTTTATTCATTGTATCACTTGAAAAAATAGCAATTTCTTTATCTGAAAAAATTTTTTTTACTTCATCATAAATTCTTTCTACACCTGGTCCACTAAATACATATTCACAATTTTTATTATCATTACATTTTCTATTTAATTTTGTTGTATATCCGCAGTAATGGCAAACTAAATTATCTTTTTTTTTATGGTAAACTAAATTTATTGAGCAGTTTGGGCATGTATGTGATTTTAAACATTTTTTACAAAGAACATAAGGAGCAAATCCTCTTCTATTTACAAAAAAAAGTACTTGATCATTTTTAATTAAATGATCTTTTACTTTTTCAATTGTTTTATCAGATATCCAGGAATTTTTTTTTAAGTTACTTTTATTTAGATTTATTATTTCATGATTTGGAAGATTTGCATCTAAATATCTTTTATATAATCTTGAATGAAAAAATTTTCCTTTTTTAATATTATCAAATGTTTCGACTGAGGGAACTGCAGTAACTAAATTTATTGGTATATTTGCAAACGAAGCTCTTGAAATAGCCATATCTCTGGCATTATAAATTATCCCTTCATCTTGCTTGTAAGATTGATCATGCTCTTCATCCACAATAATTATGCCTAAATTGTAAAAAGGTAAAAATAATGATGATCTAGCTCCAATTAGTACTTTAATTTTTCCAGTAGCAACACCATTCCATATAATTTTTTTATTTTTTTTTGTTACTGATGAATGCCAGATAGCAGCTTCAAAACCAAAAAATTCAAGGAATTTTTTTTGAAATTCTTCAGTTAAACCTATCTCGGGTAATAAAATTAAACCTTGAAAGCCTTCATTTAATTTTTTTTTTATACTGTTAAAATATACGATTGTTTTTCCTGATCCAGTTGTTCCTTGAATTACATGTACTCTAAATTTATTATCATTTTTGGTTATATCTTTTACTGAAGTCAATTGTTCGTCAGAAAGCTTAATTTCATTGGTTTTTTTGTATGTAGTATATTTTTGTAATTCTTTATAATTTTGTACTTCAATAGCTTCACTACTTAATAAAAGTAATTTTAAAGACATTCCTAATGGAACCATATTGTATTCTGAGAACCATTTTAAAAAATTAATTGTTTCTAAATTTATAGGTGGAATTTCTAATCTTCTAATTATGTTTTTTACTAAATATTTTTTGTTTTTTGTTTTTTCAAACTCATCCCAAACAATTCCAATTTTTTTACTTTTTCCAAATGGTACTTCAACATAATCACCCAATTTAAGATTTAACTTAGAGGAGTTATAAGTAAATGGATGGTTAAATATATTTGGTAATAAAATTGGAATTTTCATATTTTCATATGAAAATATACTACGAGTGAATTTGTCTTTTTTCTACTGATAAAGCTGCTTCTTTTACAGCCTCAGAAAAAGTAGGATGAGCATGACAAGTTCTTGCAATATCTTCAGAGCTAGCCCCAAATTCCATTGCTATTGCCATTTCTGCAATTAATTCTCCTGCATGAGGACCTATCAAATGAACACCTAGTACCTTATCTGTGGTTGCATCAGCTAAAATTTTTACAAACCCATCTGGTTCATCAATAGCTTTTGCTCTTGAATTAGCCATAAAGGGGAACTTTCCAATTTTATACTTTGTATTTTTTTCCTTAAGTTGTTCTTCAGTTTTGCCTACTGATGCAACTTCAGGTGTTGTATAAACAACACCAGGTATAACTTCATAATTAACATGGCCAGATTGCCCAGAAATTAATTCTGCAACAGCTATCCCTTCTTCTTCAGCTTTATGAGCTAACATTGGACCTGCAATAACATCCCCAATAGCATAAATATTTTCTATATTTGTTTGATAATTTTTATTAACTTTAATTCTTTTTTTTTCATCTAATTTTATTCCTACTTTTTCTAAATTTAAATTTTTTGTATAAGGTTTTCTGCCTACAGAAATCAAAACTACATCACTTTCAAGTTTTGTTTTTTTTCCTTTTTTGTCCAAAGTTTCAATTAAAACCCCATTTTTTGATTTTGATATCTTTTCAACTTTTGTTTCTAAATGAAAATTTAAACCTTGTTTCCTTAAAATTTTCATAAATTCATTTGAAATTTCTTTATCCATGCCTGGTGTAATATGATCTAAAAATTCAATAACATGGATTTCTGATCCTAATCTAGACCAAACAGATCCCATTTCTAAGCCAATATAACCACCACCAACAACTACCATTTTTTTTGGGACAGACTTTAATGATAACGCACCAGTAGAAGAAATTATTTTTTCTTCATCAAACTCAACTCCTGGAAGAGGTACAGGTTCTGAGCCAGTACTTATAATAATATTTTCTGATTCTATATTTGTCTCTTTATTATTTTTATCTATAATTGATATTTCAGATTTTGATTTTAATTTACCAGTACCTTTAAAATAAGTTACTTTATTTTTCTTAAATAAAAATTCTACACCTTTTGTCAAAGTCGTTACCGCTTTGTCTTTATTTTCCATCATTTTTTGGAGATTGAGTTTAACCTCGCCAACTTCAATACCAATTTTTGAAAAATTTTTTGCTTTATGAAAATTTTCTGAAAGATTAAGCAAACTTTTTGAAGGTATGCATCCAATATTTAAGCAAGTTCCTCCTAAACTCCCTCTAGATTCAATGCATGCAGTTTTTAAACCCAGTTGGGCTAATCTTATTGCACATACATAGCCACCTGGACCACCTCCGATTATAGTTGCTTGAAATTTTTCTGTCATTTTAAAGGTCTAAAAATAGTTTTCTTGGATCCTCAAGATTTTCTTTTAATAACTTTAAAAAAGAAACTGAGTCTTTGCCATCTATTATTCTATGATCATACGATAAAGCCAAATACATTACTGGTCTAACTTCAACTTCTCCATTTATAGCAATAGGTCTTTCAACTATATTGTGCATCCCGAGTACTCCTGATTGTGGTGGATTAAGAATTGGTGTTGAAAGCATAGAGCCATATACACCTCCATTGCTTATTGTAAATGTTCCACCTTGTAAATCATCAATAGCTAGTTTTCCATCTCTAGCTTTTTCAGAAATTGTTTTTATATTTTTCTCTATTTCTGCAAATGATAATTCATCTGCATTTCTTAATACTGGAACAACTAAACCTTTTTCAGTACCAACTGCAAAACTAATATTATAATAGTTTTTATATATAATTTCTTCACTCTCTATTTCGGCATTGATTGCTGGAAATGCTTTCAATCCAAGCACACAAGCTTTTACAAAAAAAGACATAAAACCAAGTTTTATTCCAAATCGTTTTTGAAAATCCTCTTGGTTATTTTTTCTCATTTTAATAATATTTGTCATATCAACTTCATTAAATGTAGTTAACATAGCTGCATTTTCTTGAGCTTCTTTTAGTCTTTTTGCTATGGTTTGTCTTAGTCTGCTCATTTTAATTCTTTCTTCAGGACCATATTTTAGTTTTCTTTCCGATGGCTGAGGGGCTGATCCCATTAAACTAATTAAGTCACCTTTTAAAATTTGACCAGACTTACCTGTTCCTTTAATTGAACTAATATCAATCTTATTTTCTTCTACAATTTTTCTTACTGCTGGAGATAGTACCTTTTCGCGAATTGTTTTTTGTTTACTAGGTAGCTCTTTTGTTAAAACTAACGGTTCCTCTTTATCTAAAACTAATGGCTTTTCTTTTCTTAAGACTAATGGTTCTTGTTTTTTTTCATCTTCAAAAATTTTTGGTTTTTGTATTTTTTCTTTCTCAAAACTTACTACATTGTCAGATTCTTTTTTTTGTAAATCCTCTTTATTTTGAACTTTTTCTTCTTTTTTATTTACTGTTCCAGTTGAAATTTCTCCTAGAATAGCACCAACTTCTACAACATCACCTTTTTTAAAATTAATTTTTGCAAGTGTTCCATCAATTGGAGATGGAACTTCTATATTAACTTTATCTGTCTCTAATTCTACTACTGGTTCATCAGCGTTAATACTCTCACCTTTGCTTTTTAACCATTTAGAAATTGTTGCTTCTGTAATACTCTCTCCAAGCACTGGTACTAAAATTTTTTCTGTCATTATTAATTAAAAACTTTATTAATTATTTCTTTTTGTTGAGCTAAATGCCTTGCTGCATAACCTGTAGCTGGTGTTGCATCAGGATTTCTCCCAATATAAGAAATTTCTCTATTATTAGCTTTTATATAATCTAATGTCCATTGTATATAATCTCTAACCAGTAGCCATGCACCCATATTTTTTGGCTCTTCCTGGCACCAATAAAATTTAGCATTTTTTGCAAATGGTTTAATTTCTTTTACTAAACTTTTTGCTGGAAAAGGGTAAAGCTGTTCAATTCGAAATAAAATAACATCATTTTTTTTTAATTTTTCTCTAGCTAATAAAAGATCAAAATATATTTTTCCTGAACATAATATTACTTTTTTTATTTTTTTATTTTTTTTTAGTTTAATAAATCCTTTGGTTTTTGGATCCATTGAATGATCCCACAAAACTCTATGGAAAGAATTTTTTTTACTAAAATCTTCAATGTTTGAAACACAGTATCTATTTCTAAGTAAAGATTTTGGTGTCATCATAATTCGCTAATTACATTTTCTGGATCTAGGAAGGCTTGAAGTGTTTGACTTAAAATAACATAATCAAAGGATGAATTAGGAAATTGTTTTAAATCTTTTTCGGCATCTCCTTCGATAACTGTTAATCCTTTTGCTACACATTCTTGAACATTACTTTTTAGTATTTCTAAACCTCTTATGTCATTTGTAATGTTTTCATTAATATATTTCATTAATTCACCATCTCCACAACCAACGTCTAAAACTTTTGAGTTTTTTTCAACTAAGCTTGCTATTGTATTAAATTCTTTTTTCATTCAATTTATTATAAGATGTATTTAAAAAATTTTTTATTGTAGTAAGAAAATCAGGAATATTTAACAAAAATGAATCGTGACCTTTATCAGAGTTTATCTCAGCAAACCCCACGTCTTTTCCTATAGAATTTAACGCTATTACTATTTCTCTATTCTCAAGTGTTGGATATAGCCAATCCGAAGTAAAAGATATAATAAAAAATTTAGTATTAGTTTTTTCAAATGCTTTTGAAAGATTGCCATCAAATCGTTTCGAAAGATCAAAATAATCCATAGCTCTTGTTATATAAAGATAACTATTAGCATCAAACCTATCTACAAAAACCGAACCCTGATGTCTTAGATAACTTTCAATTTGAAAATCTGCATCAAAACCAAACTTTAAATCATCTCTTTCTTGCAGTTTTCTTCCAAATTTTTCTTGCAAGCCTTTTTTAGATAAATATGTAATATGTGCTGCCATTCTAGCCACTGCCAATCCTTTATCAGGAGATTTGTTATTGTCCTCATAAAATCCATTTACCCAATTATGATCTGCCATAATTGATTGCCTTCCAAGTTCATTTAGAGCAATGTTTTGTGCAGAATGACTATGCGTACAAGCTATAGGTATTGCAGTTTCAGATTTATCTGGAAAATTCGACACAAATTGTAGTACTTGCATCCCACCCATTGATCCACCTAAAACTGAAAATAATTTTTTTATCTTAAAAAATTCTAACAAGTGATACTGAGCGTTAACCATATCATTTATTGTTATGACCGGAAATTCTGTTCCAAAATTTTTACTAGTTTTTGGATTAATGTTACTTGGACCATAAGAACCCATACATCCTCCAAGTACGTTTGCACAAATTACAAAATATTTTTGTGTATCTATTGCCTTACCAGGTCCTATAAGGTAATTCCACCAACCTTCTTTTTTAGTTATTGGATTTGTACCTGAAGCAAATTGGTCTCCAGTCAGTGCATGAAATGCTAAAATTGCATTATCTTTTTTATCATTAAGTTTTCCATAAGTTTCGTATGCTAACGGAAAATTGGATATAGTTTGCCCACAATCAAGCTTTAATGGCTTATCAATAATTAATTTTTTTACTTTCTCAATATCGTTCATATTTTTTTGGTGAATTGTGAGGTAAAAAAACTTATTTAGCGGTTTTTTTATAGCGCTCGCAATTCAGTTAAATCAGCGCATGAATTATTTACAGTATACATTTGTATATGTCAATTTTATAAAAATATTAAATATTTTATGTAAATAAGTAATTTTTTATCTATAAAGATACAAAATATTGAAAATTATGACTTCGCTTAACTTTAGAAAAATAAATATAGAAGCTTACAAGCCAGGAAGATCTATATTAAAAAGCAAAAAAAATGTGATAAAATTATCAGCTAATGAGTCTGCATTAGGTATGAGTCCCAAAGTGCTGAAGATATTACAAAGCAAAAATTATAAAATTTCTAAATATCCAGACAGTAAAGCAATAAATTTAAGGAAATTAATTTCTTTAAAATTTAAATGTGATTTTAATAAAATTATCTGTGGTTCTGGCTCAGATGAAGTAATTCAAATGATATGTCAACTTTTTCTTAAATCTGGAGATGAAGTAATCGTACCACAATATAGTTTTTTGATGTACAGAATATATGCATCAATTGTTGGAGCAAAAGTAGTTTTTTCTAAGGAAAAACAATTTAGAGTTTCAGTTGAAAATATAATTAAAAAAGTTAGCAAAAAAACTAAAATTGTTTTTATAGCAAATCCTAACAATCCAACAGGTACATATTTAGAAAAAAAAGAATTAATTAATTTAAGAAAAAAATTAAATAGTAAAATTTTATTAGTTGTAGATGATGCTTATGATGAATATATGAAAGATAAAAATTATTCTTCAGGATTAAATATCTTTAAAAATAAAAAAAACGTATTTATTTTAAGAACCTTTTCTAAAATATATGGTCTTGCTTCCTTAAGAGTGGGTTGGGGATATGGTGATAGAAAAATAATTGATGCATTAAATATGATTAAACCACCTTTTAATGTAAATAAATTTGCTCAATTATGCGCAATTGAAGCTTTAAAGGATAGTAAATTCATAACTAAATCAGTTAAACATAATTTATTTTGGAGTAAAAAAATTAAAAATAGCTTAGAACAATTTAATATTTTTTGTAATAAAGTAAGTGCAAATTTTCTTTTGCTTAATTTTGGTAAATGCAAATTAACGGCAAGTAATGTTGAAAAAAAATTGTTAAAAAAAGGTTTAATATTAAGAGAGACCAAAACTTATGGAATAAAAAATTGTTTAAGACTAACAATTGGTAACAATTCAGAAAACAAGTTATTTTTAAAAAGTATAAACAAGATATTTAAAAATGTTTAAAAAAGTATTAATTATAGGATGTGGTTTAATAGGGTCATCAATACTACGAGCCATACATAGCAAGAAGTTATCAAAAAAAACTTTTGTACTAGAAAAATCAAAATCGAATATTTCTAAAATAAAAAAAATTAAATCAAATTGTAAATTTATTAAAAGTATAAATAGTGAAATATCTGATGTTGATTTAGTTATTATATGTACGCCCATGAGCCAATACAAAAAAATAATTGAGAAATTAAATAAAAGTTTGAAAGTAAGCTGCCTGATTACAGATGTTGGTTCTACAAAACAAAATATAATTAAATTAAAAAATAAAATTCTTAATAAAAAATTTAATTGGATATCAAGTCATCCCATAGCAGGTTCAGAGGTTAGCGGTCCAGAATATGGAAATAAAAATTTGTTTCTAAATAAATGGTGCGTAATTATTAAGGAAAAAAAACAAAATTTAAAAAAAACTAATTTATTAAAAAAATTTTGGAAAAAAATTGGTTCTAAAGTAGTTTTAATGAACCCAGTCAATCACGATAAAATTTTTTCTATTACAAGTCATTTACCCCACTTAATTGCATACAATTTAATTAAAACAGCCCAAGACTCACAAAAAATTCAAAGAAGAAATCTAATTCAATACAGCGCTGGAGGGTTGAGGGATTTTTCAAGAATAGCTGCTTCAAATGAGGTTATGTGGAGAGATATATTTTTTAACAATGATAATATAATTAAAGCAATAAATTTATTTACTAAAAATTTAAACTCATTCAAAAAAATAATTCAAAATAAAAATAATAAAAAACTTTTGTCCAGATTATCTAATTCTAAAAAAGTAAGAACACAAATTGTTCAATTAAAACAGGATGTATCAAAGCCAGATTTTGGAAGAGAATAATTTATATTCTACAAATTTTTTTAACCTTTAAATTTGCAGTTTTTTCTATTGTTTTTATTGTTTCGTTAATTGGCATAATAATAACTTTTTTTTTAGGTCCATAGGCATGAATTAATTTTTTTGAATTAATGCAAACTGCAACATGTCCTTTCCAATAAATAATATCACCAAGTTTAAATTTTTTTTTTGTCATAGTGCCCTTTTTGTATTTTATTTGATCAACTGTATCTCTTGGAAAAAAAATGTTGTTAAATTTATAAAATATTTGAATTAATGCAGAACAGTCGATACCTTGGTACGTTTTTCCTCCCCATTTATACTTATAATTTAAATATGACTTAAAAATTTTAGTAAAATTTTTTTCTTTATTATTTATATGAGTTATATCTTTTTTTTTTATCCATTTATTTTTTTCAAACATAACATAATTCTTTTTCTTCTTTATAATCTCAATTTCACTTGAAAATGCTAAGAAATTATTTGATTTATAAATTCTAGCCTTTAAAGTTTTTACTTTGTGAGTTGGTTTAAATTTTTTAATAAAATTTTTATCTTGTATATAACCATGATATCTATCGTAGGAAGTCCTTATTTTAAGAAAATTTTTTACTTTTTTTAAAACTTTAAATTTTTCACCATAAATAATTTGAGAGCTAATTTTAGAATTAATCGAAGGACGTTCGTATATATTTACGCAGGAATATGTTGAATAATAATTATTTTGCACTAATTTTTATTTTATTTTTGATAAACCATAAGCAAATTAAAGATGGAATGACCATGATTGTGGTTAAAACAAAAAATGTTCCCCAGTCTCCATTTAGCCAATCAACAAGAGCTCCAGAAGATGAAGCAAGGGTTGTTCTGCCAGCAGTCCCAATTGATGCAAGTAGTGCATATTGAGTGGCTGTATAAGTTCTATCAACTAATAATGAAATAAATGCAACAAATGCTACTGTTGCAAATGCTGCTGTAATATCGTCAGCAATAACAGCAATTGCAAATAATAATTCAGATTTACCCGTCCAAGCTAAAATTGCGAATAGTAGGTTTGTTAGAGCCATTAAACCTCCGGCAAAAAACATTGTTTTTATTGTACCTGCTCTCATAGCCATGATGCCACCCAATAAAGTAAAAGCAACCGTTGTAATCCATCCAAGTCCTTTTGAATAAATTGCAATCTGACCTTTAGAAAATCCAATTTCTTTATAAAAAACAATAGACATCCGTCCAAGAAATGCTTCTCCAATTTTAAATAAAAATACAAAGCCTAGTATTCCTATAGCAATATTAAATCCATTTTTTTTAAAAAAACTAATTATAGGTCCACCAATAGTTCCTGTGATGTAAACAATGAAATTAGTTATAATATTGCTAGATCCAAGTTTTTTTTCAATTATCTTATCAGTTTCCCTTTGTTTTGCTTGCCTATCAGTTTCAATTGGTTCATGAACAAACATCAAACCAATATTCATTAAAATTATAACTACTCCTAAAACTAAAAAAGTGGCTTGCCAATAATCAGCTATACCCATGTTTTGAAAATATTCTGCTGTAAATAAAGCCACAACTCCTCCTAGTTTATAACCAGTCCACCAACCAACCACTGCCATTGCAGCACCAGCCGCCATAGCTTTTCCTTCATTTTCATTGATTTGTTCAATTCTTAATGCATCAACAGTAATATCTTGAGTAGCAGATGCTATTGCAATTATTAATCCAACAGTAATTAATAGAGCTAAATTTTGTGTTGGATTTATAAAGCTCCAAACCAATAAGCTTAATAAAATTACAATCTGCATTAAAACTATCCATCCTCTTCTATGGCCTAGTTTTTTTGTTAAAAATGGTATTTGAATTCTGTCTATGATTGGAGCCCATAAATAATTAAATGCATATACACCAAAAATTAGACCTGCCCATCCAATAGTTGATCTACTAAGCCCTTCCTCTTTAAGCCAAAGGCTTAAACTACTTGCAATTAAAACCCATGGGAAACCACTTATTGCACCAAGAAGTAAAATTCTTAGCATTCTTATGTCTTTATAAATCAAGAGTGAATCCGTCCAACTTTGCTTTTTTTCTAACATTAAAATTTTCTCCAAAAAGATGGAATAAACAACACTAATATAGCAAATAATTCAAGTCTACCTAAAATCATTCCTAGACTTAATGCCCATTTAGATGAATTTGATAGAGAAGAAAAGTTTCCATTTGGACCAATTATTTCACCAAGCCCTGGGCCAACATTAGAAATTGAAGTTGCAGCTCCAGATATTGAAGTAATAAAATCTAAACCAGTTAATGACAATATTGCAGTTAAAATAAAAAAAATTACAATATAAAGAAAAATAAATGAAATAACTGAAGACATAAATTTATCATCAATATTACTCTTATCATATTTAATTATAAATATTCCTCTAGGATAAATTATTTTTTTTAATTGATTTATTAAAAAATTATAAAGTAATTGGATTCTAAAAATTTTAATACCGCAAGCAGTTGAACCAGCACATCCCCCTATAAACATTAATATTAAAAAAAATATTAGAGGAAAATTCCCCCATTGATTAAAATCTTGAGTAACATAACCAGTTCCTGTTAAAATTGAAATTACATTAAAAGCAATAGATCTTAAGCTTACCTCAAACAAACTCTGCTTTAAAATTAATAAGTAAATAAACAATATTACAATTGAAAAAAAGACTATTTTAAAAAAAGTTTTGATTTGAGTATCAGAATAAAATATTTTTTTATCTCCATTAAGAAATTTCAAATAAGCTATAAAAGGTAAACTTCCTAACAATATAAATATCATTGAGGTTATTTCAATTAAAATACTATTAAAATAACCAATAGATTGATTATAATTTGAAAAACCGCCAGTTGCTATAGTTGTCATTGAGTGAGTGAGGCTATCAAAAAAATTCATTCCAAAAATTTTATAAAACAGAGCACAGGAAAATGTTAACACTAAATATATCAATATTAATCTTAAACTTATTTCTTTAGATTTTGGTAAAATTTTTTCAGCAGTATCATTGCTTGAAATTTTAAACAGTTGCATGCCCCCAACGTTCATTATAGGCATAAGAGTAATTGCCATTACAATTATTCCAATTCCTCCTAACCATTGAAGAATAGCACGCCAAAGTAAAATACTTTTTGGAGCAGTATCTAAATTTGTTATTATTGTAGATCCAGTGGTTGTAATTCCTGACATACTTTCAAAGAAAGCATCTGTTATGTCTAGACTTAAATTAGAAAAAATAAATGGCAATGATCCAAATACAGCTATACTCAACCAAGATAGTGCAGTTAGAAGGAAAGCTTGAGTTAAATTTAATTTTTTGTCATGGTCTAAATTTGACAAAAAAAATAATATACCAAAAATAATTGTGATAATACCAGAGCTAACAAATGAAGAATCCAATTCATTATAAATAAATTGGACAATTATAGGCATAATCATGGCTAATCCTAAAATTACTTGCAATATACCTAGTGTGAAAAAAACTGTTTTATAATTCGACATTTTGAATGGACATTATTTTATGGTAAATAAATTTCAACTCTATAAGAATTGTTAAAACCACATATTTTATGAGTTATTTTTGTATTTTAAATTGTGATTGATAAAACGAACATAGAAAAAACTAACGCTTGGCCATTTGTAGAGGCCAAAAAAGTTCTCCGTGAAAGAAAAAAATATATAGAAAAAAAAGGGAAAATTATTTTACAAACTGGATATGGACCAAGCGGACTTCCTCATATAGGAACATTTGGAGAAGTTGCTAGAACATCCATGGTTGTTAATGCTCTAGATCAATTAACTGATTTACCGAAAGAAATTATAACTTTTTCAGATGACATGGATGGTTTAAGAAAAATTCCTGAAAATATTCCAAATAAAGATTTTTTAAAAAATAATTTACATAAACCTTTAACTGATATTCCAGACCCTTTTAAAAAATTTAATAGTTTTGGTGAGCACAATAATGAGATGTTAAAAAATTTTTTAAATGACTTTAATTTTAAATACACATTTAAGAGTTCAACGAATCTTTATAAGTCAGGTTTTTTTAACGAGACATTAAAAATCGTATTAAAAAAATATAATGATATTATGGAAATAATTATTCCAACTCTTGGCAAGGAAAGACAAAAGACATATTCACCTTTTTTACCTATTTGCCCAGACACGGGTATTGTTTTGGAAATTCCTGTTTTAGAGATAGATGAAAAAAATTCAAAAATTATTTTTGATAATTTTGGAAAAAAATTGGAAAAAAGTGTTTTGGATGGTAACTGCAAACTTCAATGGAAAGTAGATTGGGCAATGAGATGGTATGCTTTAGATGTAGATTTTGAAATGTATGGAAAAGATCTAATTGAAAGTGCTATCTTATCTACAAAAATTATAAAAATAATTGGAAAAACTAATCCTTCTGGTTTTGCTTATGAGTTATTTTTAGATGACAAAGGAGAAAAAATATCAAAATCGAAAGGTAATGGGATTACAATTAATGAATGGCTAGAATATGCCTCGCCAGAAAGTCTGTCTTTGTTTATGTATCAAAATCCGAAAAGAGCAAAAAAATTATACAGAGAAATTGTTCCTAAAGCTGTTGATGAATATTTAGATTTTATTGAAAAAGGAAAAAATCAAAATGAATTACAAATTCTATTAAATCCTGTTTGGCATGTTCATAATGGCATAATACCAAAAGAAAATACGATTATGACATTTTCTATGCTTCTTAATTTAGTTGAAGCTAGCAACGCTAATTCAAAAGAACTCTTATGGAAGTTTGTTAAAAAATATAAATCAAATATTTTAGAAAAAGATCATCCAATATTTGACAAACTTATAGAATATGCAATCAAATATTTTAATGATGTAATTAAAAAATATAAAAAATATAAAAAACCTAATGTAGAAGAAAAAGAGGCATTGAATGCACTAGTTTTAGCTTTAGAAAAATGTACTGACGAAATGCAACCAGAAGATATTCAAACACAAATTTATACAGTTGGAAAAGAAAATGGCTATAAAGAAAATCTAAGAGATTGGTTTAGATTAATTTATGAAGTAGTTTTTGGTGACGAAAATGGACCTAGAATGGGTTTTTTTATTAGTTTTTTTGGTGTTAAAGAGACACAACAATTAATAAAAGATAAAATTAACTGATGTTTTCAAAAATAAGATCATTAATATTTAAGTTAGATCCTGAAACAGCACATGATTTAGCCATTAAAGCTCTTAAATTTAATTTTATTTCTCAAAATAAGATTAAAAATAATGAATCAATTAAAACAGAAATTTTTGGTAAAATAGTTCCAAATCCAATAGGTATAGCAGCTGGTTTTGATAAAGATGCAGAAGTATACAACTCTTTATTTAAGTTAGGTTTTGGATTTGTTGAAGTTGGAACAGTAACTCCAATTAATCAATATGGAAACCCTAAACCAAGAATATTCCGCCTTGAAGAAGATGAGGCATTGATAAATAGACTTGGTTTTAATAATTCTGGTTCTGAAAAAGTTAGCACAAGAATTATATCAAATCCTCCAAAAGGTTTATTTGGAATAAATATTGGACCAAACAAGGATACAAAAAGTAGAATTGAAGATTTTTTAATCTGTCTAAATAAATTTTATAATCTTGCTGATTATTTGACAATCAATATATCTTCACCAAATACTGAAAATTTGAGAAGTTTTCATAACGAAAATGAACTGGATGAACTACTGAGTCTAATTGAAAAAGAAAAAAAAATATTAAAAACTTCTGTTCCTATTGTAGTTAAAATATCACCTGATATTGAAGATGAAAATATTAATAAAATTTCAGATTTACTCATAAAATATAAAGTAAAAGCTGTAATAATTTCTAATACAACAGATAAAAATAGACACAATTTATCTAACATTAATAAACTAGAAAAAGGAGGATTGTCTGGCAAACCTTTGGAAAAAAAATCTAATGAATTAATAAATAAATTTTATAAAATTTTAAAAAATGAAGTAAAAATAATAGGAGTAGGCGGTGTCGATTCAGGTCAGAGCGCTTATCAAAAAATAATTAACGGAGCCAGTTTAGTTCAACTTTACACTGGAATGATTTATCAAGGTCCTAATATTGTTTCAAAAATAAATGAAGAATTAATAAATATTTTAGACAAAGAGGGAGTACAAAATATATCTGATATAGTGGGTAGCAAAAATTGAACTTGACGGGCAACTTCATAACACTTATACAATCATAAATTTTATGTCAAAAAAATGCGAACTTACTGGAAGAATTCCTCTTAAGGGTCACAAAGTTAGCCATGCTAATAATAAGACGAAAAGAAGATTCCTACCTAATCTTAAAAAAGTAAAATTTAGAAGTTTGATTTTAAATAAAAGTTTAAAATTAACAGTGTCTAATGCCGGTGTTAGGTCAGTAGATAAAAAAGGTAGTTTTGACCAATTTATTAAAAGTGCTAAATCTAAAAATTTATCTTTCAGGTTAAAAAAATTAAAAAAATCATTACTTAGTAAATCTGCTTAATGAATAGAGTATTTATAACACTTTCATTTTTAATGGGAGTGGTTGTTTTAACATCAAATTATTTAGTTCAGTTTCCAATAAATTATTTTGGTTTAAATGAAATATTAACCTATGGAGCATTTAGTTATCCTGTAGCTTTTTTAATTACTGATCTTGCAAATAGATTTTATGGTAAAATAGCTGCTAGAAAAATTGTATACATAGGTTTTGCATTTGGTATTTGTTTTACACTTTTATTTTCTACGAATTTTGCAGATTTAATTTCAATAAGAATTGCAATTGGTTCAGGTACAGCTTTTATAGTTGCTCAATTGCTTGATGTTCAAATTTTTGATCAGCTAAGAAGAAAAAAATGGTTTGTAGCACCTCTAACATCATCTTTAATTGGGTCTACTGTTGATACTTTTTTATTCTTTTCAATATCTTTTTATGCAACTGGAATACCTTGGTTTACTCTGTCTCTAGGAGATTTAGCAGTTAAAATTTTTGTTGCATTAGCAATGCTAATTCCATTTAGATTATTACTGGGAAGAGTTAAAGCAGTTTAAAATTATTTATATAAAAATTTATAGGATAAAATTTTATAAGCTAATTTAGCCACTAAAAAGTTGTATGAATTAAAACCTTTTATTGGAGCAAGTTCATTTATATCTGCACCAACAATATTTGAATTTTTCATAGCTATTTTTATTATTTCTAAAGTTTCATCCCAAAAAACTCCACCAGGCTCGGGCGTACCAGTTGCAGGCATGATACTTGAATCAAATCCATCAACATCAAAAGTTAAATAAACTGTTTTATTTTTAATCATTTTTTTAAATTTATTTAAATTCCATTTCTTCTTATCTTTTGCCCAAAAAATATTAATTCTTGAGGAATTTTTTTTTAAATAAGGGATTTCACTTTGGGATATATTTCTAATGCCAAAAGAAATCAATGAAACATTTTTGTAATCCAAACATCTCCTTATTGCTGAGGCATGTGAAAATCTTTCTCCATTATAACTTTCTCTTAAATCAGCGTGCGCATCAAAGTGTAATAAACATAATTTTTTATATTTTTTTGTAAAAGGAGCTATACAACCAGGTGTTATTGAGTGTTCACCTCCAAGAGTTAATGGAAAAATTTTTTTATTTAAAATATCTTCGTTTATTTTTGACATTTTATTTAATGCCTTATTTATATTTTTATCTATTTTGAATGGTTTTAATGTTTTGATACCTATTTTTTTATAAGGTTCACAGTTTAACTCTTCATCGTATAATTCAACTTGATGTGAAGCTTTAATGATTTCTCTAGGACCATTTTTTGTTCCACCTCCATAACTAACGGTTTTTTCTAGACCAAATGGAACAATTATTGCTTTTTCTTTGATATTAAACTTATTGTCAATTCCAAGAAAACCCTTTTTGTTTGATAAGAACTTCAATTTTTATCCAAATATTTTTGAAAAATTTTTTCTCGTTCTATTCTTCCAATCACCATTGTGATAAGCATCACTTGCAATTAAAGGAAGAACACTGGTTGCCTCAGCAAAAACCATTTGTTCTTTTGTAACATCAACCTTGCCCCATGAACTTGCTTCTTTCAAAGTAGAACTACTACATGCACCATCCCTTGAATCAGCAACTGTTATTTGAACAGCATACTTGTGCATATCTACTTCTTTTCCCAAAAGTTCAGCACAAATAACTGTATCTTGAATAAAATTTTTTGGAACACCTCCACCAATCATAAATAAACCAGATCCTTTTGATCTAATTTTGATTTCAGTTAATTCACGAAATTCTCTAATTGCATCTATTGTGATATGTTTATTTGGATTTTTTTCTTGGTGCATTACTAAACCAAATCCAGCACTCGAATCTGTAAAAGCTGGGCAAAAAATTGGAACATTATTTTCATGAGCAGTTTCTATTAATGAACCTTTCTTTTTTGCATTATTTTTTAAGTATTTTCCAATTTCATTAATAAACTCTCTAGACGTGTAGCTTCTTGGTTCTAGCTTATCCGCTATTTCACATATTGCTTTATCACACATCTGAAGCTCATCTTCATCGATATAAGTATCATATATTCTATCAATATAATTTTTACGTAATTCAGTATCATCTTGAAATTGAGAGCCTTGATAATGTTTAAATCCAAGAGCCTCAAAGAAATCCATATCAATAATTGATGCTCCAGTTGCTACAATTGCATCAACCATATTATATTTTATCATATCTCTATAAATATGCATACATCCCGCAGCAGAAGTAGATCCAGCCAATGTTAAAAAAATTGTACAATCTCTATCTTTAATCATTTCATTAAATATATTAGCTGCATTTGCGGTTTCTCTGGAAACAAAAGACATTTTTTTCATTGATGCAATAATCTTTCTTGCATCAAACGAGGTTATATCTATGTGTTCAACTGGTGAGTTTAGAAAATCTTTTTTGCTATTATGTCCTAAATTCTTTTTATCTGACATTTAGGCAACAAGAAATTGTTTTTCAATTTCTTTGTTATACATTGTCATTATTGGATTATCTTCTACTTCGAATATTTTATTTGAATAAAGTCCATTAAAATCTGTTCTAAATGTTAAACCATATGCACCAAGTTGTCCAAGTTCAATATAGTCGTTTTCTTTAACATTATTTGGTAGAATAAATGGTCCTTTCATATAGTCCATACTATCACAAGTCGGACCATAAAAATCAAAAGCAGTTAATTTTTTTGAAATAATTCTACCGTTTGTAATTAATTTTGAAGGATAAACAATATTTGGAAATCCTGCATCAAATAGACTTCCATACGTTCCATCATTTATATAAAGTTTTTCTTTTTTTCTCAGGTTGACTCTTACAATTGTAGATCCACTTTCTGCAACAATTGCTCTACCTGGTTCACAGATCACTTCAGGTAGTTTATTTAATTTTAAATTTGCTAAAGCATTTTTAATTTCATCAAAATAACTTTGAATAGATTGAGGCACTAAATCAGGATAAATTGTAGGAAAACCACCACCAACATTAATGAAGTCAGGAGTTATTTTTGTACGTTTGATTATATTACCAATTTCTTCTATTCCTTTAGAGTAAGATATAGGATGCATACATTGTGAACCTACATGAAAACTTAATCCTATTTTTTTAGCATATTGTTTTGTTAGTCTTAGTAATCCCATTGCTTCCGATGTTAGAGCTCCAAATTTTTTTGACAAATCAATTTCGGCATGTTCATTTGAAACTGCAACTCTAACAAATAATTCAAGATCTTTTGCTTGATTAGTACTTTCAATAATTTTGATTAATTCATCTTTAGAGTCTAATGAGAAAGTTTTTACTCCATATTTAAAATAAGCATCTTTAATACTCTCTCTACTTTTGACAGTATGCATATAAGAGCACTTAACCGATTTATTTAAATTTCTAATTGTTTTAATTTCATTAATTGATGCCACATCAAAATTTTCAATTCCACTATCAATTATTGTCTTCAAAACTATTGGATTAGGATTTGTTTTTACCGCGTATAAAACTTTTCCAGGAAATTTATTTTTAAAAAATTTCGAAGCCAATTGTATAGATTTTTTTCTTATACAATATACTGGCTCGTTTGGTTGCAGTTGATTTACTAATTCCTCAACTGTTTTAAATTTTTGCATATAAGCTCCACAAAAAAAATTTAACAAAAAAAAGATGCATATCAGCTATGCATGTTTATAAATTCAGCATTTATGGGATATGATCACTAAAGTAAAGCAAATAATGCTATTGAAATATATTTATTAGTAGCCATATCTAACCCATGAAGATCACAGAAAATATTAAAAACATTGCTCAATTTGAAGATAAATCTCTACTTATAGTTGATGATGATAATCCATTTAGAGAAAGATTAGCCAGAGCAATGGAAAAAAAAGGATTTCAGGTTTTTCAAGCCGAAGGTGTAAAAAAAGGCATAGATTCTGTTAAGACACAAAATCCCTCATTTGCAGTTGTTGATTTAAGGTTAGTTGACGGGAATGGACTAGAGGTTGTAAAGGAAATACAAAAAACTAATTCAAATAGTAGAGTTGTAATGTTGACAGGCTATGGAAATATTCCAACAGCAGTTGCAGCGATTAAACAAGGTGCAATAGATTATTTAGCAAAACCTGCTGATGCAGATGATGTTGAAAGGGCGTTATTAGCTGATCCTAATCAAAAAGCTGCGCCACCAGAAAATCCAATGTCGGCAGATAGAGTGAAATGGGAACATATTCATCGAGTTTTTGAACTTTGTAATAGAAACGTTTCAGAAACTGCTAGAAGACTTAAAATGCATAGAAGAACTCTACAAAGAATTCTTTCTAAAAGATCCCCTAAATAAATTTTCTTAATTTTAAAATATTTTTAGCTAACAAAGTTAAGATAGAAATTTTGAATAGTTCAGCTAACAAGAAGGGAGTTACACCTAGTTGTATTATTGGTTTATCCCAGCCTATTAAATTTCCCAGCCAAAAAATTCCTAATAAATAAATTGTCGAAACAGAAATCAATAATTTAAAAAAAATAATTAAAATGTTTTGTTTAAAATTAAAATATCCAGCCAGAAAAGTTGCAAATAAAAAACCAATCAAGTATCCCATGGTCGGACCAGTAAAATAAATAATGCCAACACCTTTTTCTGGAGAATTTGAAAAAACTGGCAATCCAACAATTCCCTCTATCAAGTATAGGCCAACAGTTGCTAAACCAATTTTATACCCAAAAGACATTCCTAAAAAAAGTACCACAAAAGTTTGCATTGTCATTGGAACTGGATAAAACGGAATTTTTATTTTTGATGATATAGTTAAAAGAACAGAACCTAAAAATATTACTAATATATATTTTAATACTCTTAAATTTTGAGATTTAACAACTTCCATAATTTTACTTTACTACTCTTAAGCTAATTTATCTAGTTTTTTGTTAATCTTATAAAAACATCTTCTAAATCTCCATCATCTGTTGAGATATCTAATATTTTTATATTATGATCATTCAAAAACTTAATTATTTCAATAATATTTAGTGAGCTTTTTTCATAAGAAACAACAAGTTCATTTTTTTCATTTGATAAAATATTTATAGATTTTAAACTGTCATTACTAATGTCGACTTTTTTATCAACTAAAAATTTAACAATTTTTGTTTGAATTTTCTTTAATAAGTTTTTAGTAGTATCTAAAGCAACTAAATTACCTTTGTTCAAAATTCCAATTCGATCACACATTTGTTCTGCTTCATTTAAATAATGAGTAGTTAAAATTATTGTGACGCCTTGCTTATTAAGCTGTTTTACATTGTCCCAAAGTTTATTTCTTAGTTCTACATCAACACTTGCCGTTGGTTCATCTAAAATCACTATTGGAGGTCTATGTACAAGCGCTTTTGCTACTAGCAAACGTCTTTTCATTCCTCCAGACATTGCCCTGGTATAGCTTTTAGATTGTTTTTCCAATGAAACTAATTTTAAAATAGTTTCAGTAATTCTATCTTTTTTTTTAATTCCATACATCCCTGCCTGAAGTTCCAAAATACTCCATGGAGTGAAAAATGGATCTACGTTTATTTCTTGAGGCACAATTCCAATCGAAGCTCTTACTTGTCTAGGATTAATATCCAAATCAAAACCCCAAACGTTTACTTTGCCTGAGGTCTTTATTGTAGTGCCAGCTAATATATTTATAAATGTACTTTTACCAGCACCATTTGGACCCAATAGACCAAATATCTCTCCTTCATTCACTTCTAAGTTTAAATTCTTAATAGCATGTACTGATTTTGAACTATTCTTTGAATAAATTTTGTTTAAATCTTTTATATATAAAACGTTTTTTTTGTTCATTGATCGTTATACATTTATAACATTAGCATAAATTAATATAACATTATTTTATGAATAAAATAAAAAACACAGATCACTTTTATCTTATTGATGGTTCGGGATATATATTTAGAGCTTACTATGCTCTTCCTCCGCTTTCTAGAAAAAGCGATGGAATGCCTACTGGTGCTGTAAGTGGATTTTGTAGTATGTTATTTAAGTTGTTAGAAGACTCCAAATCTAATGATAACAAACATAAGCCAACTCATTTTGCAGTAATTTTTGACTCAGCAAGAAAAAATTTTAGAAATGAAATATATTCTGATTATAAGGCAAATAGATCTGATGCACCAGATGACCTTATACCTCAATTTGAATTTATTAGAAAATCAGTAAAAGCATTTAATTTACCGTCAATTGAATTAATTAATTATGAGGCCGACGACCTTATTGCGACCTATGTAGAACAAATTTTAAAAGAAGGGGCAAAAGCAACAATTGTTTCATCTGATAAAGATTTAATGCAGCTATACAAGAAAAATATTCGAATTTATGATCCAATGAAAAATAAGTTTATTTCAAATGAAGATGTAAATAACAAATTTGGAGTAAATCCAGATAAAGTAATTGATGTACAAGCTTTAGCAGGAGACAGTAGTGATAATGTTCCAGGAGTTCCCGGAATAGGGATAAAAACTGCTGCAGAATTAATTAATCAATACGGAAACTTAGAAAATTTATTAAAAAATGCAGATAAGATAAAACAAAATAAAAGAAGAGAAACTTTAATTCAAAATAAAGACAAAGCAATTGTTAGTAAAAAATTAGTTACACTTAAAAAAGATGTGCCAATTAAAAATAAAATTTCAGAATTTCAGCTAAAAGAAATAGACAAGAACAAATTATATAGTTTTCTTAGGGAGATGGAGTTTAATAGATTATTGAGCTCTGCTATTTCAACTTATGGTGAAATAGAATTTTCAAATAAGACAAAAGATTTTGATAAGGAAGAAAAAGATTATAAAATTTCTAACAAAAATTATGAGCTAATAGAAAAAGAAGAAGATATAGATAAATGGCTAAATGAAGCAGAGGAAAATGGTGAGATTGCTGTTGATACTGAGACTAATTCTTTAGATCCTCATCAAGCAAAGCTAGTTGGTATATCTTTCTCAACAAAAATTGGTAGGGCTTGCTACATACCAATAGGGCATACCGAAGGCAAAAATCTTGACGAAAAAAAAGTTATAAAAAAAATCAAGTCAGTTTTGGAAGATAAAAGTATTAAGAAGATTGGTCAAAATATTAAATTTGATTATATAATTTTTTATCATAGAGGAATAAATATGAATACAATAGAAGATACGATGCTGATGTCTTACGTTTTAGATGCAGGAAAAAATAGGCATAATATGGATGTACTTTCAGAAATTCACCTAGATCATAAAACTATAGCTTTCAAAGATCTTGTAGGAACTGGAAAAAAGCAGATTAATTTTAGTGAAGTAAAGATTGATAAAGCTAAAGATTATGCCGCTGAAGATGCAGATATAACTTTCAGATTATACAAAATTTTTTCTAAAAATATAAAATTAGAAAAATTGCTCAATATCTATGAAATTTTTGAAAAGCCATTAATAAAAATCTTGGCATTAATGGAAATTTGTGGTGTTAAAGTAGATCAAAAATTTCTTCAGCTTCTTTCAAATAAATTTGAAAAAAAAATTAGCAATTTAGAAAAAGAAATTTACAAAGTTGCAAAAAAAGAATTTAAAATTGGTTCTACCAAACAGCTTGGAGAAGTAATGTATAATGAAATGAAAATTTCATCATTAAAAAAAACAAAAAAAGGTAGCTATGCTACTAGTGCGCAGGTATTAGAGGATCTTGCTTTTAAAGGTCATAAACTTCCTAAATTAGTTTTAGATTGGAGACAGGTAACAAAACTAAAAAATACTTATTCAGACTCCCTTCAAGAACATGTAAACTTTAAAACAAAAAGGGTTCATACATCATTTTTATTAGCAGCAACTTCCACAGGTAGATTAGCCTCAAGTGATCCAAACTTACAAAATATTCCTATAAAATCTGAAGATGGTAAAGAGATTAGAAGGGCCTTTATAGCAGAAAAAAATAACAAATTAATTTCAGCGGATTACAATCAGATTGAAATGCGAATTTTGGCAGATTTAGCAGACGTTAAAGAGTTAAAGAAAGCATTCAAAAATAAAGAAGACATTCATTCACTTACTGCAAGTCAAGTTTTTAATAAAAATATAAATAAAGTTGATGCTGATATGAGAAGAAAAGCTAAAGCTATAAATTTTGGAATAATTTATGGTATTTCACAATATGGATTAGCAAAACAAATTGGTGTTTCTAATATTGAAGCAGAAGAATTTTTAAATTCGTATTTTTTAAAATTTCCAGAAATAAAAGACTATATGGAATCCACAATTAAATTTTGTAGAAAGAGTGGATATGTAAGTAATATTTTTGGAAGAAGAACTCACATAACAGGAATTAATGATAAGAATTTTAATATAAGGAATTTTCAGGAGAGAGCAGCAATCAATGCACCTATACAAGGATCAGCTTCTGAAATAATGAGAATGGCTATGATAAGGATAAGTAAAAAATTAGATGAGATTAAAGAATCAAAATGCAAAATATTATTGCAAATTCATGACGAATTAATTTTTGAAGCTCCTAAAGATGACATAAAAAAATACTCTCAAATTATTCAGGAAGAAATGTCTAGTGTTAAAAATAGCAATCTACACTCTTTTTCAATACCGCTATTAGTTGATATTAATGTTGGTAATAATTGGGGAGATCTACATTAATCTTGAAGTATTGCCCAAATTAGAACAATTTAGTATTTTTAAATAATTTATGAAAGAAACAATTGCACTAATTGATGATGATAGAAATATACTTACCAGTTTAAGTATAGCTTTAGAAAAAGAAGGTTTTAAAATTCAAACTTATTTAGATGGTGAAAGTGCTTTAATAGGTCTTGCACGAACACCTCCTGATTTAGCTGTTATAGATATAAAAATGCCTAAAATGGATGGTGAAGAATTACTAAAAAAATTAAGAAAAAAAACTTCATTACCTGTAATTTTTTTAACTTCAAAAGATGACGAAATAGATGAGTTGTTAGGATTAAAACTAGGTGCAGATGATTTTATAAAAAAGTCTGGAGGATTTTCAATAAAAGTTCTTATTGAAAGAATCAGATTACAGCTAAGAAAAAGGAATCCTAGTAATATCGAAGAAACTAAAAATATTATAAATCACGGCAAACTAAGATTAGATCCCTCCCAACTTGAATGTGAGTGGGATGGAAAGCAGTTACCTGATAAACTTACAACAACAGAGTTTTTAATTGTCCAAGAACTTGCAAAAAGACCTGGCATAATTAAAGAAAGATCACAATTAATGGATATTGCTTATAGAGAAGATACTGATATTGAAGATAGAACAATTGATAGTCACGTAAAAAGAATAAGGAAAAAATTTAAAAAAGTAGATAATAATTTTTCCGCCATAGAAACTAGATATGGAAGTGGTTATCGTTGGAATGTAAGTTAATGCTAAGTAGCTTTATAAAAAATATTTCTATTCTTAAAAAATTTTTATTTATAAATCTTATAGTCTTTATATTTTTTGGAAGTTTGACAGCAATTTATCTGAAAGGAATTCAACCTAATTTAATTAATAAAAAAACATCAAATCATATAAATATTATAAATAATACAATTGATCATATAAGAAGATTAAAAATTCAGTTTAACAAAGATGATGTAAGAAAATTTTTATTTTCTACAAGATTTTTATTTCAAAATTTAGATCGTGTTATGATCTTTGATAATAAATTTGAGCTAATTGGAGATACCGATACTTTAGATTTAGACCCCAGATCATTTAGTCAAAGATTGGATATTGTAGAAATGAATATTCAAGATGAAGATAAAATTTCAAAAAAACAACAAACTATTATACAGAAAAAAAATAAATTAAAACCTCTTTCTGAAATAATAGTAGATTATTCAAAATCCACAGATTTTGGAAAACCATATACTTTTACTCAAGAAAATTATAATCAATTTTTGTTAATTACGATAAAAAATGTTAACGATGGTGAAAATAATATTGGCTATTTAGCAATCAGTGAAAAAGCGAACGATATTAGAAATGCAATTAATGAAAGAAAAGTATTTGTATTTAGAACTGCACTAGTTGTAGCAATTGTAATTTTAATTTTTTCACTTGTATTAAATAGATATTTTTTAAAACCAATTAAAACTCTAGTAAACTTTACAAAATCAATAAAAGAAAAAAATAAACAAAAAACAAATATCCAATTTGTAAAAAATAGAAGAGATGAAATAGGAATCCTTTCAAATTCCATTGATGAAATGACAAATGAGTTAAATAATAGAATTAATACTGCAGAGAATTTTTCAACAGATTTAGTTCATGAAATTAGAAATCCACTTGCTTCTTTAAAAAGTGCATCTGAAATAATTTCTGAAACCTCAGATAAATCTCAAAGAGAAAAATTGGTCAATATTCTATTGCATGATGTAGAGAGAATTGAAAGATTGATTACTGATTATTCTCAAATGCTTAAAGATGAAGTTGCAATAACAAATGAAAAAATGAAAGAAATTGACTTAAAATTGATAGCAGCATCTGTAGTTGATGACTTTAATAATATTCATAATTCAAAAAGTGGAATTAAAATTCAATTAAATTCAAATGGTTCAACTAATTATAATATTCTTGGAATAGAAAATAGAATTGAACAAATAATTGCAAATTTGTTAGATAATTCAATTTCTTTTAGCAACGAAAATCAAATAATAAAAGTTATACTTTTAAATGATAATGAGAAAAAAAATGTAATTCTAAGAGTTGTTGATGAAGGAGAGGGTTTTAAGGAAAGCGATACAAATAAAATTTTTAAAAGATTTTATAGTAATAGGCCTAATAAATTTGGAGAACATTCTGGATTGGGATTAAATATTGTTAAAAACCTTGTTGAGTTGCATAATGGTAAAATTTCTGCCTCGAATAATGTGGGTCAAAAAGGCGCAATAATTGAAATAATTTTTCCAAAAGTTTAATCATTATTAGTTGATAAAATTTTATAAAGTTGTTAAAAGGCGTTCTTCATGAGTGATTATAAAGTTAAAGATATATCCCAAGCAGAATTTGGAAGAAAAGAGATCTCCTTAGCAGAGACAGAGATGCCTGGATTGATGGCATTAAGAAAAGAGTATAAAGGAAAAAGTCCGCTAAAAGGTGCAAGAATTTTAGGATGTCTTCATATGACGATTCAAACTGCAGTTCTAATCGAAACTCTAGTAGATTTAGGAGCAGAAGTAAGATGGTCTTCATGCAATATTTTTTCAACCCAGGACCATGCAGCAGCAGCTATTGCAAAAGCAGGAATACCAGTGTTTGCGTGGAAAGGTGAGACAGAAGATGAATATTGGTGGTGTGTTAAACAAACAATTGAGGGAAAGAAGGATTGGAAGCCAAATATGATCCTTGATGACGGTGGTGACTTAACTGCACTTATGCATAAAGATTATAAAGATTTATTAAAAGATATAAAAGGATTATCCGAAGAAACAACGACTGGAGTACTAGCACTTAAAAAGATGGAAGCACAGGGAACATTATTAGTTCCAGCAATTAACGTGAATGATTCAGTTACAAAGTCTAAATTTGACAATTTATATGGTTGTAGAGAAAGTTTAGTTGATGGAATAAAAAGAGCGACAGATGTAATGATGTCAGGCAAAGTTGCAATCGTTGCAGGGTTTGGTGATGTTGGAAAAGGAAGCGCTGCTTCATTAAGACAAAGTGGAGCAAGGGTAATGGTTACTGAAACAGATCCGATATGTGCTCTGCAAGCCGCAATGGAAGGTTACGAAGTTGTACTGATGGACGAAATGATCAAAGAGGCAGATATAGTTGTCACAGCAACAGGAAACAAAGACATAGTGACGGCTGATCATATGAGAGAAATGAAAGATAGAGCAATACTTTGCAATATTGGACACTTCGATAATGAAATTCAAGTTGAAGCATTGAAAAATTATAAATGGGATGAAATCAAGCCACAAGTTCATGAAATTACATTACCAAGCAAAAAAAGAATAATATTACTTGCTGAAGGGAGATTAGTTAACCTAGGTTGTGCCACTGGACATCCAAGCTTCGTAATGAGCGCTTCATTTACCAATCAGGTAACTGCTCAGATAGAATTATGGAATAATTCAGACAAGTATGAAAACAAAGTTTACGTTTTGCCAAAACATCTTGATGAAAAAGTAGCCAGATTACACTTGGAAAAAGTAGGTGCAAAACTCACAAAAATGTCTAAAGATCAGGCAGACTATATTAGTGTAACACCTGATGGACCTTACAAACCAGATGCCTATCGCTACTAAAAGTAGCAAGATTGATATTAGTTTAGAAGATAAAACAAAACTTATTTCTAAAAAATTTTCAAAGTTAATTAAAAAAGGAGATATTATTTTTTTTTATGGAGAAATAGGTGTAGGTAAAACAACATTTATTAAACATTTAATTAACAATTTACAAAGTGAAAGTGGGCTCAAATCAACAGAAGTTCCAAGTCCAACATTTAATATTGTAAATGAATATAAAATTAATGAAATTATTATAAATCACTACGATTTATTTAAAATTAAAAATTCAAAAGAACTATACAACATTGGAATATTTGAAGACAATTCGGAGTTAGTCACTTTAGTTGAATGGCCAGAAATAATTTCTAAAAAACCAAAAAAGATAATTGAACTATATTTTAATTATGAAGATGATTTTAAAAAAAGAAATTTAGAAATATTTTCAGATCATAGAAAAGAAATAATTAATGAATTTAAATAAACTCAAACCCTTATCTGGAGACGCTTCTTTTAGAAAATTTTATAGGTATAAAAATGTTATTATCGTATTTTGTAAAAAAGATACTAAAAAAAATCTCTTAATTTACGATGCTATTAATAAAATCTTAATTAAAAATAAAATAAATGCACCAAAATTAATAAGCCAAAATTATAAGTCGAAATATATTCAAATAGAAGATTTTGGTAATATAACCATTTATAGAAAATTAAAAAAAAATAAAAAAAATAAATTAATTTATTTTAAAAAAATTATTAAATTATTAAATTTGGTTCAAAAAATTAAGACAAAAAAAATAAAAACATTTTTAGGCTCAAATTATAAAGTGCCAAAATATTCTAAAAAAATTCTTTTTGAGGAAGCCAAATTATTTTTAGATTGGTATGCTCCAAAAAAAATAGCAAAAAAAAATCAAACTTTATTAAAAAAAAAGTTAATATTAGTTTTCAGGAAATTAATTAATAAAATTAAATTTAGAAATAAAACATTTGTTCATAGGGATTTTCATGTTTCTAATTTGATGATTAAGAATAAAAAATTGTGTGTTATAGATTGCCAAGATGCTGTTTTTGGAAATATAGCATATGATCTTGCTTCATTAATTGATGATGTAAGATTGAAAACTAATATGAACTTTAAAAATAATATTTTTGAAGAATATATTAAATCAAATGAAAAAATAAATGTAGCTGAGTTTAAAAACGATTTTGAAATTTTATCAGTTTTAAGAAATTTAAAAATAATAGGAATTTTTACAAGATTATCAATTAGAGATAAAAAACATAATTATCTAAAATTAATTCCTTATGCCTGGAAACTAATTGAACAAAGAATAGAAAATAATAAAAAATTTATAGAACTAAAGATTATTTTAGATAAATATTTTTCAAAAAAGATAAGAAATAAATATGAAAATTAATACTGCATTTATTCTGTGTGCCGGATATGGAAAACGTTTAAACCCAATTACCTTAAAAATTCCAAAACCTTTAATTAGAATTAACGAAATAACTTTGTTAGAAAATTCAATAAATTTTTTAGAAAAGTTAGAAATAAAAAAAATCAAAATTAATACTTATTTTTTACATAATCAAATTCAGGATTTTATTTTAAACTATAAATCAAATTTAAAAATAGAAATTATAAATGATGGTAACGAAATTCTAGATACAGGTGGAGGTATTTTAAATTTAATCAATAAATCAGACGAAAATGATTTTCTTATTCTAAATCCAGATACTTTGTGGGGAGATAATTATTTAAAAACAACAATGAAAATGATGGATTTTTATTTTGAAAAAGAAATAAAAAATTTATTAATGATTGTTAATAAAGAAAAAAGTTTTGATAAAAGAATGAAAGGTGATTTTTCATTAAAAAATAAAAAGTTACAAAAAAATAAAGAAAATATTTTTATATACACTGGTCTGCAAATTATTAATAAAAGCTTATTTAAAAATAAAAAAGTAACACCTTTTTCAGTTACAAAAATTTGGGATCAAGCAATAGAAAATAAAATTTTGTTTGGTTTTGAAAGCAAAGAAGATTTTATTCATCTGACCGATTTAGAAATATATAACAAACTAGTTAAAATATAATTAAATCGCCTGATCTTTTTTGATCTAAATATAAAGACTTTTCTATTTTTTTTTTATTATCAAATTTAATTAATAATGGATTTCCAGTTGGAATTTCTAATTTTGAAATTTTTTTATTATCTATATTAAATAAATATTTACATAATGCTCGAACAGAATTTCCATGGGCAGCGATAATTATATTTTTATTTAATTTATCTAAAATATTTTTTTCAAAATATGGAATTACTCTCTGAAAGGTGTCTTTTAAAGACTCGGTATCTGGAATTTTATCTTTTGGTATATTTTTATAAGCTTCAATATTAATAGGATGGTAAGGGTTATTTTTATTTAAAGGTTCTGGCCTAACATCCCAAGATCTTCTGAATTCTTGAACTTTTTCTTCTCCTATAGTTTTTTTCATTTCATCTTTATTAAGTCCGGTTAATGCACCATAATGTCTTTCATTAAGTTCCCAGGCTCTAATAACTTTATCATTCTTAATTCTTAAAGTGTTTAAGATTAAATTCATAGTTTCAATCGCTCTTTTTTGATAAGAACAGAAAAAATAGTCAAAATTTAAATTAAGTTCTTTAATAAGTTCACCAGCTTTACATGCTTCTAATTTTCCATTTGGTGTCAGTTCAACATCTACCCATCCAGTGAATTTTTTTTGCATATTCCATTCACTTTGACCATGTCTAACTAAAATTAAATGACTCATAGTTTAAATTTAAATATAAGATAAATTAACAAATGACAAAAATAATATTTCATATTTTAAACATTATATTTATAATATTATATATTTATCCAGGAAGTTTGTTGGGTTTTTTAATTTATAAAGATATTTTAAAACAACCACAAATATCGCCAGATTTTATGGTTTCTTCAAACCATGTGTATGCTTTTCTATTATTATCTTTTCTGGGTTTAATAAGTTATTTAAAGACTTTCAAAATAATTATTTTATATTTAATTTCAATTTCTATAATTCTTGAATTATTACATTTAATTATACCAAACAGATCATTTCAATTTTCTGACTTATTTGGTAATATTATTGGAGTTTTATTATCTATTTTTATATTAATTTTATTTAATTTTTGGAGAAAAAAATGAGTTCATTTGATGAGAGACAAAAAGGTTTTGAGAAAAAATTTGCACACGATCAAGAGCTTCAATTTAAAGTAAGCGCTAGAAGGAATAAATATATAGGGGAGTGGGTATCCAAAATTCTTGGCTATAATGATGAAAAAACAAAAGAATATATTCAATCTGTTATCAAAGCAGATTTTGCTGAAGCTGGTGACGAAGATGTTTTTAGAAAATTGAAGGAAGATTTAAAGGATCACAATATTTCAGAGGATGACATCAGAAAAAAAATGGATGAGCTTAATGAAAAAGCTAAGTCTGACTTTCAGTAGGCTTATAATTATATTCTTATTTTCTATTTCATTTTCTTATTGCGACGAGAAAAATATCATTGAAGGAAAAGCTATTGTAGTGGATGGAGATACTGTAAAAATAAAAGGTGAAAAAATTCGTTTTGGAGGGATCGATGCTCCAGAAAGTTATTATAAAGGTAAAAAACAAACTTGTATTGAAAATAATAAAAAAGTTTTTTGTGGACAAATCTCCAAGAATAAGTTGATAGAAAAAATTGGAAATAGTTATCTAAATTGTAAAATTGAAAAAAATAAAGACAAATACAAAAGATCAATAGGTGAGTGCTTTATAAAAAATGAAAGTTTATCTGTTTTTATGGTGAGAAACGGTTACGCTTTTGATTGGCCATACTATTCAGAAGGAAAATTTGCTATCGATGAAGAATATGCAAAGATGAACAAGTTAGGTTTTTGGAATATGAAGTTTGAGTATCCGTGGATATGGAGAGAAAAAATTAGAAAAAACAAATGAAAAAATTATTATTACTTGTATTTTTTTTAATTTCTGCTTGCTCATCTATACCAAAAAATACAGCAGACGGTTGTTCTATATTTTCTGAAAGATATTTTTGGTATAAGCACGTTAAAAAAACCGAGAAGAAATGGGGGACTCCAGTTCATTTACAACTAGCTTTTATTAAAATGGAGTCTGATTTTGATTGGTTAGCAAAACCTCCACGTCAAAAAATTTTTAAAGTAATTCCATATAAGAGACCTTCGAGTTCTTTTGGATATTCTCAAGCAGTTAAGGGCACTTGGGAACAATACAAAAAAGAAAATAATAAACCTTATGCTACTAGAGCAAGATTTAAAGATAGCGTTGACTTTATTGGTTGGTATACAAATAAAAGTTCAAAGATATTAAAAATATCTAAGAAAGATGTTTTTAGACAATATATTGCTTATCATGAAGGATGGGGAAATTATAAAAATTATAAAAGTAATAATAAAATTTTATTAATAGCAAAAAAAGTAGAGAAACAATCTTCAAAATATAAAAATCAACTTGCTAAATGCAAAAATGTATTAAGTACAAATAAATATATTATTTTTTAACGAAGTTCTTTTTTTAACTCTATATCTACAGCGTCTATTCTTTTGGTATTCTTTGCTAACGATAAATACATTGTTGGAGTTACATAAAGTGTAAAGAATGTAGAAATTATCATTCCTCCTAAAATTGTAGCACCAACTGCTAGTCTAGAACCTTCACCAGCTCCTGGCCCAATATTTCCAATTACTAAAGGCATCATAGCAATCATAGTACTTAGAGAGGTCATGATAATTGGTCTGAACCTTATACTGCAAGCTTCTTTAACTGCTGTTTCAATATTTTTCCCTGTTGTTCTAATTTGATTAGCATAATCAACAATTAAAATACTATTCTTAGTAGATATACCAATAAGTATAACAAGTGCAATTTGGGAGAAAATATTTATTGAACTGTTTAAAAATAAAATAAAAACTAAACCTCCAAAAATTGCTAGAGGAACAGTGAGAATAATTATAAATGGATGGATAAATGAGTTAAATGTTGCAGCCATAACCAGATATGCTGTCAATAATGCTAAAGCAAAAATGATGAAAAGTTCATTACTTGTTTCTTTAATTTCTTCTGACTTACCTTTCCAGGTAATTTGACTTTTAGGAGAAACTTGAATCATTACATTTTCTAAATATTTAATTGCCTCTGAAAGAGTATAATTATCCGAAATATTAGCTGAAATAGTAACTGCTCTTTGCCTGTTATATCTTGCTAGTTCTTTAGCAGATCCTTCTTCTTTAAAATCCACAAGATTAACCAAAGATATAAGTTTTCCAGAAGTATCGGACCTTACAAAAATTTTTGATATTCCATCTTTATTTCTTCTATCTGATAAGTACTGTTGTAAAATTATAGGATATTCTTTACCTAATTTGTTAAATGTAGTTACTCTTTTTCCTCCATAAAGAGTTTCTAAACTTTTTCCAATATTTTCAGTCGAAACACCTAAATCTTTAGCTTTATTTTTATTTATAATTAGTTTTACTTCTGGTTTATTTCTAGAATAATCAGATTCTAATCTTGATAAATTTCGATTTTTTCTTAGTTTTCTAATTACTTGTTTTTGAATAATTTCTAATTCTTCATAAGTACTTCCATAAATAACCATTTGAACTGGTTTATTATAACTTGAAACTCTTATTGATTGAGGAGATATTGGGAAAGCTACAGCCTGAGGAACTGTTACAATTTTACCAATAGCTTGCCTCATGACTGTTTGAGAATCTTGTTTTCTATTTTTCCAATGATCTAGCAAAGCAATAATTATAAAACTGTTATATGAAGTAGCAGAACTTCCAAAGCCAGGCACTCTCATAATAAAGCGTGAATAAGGACTATTTTCAGCTTGCAATAATGGAATGAGTCTTTTTTCAATAACTTGCGCTTTTTCTTGTGTGTACTCAAAAGAACTTCCTTCATCAGTAAAACCAATGACCAGATAAGCCCCTCTATCTTCCATAGGCAATAGCTCTTTTTTTGAAAAATTAAAAAGCAAAACAGAAGCTATAATTATAAATATAATAAAAACTGAAATAGTTTTTGTCTTTTTAACCAAGACTTCCAATGTTTCTTGATAAAATTTTGAAAAACCTAAGAAAAATTTTTCAAATTTTCGTATTATAAAATTTTTATTACTTTTTTTATTTAGAAATTTACTTGCGAGCATTGGAGATAAAGTTAAAGCAACAAAAGACGAGACGACAATAGAGAATGATAATGCTATAGCGGTTTCTCTGAAAAGAGTCCCGGATATACCTTCAATAAATATTAGCGGCAAAAATACAGCAATAAGAATTAGTGTAGTTGCAATAATTGCAAATGTAATTTGTTTAGATCCTTTATAAGCTGCAACCAGGGGATTTTCTCCATTTTCTATTCTTCTGTAAATAGCATCTGTCATAATCACAGAGTCGTCAGTAATTATACCAATCGCCAATATAAAACTTAAAAGGACAAAAATATTTATTGATAAGCCAAATATGTAAATTCCAAGAAATGAAGCTATTAAACTAACCGGCAAAGCTATTGCTGGAACAATTACAGCTTTTAAATTTCCTAAAAACAAATAAATAATGATTACAACTAAAACAAAAGCAATTATAAGAGTTTTGTAAACTTCATTAATTGCTGCTCCAATATAAGTAGCTCTATTAAATGCTACTTCTAGTCCTAGTCCCTCAGGTAAAGTTTTATTAACTTCAGCAATTTTTTTTTTAATTTCCTTTGAAAGTTCTACAGTTGATGCCCCACTTCTCGCATAAATTCCAATTCCAACTGTCTTCAAATTTAATTGATCTTTTCTTTGGGCTTTAAATAAAGTTTTTTCAGAAACTGGACCAAACTCTATATTTGCAACATCTGATAAAACCACAACTTTTTTATTAGTTTTTTTAACTGGAAGTTGTTTAATTGTTTCTATGCTATTGTAGGATTTGTCTAAGTTTAAAGTTAAATCTATATTATTTGCTTCAAGAGTTCCTGCGGGCAATCTAATGTTTTCTCCTCTTAAAGCTCTTTCAACTTCCTGAACAGTTAAATCATTAGCTGCTAATTTAATTGGATCCACCCATACCCTAATACTTAATTCTCTAAGTCCACCAACTAAAATTCTACCTACGTTTTTTACACTTGAAAAAGTATCAACTAAGTATCTTTCAGCATAATCACCAAGCTCTAAATCACTCCAAGTAGAAGATGAAAGTGATAACCACATTGTGGTAGTGAATCCTGCTGCTTGTTTAAGTATTTGTGGCGGGTCTGACTCCGAGGGCAAGTTGTCAACAACTCTTGCAACTCTTTCTCTTATATCGTTAGCTGCATTATCCAAATCGATACTTGTGTCGAATTCAATTTTTATTGTACTTCTTCCATTTGAAGATTTAGAATCAATATTTTTAATTCCTTCTGCACCACCAATCACATCTTCTAAAACTTGCGTTACCTCTTGATCAATTATAGGAGCAGAAGCAGAAGCATAATCAACTTGCACCTGAACTACTGGGGGCTGAAGACCAGATGGCAGCTCTCTTACTGGTAATTTCCAAAAAACAAAAAGTCCAAATACAATTAAAATTAAAGACATTACCCATGAAACAACAGGTCTTTTAATGCTTAATTCGGTAATGAACATTTAGTTACGTTTTTTTCTTCCAATCGGACTCACTATTTTTTGAGCCTTTTTCAATAGGTTTAATTTTACTTCTTGGGTAGACTTTTTTTAATCCCTCAGCCACAATTTTATCTCCAATATTTAATCCAGATAAAACTTCAATATTACTTTCTTGTCTCGTTCCAATTTTTATTTCTATTTTGTTAGCTATATTATCTTTTGATACTTTATATACGTAAGCTTTTTCACCTTCCATCATTACACTAGTATCTGGTATACTAAGAGAACTTCTTAAATTAAACTTTACACTTACCTCAAGCAAAGAACCCGAAATTAATTCTAAATTTGTGTTAGCAATTTTAATCCTTGTTAATAAACTTCTAGTTTCAGCATTTATTCTACTCGAGATGAAATCAACTTCTCCAGTGAAAATTTTATTTTTATAGCTAGAAACTTTTGCTTCTATTGGAAGTCCTTTTTTAACAACAGAGGAATAATTTTCAGGAATTTTTATATCTGAATAGATTATTGAATTATCGTCCAAAGTTATAATAAATATACTATCAGAAACAAATATATCTTCAGTTAAACCAGTATATCCTACCACACCGTCAAACGGAGCAATAATATTTCCACTTTTTAATTTAATAATTGTATTACCTTTTTTGACATAACTGTTTAAATTTAATTCTCCAATTAAATCATCTTTTTTTATTCTGAAAGATTTTGTTTTATTTGATACTGCAGTTCCAAATGTTTCAATTTTTTCTGAAAATTCTTTTTTTACTACCTCAGTAACTATAATTCCAGGAGGAGGTCTTTTGCCAAACTTTTTTTGGAAATGTTTTCCAATCATAGTTCTTCCTACAATTACCAAAGCTATAATTAAGAAAAAAATAATTATTATAGATATTACTTTTGTTGATCTTTTCATTTTCTACCGTATTCTGCCCATGAACCATCGTAAATAGTTGGCATATATTTATTATTTATTAAGGAATATGCAAGTGCCAAAACCGAAGCAGTTACACCAGAACCACAAGAAAAAACTATATTTGTAGTAATTTCTTGTCCCAATGCATTTTTAAATATTTTTAAAATTTCTTTTTTATCTTTAAACGTGTGATCTTCATTAATTAATTCTTTAAAAGGAACGCAAGTAGATTTTGGTATCGATCCACTTCTTAAACCTTGTCTCGGCTCTTTTACTTTTCCTTCGAATCTTTCTTTGCTTCTTGCATCAACAACTTTAAATTCTTGTTTTGTTATATTATCATTGATTTGAGATTTATTTTTAACTAAGTTTTTTAACTCTCTAGCAGAATATTTTGTTAATTTAATTTCTGGAATTTTTGCCGTTACTTTTTTTCCTTCCGAATTCCATTTTTTTAAACCACCATCTAAAACATGAATTAACTTACTATCATGTCCAAAATATATAAAATTATACCAACACCTACATGAACTTAAAACATCAGAATTATCGTATACTACTATTTCATCTTTATTATTGATTCCCATATTTGATACTATCTTTTCCCATTCATTATTATTAACAAGCATATGTGGCAAGTCAGTATTAAAATTTGAATTTTTATCTAAATCAAAAAATATTGAATTTTCAATATGTGATTGTAAGTATTCATTATATCCATTTCTATTAACATTTGGCATGTGCCAAGAACAATCTATTATTTTTAAATTCTTGTTATTTTTTTCAACCCAATCTGTACTTACTAGAGACATAATAAGATTTATTTATCTAAATATTTTTGATGATATTCTTCAGCTTTACAATAATTTTTAAGTGGACTTAATTTTGTAACAACTCTTCCTGCTAATTTTGAATTATTTTCTTCTATAATTTTTTCAGCTATATTTTTTTGATTATCATTTAAATAAAATATTTCACTTCTATATTGCGTTCCTATGTCAGGACCTTGAGCATTTAGAGTTGTTGGATCGTGTATATTAAAAAAATATTCTAAAATTTTTTCATATGAAATTTTTACAGGATCAAATTCTAATTTTACAACTTCTGCATGATTAGTATTTCCAGAACAAACTTTTTCATATGTAGTATTGTCACTATTTCCTCCGCAATAACCCACTTCAGTTTTAACAACGCCTTCAAGTTTTCCAAACTTGATTTCTGGTCCCCAAAAACATCCTAATGCTAAAACAGCTATTTCCATTGATTATTGTTTTTTTTTAACTAAAGTTATTCTTATGCTTTCCAAAAATCAATTAGGCTTTTTGTACATGTTTATGTCTGTTTGTGCATTTTCTATAATGGATTTAATTGTAAAATGGTCAGATTCATATCCTTTAGGCCAGGTACTATTTTTTAGAGGTTTCTTTGGTTTAGTATTTTATTTTTTGATTATTCCTAGGGATAGACTTAAAAATTTTTACTATACAAAAAGAGCTGGATTACATTTTTTAAGATGTTTATCTGGTCTAATAGCTCTTATCTCAATATTTATTGCTTTAAGAAACTTACCTTTAGCTACTGTAGTAAGCATTTCATTTGCTGCACCCATTTTTACAACTATTTTTTCGATTTTTTTATTAAGTGAGAAAGTTGGATTTTACAGGTGGCTAGCAGTAGTAGTAGGATTTATTGGCATTATAGTTATTACCGAACCTGGATTTACTGCATTGAATATTTATTTTGTTTACCCCATAATTTTTTGTCTAGGTTTGTCTTACGTTGCTATAGCTATAAGACAATTATCAACCACCGAACCAATCTGGTTAATTTCTTTAAATTTTTCAGCCGCAATAACTTTAGCAAGTTTTTTTACAATTCCTTTTGGATGGGTAATGCCAGATTTTAAAGATTTTGTTTTATTATCCCTAATAGGGATTTTTGGAGGAGTTGCAAATTTGTGGTTAAGCCAATCTTATAAGTTTTCTGAGGTTTCACTTGTAACTCCTTTAAAATATTTAGCTTTAATTTTCGCAATATTTTTTGGATTTTTTATTTGGGACGAAGTACCGTCGGTTAAAACTTTAATTGGAGCTTTGTTAGTTATCATTTCATCAATAATTATTTTTAGAAGAGAAATTACCTTAAAAAAACAAGTTTCTACACCAAGACATGACTAAGCCACCCAAATATTGGAATAAAGCAAAAAAATATTTGTCAAAAAAAGATAAAATAATGAAAACTTTAATTTATAAATATAGAGATAAAACTTTAACTACAAGAAAAGATATTTTCTTTTCACTATGCAAAAGCATAATTGGACAGCAAATAAGTGTTGCTGCTGCAAATTCAGTATTTAAAAAATTTAAAAATGCATGTAATGGAAAAATTAAACCAAAAATTGTAAAAAAAATTACTATTCAAAAACTTAAAAAATGTGGTTTAAGTAGACAAAAAGCCAAAGGAATTAAAGAACTTTCTGTTAAATTCTCAAATAAATCGTTTGATCCTAATTTAATTAAAAGCATGAATGATGAAGAGGCAATTTCCTATCTTTCAACTTTAAGACAAATTGGAAGGTGGTCAGCAGAAATGATATTACTTTTTACTTTTAATAGAGAAAATATTTGGCCTATCCAGGATATAGGGTTATTGAGAGCTATATCAAAAAATTATAAAAAAATATATTTACCTCCTAAAAAATTTGTAAACTTGCTTGGAAAAAAATTTTCTCCTTATTCCTCTGTTGCAACCTGGTATTTATGGAGAAGTATTGATGACGAGCCAATACAATACTAACTAATTATTCTAACCATTTTTTATAATATTCTTTATTTTCTTTTAAATAATTAGGCAATTTTTCAAAGTTATACTTGATAAGTTTACTTCCATTTCCAACTTTATTTACTCTTTTATCAACTTTTAAATCATAAATTGCCTGTCTATTTTGAATGATTTTATCAATTTCATCGATTGTTAAGGGTTGTTCATCGAATTCTCTATGGTGTAAATATGATCTTAATTTATGCTCTATTTCTTTTGGCGACTTAATGTTTGAAAAATGCCATCCACCATTATCAATAAATTTTATACTACTATATTTTTTTTTTGAAAAAATTATATCTAATCTAAATAAAGAATATTTTTTATCTTTTATATTTCTTAACCATTGTGGACTTAATAGATCTTTTTTTCTGCAAGCCTTTGTTCCTGACCATACAGTATCTGGTAATTTTAAATCAAATTTGTAGTAAAACATGTCTTGCTGAAACATCAGAATTTTATCTTTTATATTTTTAAAATTAACATTTGAAAGATTTGGTATTTCATCAACATCTGAGATAAGAATAAAATCATTTTTATCAGCTTTATCTAAACCTTTTATTATATGATCTCTTTGACCATTTTCTCTTAAAGCGGCATTTAAAATATATTTTATTGATTTTTCTTTTTTTGAATCATTTTCATTTACAATCTCTATTTTTTTTGGTTCTTGATCGTAAATTAAATAAATTATTTTATTTTTAAATCTTTCAAATTTTTTATGATTAAATTTTAAACTTCTTTTTTCACCTCTGTGAGTAAAATTACTTTCAACAATAACGAAATAATCTACATATTTATCTAAAACATTTAGCCTTAAATCCAAAACAACTTCTTCATCAAAATACATAAAACAATCAAAAATTTTCATACTTCTATTTAATTTACACCATTGACACTTGCTACAAAAATATTTTTTTAGTAGATTATAAATAAAGAAACTATCAAAAATTTGGACTAAATCATGAGATTATATAATTATTTATTATTATTTATGTTTTTTTTAACTCAATCTTTAAATGCTGATGAAATATTAAATCTAGGAAAAGAAATATTTTTAGAAAAAGGCAACTGTGCGCAGTGCCATGCTTTATCAGATGCTGGATCAAATGGAGATATTGGACCAAATTTAAATCTTATTAAACCTAGTTTAGAAACAGTAATTATGGCAGTAACTAACGGAATAGGAGTAATGCCAGCATATGATGGTATTCTTTCTTCTAGTGAAATTAAAGCAGTTGCGAAATATGTTTCGGAAAAATCAAATTAATTAATTTATTTTATAATTTCTTCTAACCTAAAAGTTGCAATTTTTTTTACTTGTTTTTTTGCTTCAAGGAACTCTTCATCTAATGAATTATTAACTCTTTTTCTAAAATAATTTAAAATTTCATTTTTATTTTTTCCTTTTACAGCAACAATAAATGGAAAATTAAATTTTTTTTTATATTCAATATTTAATTTTTTAAATTCATTAAACTCTTCAGGCGTACATTCTTTCAAGTTAGCTTTATTTTGTTCTTCTTCCGAATTTGCAGTTAATTTTTTTTCGACAGCAAGCTCTGGATGCAAATTGAGAATTTCTAGTATAGTTTTATTATCACTGTTTTCGTAGATTCCAATTATTTTTGAAATAAAAGATTCTAAATTTTTGAATGGTTTTTCATCAAATACTTTCTCACTTATCCATTTTGATTTTTCAAATACATTTCCAAAAATTGACAAAAATTCAGATTTATCAAGATTATTTATTTTTTTAATATCGATCATTTTGAAAATTTATATTAGTTGTTATTTATTAATTACTCAATATTGTATATAAATATTTTATCATATGACAAAATTAACAACTCATGTTTTAGACATTTATTCAGGAAAGCCAGGAGCTGGAATTAAGGTAGAATTATATTATTTTAATAATAATAAGAAAGAAAAAAAAAATACAGTAATATTAAATCAAGATGGAAGAGCTGATAAACCATTACTTGAAGGAGAAAATTTTTTGAATGGCAAATACGAGTTAGTTTTTTTTATTGGAGACTATTTTAAAACTATATCGAAATCAGATAAATTAACTTTTTTAGATGATGTGGTTATTAGATTTGGGATTTCAAATTCAAAAGAACATTATCATGTTCCCTTACTCGTTTCTCCTTGGAGCTATTCCACATATAGAGGTTCTTAAGTGAATTCTAACAAAGTCCAATTTATTTATGAAAATAAATTAATTGAATTAGATAATCCTGACCCAAACCAAACTATACTTAATTTTATAAGAGATGAGTTAAAAAAAACTGGTACCAAAGAGGGATGTGCCGAAGGTGGATGTGGTGCTTGTACGATAGTGCTAGGAGAATTAGAAAATAAAAAAATTAAATATAAAGCAATAAATTCATGCATATCTTTCACTCCTACTTTGCATGGAAAACAACTAATAGTTGTTGAAAATTTAGTTTCAAAAAATGGCTCTTATCATCCTGTTCAAGAGGCAATGGCAAAATATCATGCATCTCAATGCGGATTTTGTACTCCAGGGTTCGTTATGTCCATTTTTGCAATGTCAAAAAATAGAAAAAAAAATAATGAGGATGATATTAAAGATGCAATATCTGGAAATTTATGTAGATGCACTGGATATAGACCTATTATTGATGCAGCAAAAAATATAAAAAAAACATACTTTGATGAATTTTATAAAAATAGTAAAAAAACTATCAACCTTTTAAAAAAAATTCACTCGAAAAGTATAATTATTGAGAATAAAAATAAAAAATATTTTGCTCCTAAAACAATAGAAGAATTAAAAAAAGTAATTCAAAAAAATCCAGATTCTGATTTTTTAAGTGGTGGTACTGATTTATCATTAAAAGTAACTAAGGATAGAAAAGAAATAAAAAAAATTATTAATTTAAACAACATAAAGGAGCTTAATTTTATTAAAATAAAAAATAATGAAATTATTTTTGGCTCCACAACTCCTCTTATAGAAGTTGAAAAATTTATTTTAAAATATTATCCAGACTTTAATAATATATTAAGAAGATATGGTTCTGTTCAAATAAGAAATGTTGGAACAATAGGTGGAAATATAGCCACTGCTTCACCAATAGGAGATACCCTGCCTCTACTTTTATCTTTAAATGCAAAAATTATAATTCAAACTCATAATGGTGATAGGCAAATCTTTCTTAATAAGTTTTTCATCAAATATAGAAAAACAAAATTAAAAAAAGGGGAATTTATAAAATCTATTATTATTCCTATTTATAAAAATCATAATTTTAAGGCCTATAAAATATCAAAAAGATTTGATGATGATATCTCATCTGTTTGTGCTTCTTTCAATTTAAAAATTAAAGATCAAAGAATTCAGGATGTGACTATTGCTTATGGAGGTATGGCAGAAATTCCAAAAAGAGCAAAAAATTGTGAGAATTTTTTGAAAAATTCAAAATTTTCAGAAGACATATTTGAAAAAGCAAAAAATTTATTAAAAAAGGACTTTAACCCTATTTCTGATATGAGAGCCTCAAAAAACTATAGATTAGAAGTTGCTGAAAATTTATTAATAAAATTTTTTATAGAAACCAAAACAAAAAAATTATTTAGGGTTTACCAATGAAAAATAGTGATAATTATATAAGCGAAATAAGACCTCATGATAGCGCATATAAGCATGTCAGCGGCACTGCTGAGTATACTGATGATATAAAGGAACCATATGATACTCTTTTTGGAGCAATAGGTTGGAGTAAAAAAGCTTATGCAAAAATAAAAAAAATTGATTTAAATGAAGTAATTAATAGCGAAGGTGTAGTTTCAGTAGTTAATTATTTAGATATACCAGGCCGTAACGATGTTGGTCCAGTTTTTGATGGTGACCCAATTTTTGTAAAAGATAAAGTTGAGTTTTTTGGACAACCAATATTTGCAGTTGCAGCAACTAGTATTGAACTAGCAAGAAAAGCAGTTTTAAAAGCTAAAATAAATTATATAGAATATGAACCAATTATAACTCTTAAAGATTCATTAGATAAGAAAAATTTACTTTTTGATGTAAGAAAAATTACTAAAGGAAATGCTCAAAAAAAAATTTTTTCATCAAAACATACTTTAAAAGGAAATTTTACTACAGGTAGCCAAGAACATTTTTATCTAGAGGGTCAGGTAGCTTTTGTAATTCCTAAAGAAGATAATGAAATGACAGTTTATAGCTCTACTCAACATCCATCTGAAACTCAACAGCTTATTGCAAAAATGCTTAATCAAAAAAGTAATTCTATAACTGTTCTTGTTAGAAGAATAGGTGGAGGCTTTGGTGGAAAAGAAACAAATTTTATGACTGCAGCTATATGTTCGCTTCTAGCTTATAAGACAAAAAAACCAGTTAAACTGAGATTAGATAGGGATGACGATATTATTTTAACTGGTAAGAGACATGAATTTTTTTCAGATTATGAAGTTGGATTTGATGATAAAGGAATAATTAAAGGACTTAAAATAAAATTGGCTTCTAAATGCGGAATGTCACCAGATTTATCTTATGCAATAAATGAGCGTGCGTTACTTCACATAGATAACGCATATTATTTATCAGATTTGCAAGTAGAAAATTATCTTTGTAAAACAAATACATCAACATCTACAGCTTTCAGAGGTTTTGGTGGAAATCAAGGAATGATGGCTATTGAAAATATCATAGATAATATATCTAGATTTTTAAATAAGGATCCTCTGGAAGTAAGAAAAAATAATTTTTATAAAAAAAATAAAAAAAATATCACCCATTATGGGATGAAAATCCAAGATAATATAATTAATGAACTATTTGAAAAGTTAGTACAGGATGCAAAATATTTAAAAAGAAAAAATGAGATTAAAAAATTTAATATTAAAAATAAAATAAAAAAAAAAGGAATTGCAATTACACCTGTAAAATTTGGAATATCTTTTACAACAATACATTTAAATCAAGCAGGCGCCTTAGTTCATGTTTATACTGATGGAAGTGTTTATTTAAATCATGGAGGTATAGAAATGGGTCAAGGTACTCATACAAAAATTGCACAGGTTGTAGCAAATTCATTAGGATTGCCATATGAAAAGGTAAAAATCTCCTCTACAAATACAGCTAAGGTTCCAAATACTTCTGCAAGTGCCGCTTCCTCAACTACTGACTTAAATGCAGCAGCTGCACTTAATGCTACCTTTAAGATAAAAAAAAATTTAGAAAAATTTATTAAGGATAAATATAAGATTTTTAGCAAAGAAGAGCCAATATACAAAAATGAGTCTATTATATTTGGAAATAGATCATTTGAATTTAAAAAAATTGTGATGGAAGCATACTTAAGTCGGGTTTCACTTTCATCATCAGGTTTTTATTCAACTCCAAAAATTAAGTTTAATAAAAAAAAATTTACTGGACGGCCATTTTATTATTTTTGTTATGGAGCTGCAGTGTCAGAAGTGACAATCGATACATTAACAGGTGAAAATATTTTAGAAAGAGTTGATATATTACATGATGCAGGAAATGCAATAAATCCAGCGATTGAATTTGGCCAGATCGAAGGAGGATTTGTACAAGGTCAAGGATGGTTAACTATGGAGGAAGTAAAATGGAATGATAATGGACAGATAACTACTTTTTCTCCTTCGACTTATAAAATTCCAGCAGTAAGTGATATCCCAAAAAAATTTAATGTGGAAATTTATAAAAAAGGAAAAAATGTTGAAGATGTTGTTAATAAATCTAAAACAACAGGTGAACCACCTTTAATGCTTGCAATGAGTGTATTTTTTGCGATTAAAGATGCAATATCATCTGTATCAAATTATAAAAAAATACCAAAATTAGACGCCCCAGCTACTGCTGAAAATATATTACTAAGTATTAAAGAACTTAAAAAAAATTAGAATGATTAAAAAAAATCCATTCATGATAAGAGCTATTGAGCTTTCAATTGAAAGTGCGAAAACCAAGGGAGGGCCATTCGGAAGTGTTATTGTAAAAAATAATAAGATTGTTGCGGAAGGCTCCAATAAAGTAACTATGAACAATGATCCAACTGCGCATGGAGAAATTGTTGCAATTAGAGATGCATGCCAAAAACTGAATACTTTTAATCTTTCTGGATGTGATTTGTATTCAAGCTGTGAACCATGTCCAATGTGCTTATCTGCAATATATTGGTCTAGAATTGAAAATGTTTTTTATGCAAACACCAGAATAGACGCAAAGGCCATAGATTTTGATGATTCATTTATTTATTCTGAAATTAATAAAGATTTAAAAAATAGAAAAATAAAGATGTATCAAATGCATAGAGACGAAGCTTTAGAAGCATTTAAAATTTGGGAAAAGAAAGAAGATAAAATTAAATATTAATGGAAGTTTTATCTTATTCAATGAAATGGTTGGAACTCGTTTTAAGATGGGGTCATGTATTATTTGCAATATTATGGGTAGGAAATAGCTTTTTATTTAATTATTTAGACAATAAATTAAATAAAAATATTTCTAGAAGAGATGTAGATGCAGAAGGATATTTGATGCATTCTGGTTATTATTATAAGTTAACAAGATTAAAAAGTTCTCCCCCAGTTAATTATTTAAGAAGTTTAGTTATTTTTAAATGGCAAAGTTATCTAACTTTTATTACAGGAATTTTATTACTTGCAGTCATCTATTACTACAGACCAGAAATATTAATGGTAGATAAAAAAATTTTAAATATGCTTCCTTCAACTGCGATAATAATTTCTGTCCTTTCATTATTTGCTTCGTGGTTTATTTATGATTTTTTATGTAAATCAAGTCTAATTAAAAACGATATTTTATTTGTATCAACAATTTTTGTTTTATTAATGTTTTTATCCTATGGATTTACTCAAATTTATGGTCCAAAATTTGCATTTTTAAGTGTTGGTTTAGTTATAGGTACCAATATGTTTGGAAATGTATTTACTGTTATTATTCCAAATCAAATAAATATAATTAATAGTAGCAGAAGAAACAAAAAATTTGATCAAAGTCTATCTCTAGCCGCAAAACAAAGATCTATACATAATAATTATTCAACATTTTTAGTCTTGTTTATAATGTTATCTGGCCACTATAGCTTTATAGTTTATAATAAATATAATTGGTTAATATTGTGTGCTTTTGCGGTAATTTCAGTTCTAGCTAGACATTATTTTAACTTAAGAGGCAGAAACATTCATAGGTTGTATATTTTAATAACATCAATTGTACTTTTAATTTTACTTGCAGTTTTAATTTTAATTTTTAAAAATTAATATTATATAAAGATATGTCAGAAAAATTAATTGTAAGTTGGGATCAATACAATGAAACAGTTGAAAAACTTGCAATTCAAATTCACGAAAGCGGATATAAGCCATCAATTTTAATTGGTATAATGCGTGGAGGCGCACCAATGATAGATGTTTTAAGTAGAGTATTCAAATTAAAGTGTGCTTACTTGGCTGTTGAATCTTATAGCGGAAAAGGTGTAGAGGATGAACAAGGAGACATAGTTTTTTCAAGAGAAATGAGTTCAATAGCTCCAAACATGGGTGGTAAAATTTTACTTTGTGACGATTTATCAGATACAGGAATTACATTTAACAAAAGTGTAGACTGGTTAAGATCTTATGAACCAATTAAAGGTAAAATTGAAGATATTAAAACTGCTACACTTTGGAAAAAGAAAAAATCAACTTTTGAGCCTGATTTTTGTGCAGTAAAATTAGAAGCCAATCCTTGGATAGTCCAACCATTTGAAGTTTATGAAGAAATAAGGATTGAAGATATAAAAAAAAAACATCAAAAATAAAAAGGGCGACTATTAAAGCCGCCCTAAATTTAACTTTTTATTTTTTTAAGCTACAGCAAAACTAACTAAACTTAATACAGCAATTACCCATATTGCTGGACTAGTTTCATTAAATTTTCCAGTACAAATCTTAATTGCAGCATATGAAACAAATGCCAAAGCTATTCCATTTGAAATAGAATAAGTAAATGGCATTGCAATCATTGCAAGAACTGCAGGACCTGCTTCGGCAGCATCATCCCAGCTAATATCTGTGATATTTCTCACAAATAAAGTTGCAATATAGATTAGAGCAGCAGCATCAACTTCTTTAGGAAGAGATGTTGCAAGTGGACTAAAGAACAAACATGCTAAGAATAGAACTCCAATAGTAAGTGAAGTCATTCCAGTTCTTCCTCCAGCTTTTACTCCAGCAGCACTTTCTACGTATGTAGTAACTGTCGAAGTACCCATTAAAGCACCAGCAACAGTTGATACACTATCTGATAGCATTGCTTTATCGATATCCTTAATTTTTCCATCAGGACCAACTTTTCCAGAAACGTTTGCAACACTAGTTAGTGTTCCAGCAGTATCAAAAAAGTCGATAAAAAATAATGTAAAAATTACGGTTACCATCGATGCACTTAGTGCAGCACCCAAATCAAATGTCATTAAGTGTGTCATTGGTGGCGGAGCAGACATAACTCCATTGAATTGTCCTAATCCAGTTACCCAAGCTATTGCACTAAATGCAATTATTCCAATGATTATATTTCCTTTAATTTTAAATTTTTCCATTACAATCATAGAAACAAATGCAGCAGCACCTAATAGAGTCAACGGATTAGAGACATCACCAAGTTGTACAAGTGTAACTGGGTTGTCTGTAGTTAATCCCATAAGTTCAAAACCTATAATTGCAAGGAACAAACCTATACCTGCTCCAATTCCAAGTTTTAAACTTTTTGGAATAGAGTTAATTAACCATGCTCTTATCGGCGTTAATGAAATTATTAAGAAGACTACACCTGCAACCAAAACAGCTCCAAGAGCTTCTGCGGGTGTATACTTCATACCTAAACAAACACCGTAAGCGATAAAAGCATTTATCCCCATTCCTGGTGCAAGTCCAATGGGCCAAGTTTTAGCGTAAAATGCAGCAATAAAACATGCTAAAGCTGCCGCTAAAGCTGTTGCTGTAAAAACACCACCAAAATCAAACCCACCGTCGGCAAGTATGACAGGATTCAAAAACATTATGTAAGCCATAGTCAAGAACGTCGACACTCCTGCAGTGACTTCTGTTTTAAAATCTGTCTTATGTTTTCTATAGTTAAAGTAGTTATCTAACATTAGACCTCCATTTATCCGTACAATATTTGATTCGAATCAAAAAATCCCTTGCAAATTGACCATATCAGCTAGAATGTGAATAAAATTTTCTTATTTACAACTTTAAAGTTAATCTTTTGACACAATTTGTTGATATACTTTTTTATATGAAATTTAGATTCGTAATAATTTTATTTTCGATCTTTTTGATTTCAACGGGCTGTCAGACAATAAAAAAAAAATCTGATGAAGTTGCAGAAAAAGAAAATGAAAGATTTGGACAATTTGTTGGGAAACAAGTTAATGAGCTAAGATTGGAACTGGGAGCTCCCACAGAAGATTTTGTAAATGAATTAGGAAATGAAACATTAGTTTATAAAACAAAAAAATATGGAATTCCTTGTAAAAGAAAATTTGAAATAAATGCTACAGGAACAATAGTAGGATTTACTTCTAGTGGATGTATTTAGAAAATTATATTAACCATTTTGGGTTAATTTCTCCCCGATAAATGCAGGATTATTGATCATAATATTAATTTGTTTTACATTCATACCTAATAAATATAACCTTTTTTTTGAAAACATGTGGAGGTTATATGGCAAAAAAAAAGAGTTCAAATTCTGGAGCTACTAATAAAAAATTACCACTGAATCAGTCGATACCATTAGGTATTCAACATGTGTTTGCAATGTTTGCAGGGAATATTACTGTTCCACTGATTGTAGCTGGTGTTTTTGGAGTAACAACTGGAGAAAAGATTTTTTTAATTCAAATGGCATTGTTTGCTGCAGGAGTAGCAACAATAATTCAAACAGTAGGTTATAAGGATATAGGAGCAAGACTACCAATAATACAAGGTACAAGTTTTGCGTTCATTCCAATAATGCTTCCTTTTAAAGCTTTTGGCTTAGGAGCAATATTTACAGCTGCATTTATAGGAGGAATTTTTCAAATATGGATTGGTAAAATGTTAAAACCAATTCGACATATGTTTCCTCCACTAGTAACTGGAGTTGTTGTGTTGATGATTGGTTTTAGTCTTCTTAAAGTGGGATTTAAGTATGCTGGCGGCGGCGTATGGTTAATGAATAATAAACCAGAAATTTTCGCAAATTGGCATCATTTAAGTATAGCTGGTACAGTTTTAATAGTTGCACTTTTAACAAACATAAAAGGAAGAGGAATGGTTTCTGCAGCTTCTATTCTAATTGGAATAATTGCTGGCTTTATTGTTGCAGCCTTACTAGGAGAAGTTAGATGGGCAAAAATTGCTGCTGCTGATTGGTTTGCTTTTCCAATGCCCTTACAATATGGAATTGATTTTGTATGGGGTGCTGTAATATTAATGTTGTTTATGTCTATAGTAACGACAATTGAAACTATAGGAGACATTAGTGCTACCACAATGGGCGGAGCAAATAGAGAGGCTACTAACAAAGAACTTTCAGGTGGTATAATGGCTGATGGAGTTGGAACAGCTTTTGCATCAATTTTTAATGCTATGCCTAATACTTCTTATTCACAAAATGCAGGCCTTGTTGCTTTTACTGGAGTAATTAGTAGACACGTAGGAACAGTTGCTGGTGTAATTTTAATTTTACTTGGTTTATTTCCTAAGCTAGGTGGAGTTATTGCTGCAATGCCAGATTCTGTTATTGGTGGAGCAGCTATTATTATGTTTGGATTAATTGTTGGAGCAGGTATCAAATTAATTTCAAAATCTGAAATGAGTCAGAGAAACGTTTTAATATTGGCTTTATCTTTATCTTTTGGAATAGGATTGAATGCTTTTCCTGAATTTGTTGCTCACATACCAGACTTTGGAATTAAATTAAGATTGCTACTTACTACAGGTTTAATACCTGCTGGTTTGTTAGCATTTATTTTAAACGCATCATTACCAAAAAAATAAATTATTTTTGAAACTTGTGGGGAGAAATCCCCACAAGCAAGGTTTAGAACTTATTTTATTTCAATAAGTTTTTTCTTTTTATACTCTGGTACAATTTTTTCACAAACTATTGTCAAAAGACCATCTTTTAGCTCTGCACCACCTACTTTTACATCATCTGCAATTGTAAATGATCTAGCAAATTGTCTTTGAGAAATACCCTTGTGAATAATTTCACCATCTTCATTTTTATCTTCAGACTTATTAACTTGTTTTGTTCTTACAGTTAATAAATTATCTTCGAATTCAACCTCAACATCCTTTTTGTTAAAGCCAGCAAGAGCAACTTCTATTGCATATTTGTCCTTTCCAGCTTTTCTTATGTTGTACGGTGGATAGTTTGATTGCATGCTCAAACCTCCATTTCCCAACATGCTTTCAAATTGGTCAAACATATCGTCAAAACCAATTGAAAAAGGTCTTAATGAGTTGAATATAGATAGATCCTTACTTGTCATTATATCCTCCTTTGTTAGCAAGGTTATTTAATGCAAGCCCCATTAGGCGACTTACGAATTTTATATGGGGATTAATTCTGTATTTTCAAGAAATTTGATTTGAAACTTTTAATGCAAATGCATAATCAAGAGCAATTTCTTCTATAGCACCATCTCTTCCAGATTTTCCGCCGTGACCAGCATTCATTTCAGTTTTTAATAATAATAAATTATTATCAGTTTTATAGTCTCTTAATTTTGCGGTAAATTTTGTAGGTTCATCAAATAAAACTCTATTATCGCTTAAACTAGTTGTGATTAACATATGAGGATAGTCCATTTTTTTTATATTGTTATATGGTGCATATGAATAAATATAATCAAAATGATCTTTATTTTCTTTTGCATTCCCAAATTCATCAAATTCTCCAACTGTTAACGGTAAAGAGTGATCAAGATTGGTAGTAAGTGAATCGACAAATGGCACAGCCATAATTATTCCTAAAAATAATTCAGGTGATTGGTTAACAACAGCTCCCATTAATAATCCACCAGCAGAACCTCCCATTCCAATTATTTTTCCTTTAGAAGTATATTTTTTTTCAATTAAATATTTACCAACAGCAATATAGTCTTCAAAAGTATTTTTTTTATTTAAAAGCTTTCCTTCTTTCCACCACTTCATTCCTCTTTCCATTCCACCTCTTATATGTGCTGTAACCCAAATTATATCTCTATTAATTAAACTTAATCTTGTTGATGAAAATCCCGGAGACATCGAGTTGCCATAAGATCCATAACCATATAATAATAAGTTTGAAGACCCATCAACTTTAGTTTTTTTATGTCTAGTTATTGTTATTGGAACCATTCTTCCATCATGTGAGGGACATTCTAACCTTTCTACAATATAATCATCAGGATTATGACCTGAAGGAATTTCCTGTTCTTTTACTAAGTTTCTATTTTTATTTTTCAAATTATATAAATATGTTCTTCCAGGCGTTTTAGGAGATGAATAGGATAAATACACAAAATCAGTATTTTTATCTTTTTGAATTAACGATACTCCCGGAACAATAACTTTTTCATCAGAAAAAATTAACTCTTCTTCTTTATTTGAATTTTTATTTTTAACAAATAATTTACCAAGTGCATTTGATGTTTCTGATCTTATAACCCAATCATTCAAAAAAACTAAACCACCTATCAATACTTCATCTTTTGCAGAAATATATGTTTCCCAATTTTGATCTGATAAATCTTTACACTTGTCAATTTTAAAATCTTCAGCATTTTCATTTGTATGATTGTAAAAATAACCATCCCAAGAATTTACAGAATAAATAATTCCTCTTTTTCTTTTTTTAATTAATTTTGGTTTTGGATTTTTTTCATCAACACCAAAATAATATTGTTCCGATGTATTATGATCAGATGTAGAAATAAAAAAATATTTTTCGTCAGAACTTAAACCAATACTGACTGTAAATGCTTCACTTTTTTCCTCAAAAATTAGCTCATCGTCTTTGACGGAAGTTCCTAGTTTGTGTCTATAAATTGTTCTTGGTCTATGAAATTTATCTAATTTTGAGTAAAAGATATAATTATCATCTAAACTAAAAGTTATTCCTCCACTTGTTTCATTTATTTTTTCAGTTATTAATTTGTTAGAAGAAATATCTCTAACGTAAATTGTATAGTACTCTGAACCTTTTAAATCTAATGAATAACCTAAATATTTATCATTAAAACTAACCTCTAGATCACCAACACCAAAATATTCTGTATTTAATTTTTCTTTTTCCTTATCTCCATTCCATATTTCTTCAGCTTCATTAGTTCCAATTTTTTTTCTTAGTTTAATGGAGTAGTTTCCTTTTGTTGTTGTTTTTGTCCAATATTCATAATGAGTATCTTTATACGGTAGAGATTCATCATCTAATTTAATTCTTCCTTTTATTTCATCAAATAGCTGTTTTTGAACATTTTTGGTGTCTTTGAGATGATATTCAGTATAAGCATTTTCTTCTTCCAAATAATTTCTAACTTGAGGAACTAATTTTGAACTATCTCTTAAAACTTCAAGAATATTTGATTGATGTACCCAGCTATAATTATCTTCCCAATTTACATTGTGACAAGATTTTAATTCGGGTTTTTTTTCTAATTGTGGTATTTTCATTAAAAACTTTGATATATGAACATTATAATTTATGCACTTGTTATTTTAGTTGTTAGTTATATTTTGCTAAGGATAATTGCAAGTGCTTCAGCAAAAAAAATTTCAAAAACTGTACGTTTTGTTATTTTTATAATCTCTATATTACTAGCTTTGTTATTTGCTTTTGGAGGAAGGTTTTTATTTTCTCTTCCTTTGATACTTTTAAGTCTTGGAGTAATTAAGCTTAAAGGTTTAACTTTGTACCAACTAATAGGTTTATATAGGTTAATTCAAACATTGAGAAATTCAGGAAGATTTTCTTTCAATAAAAATAATTCAAATTTGTCAACATTATCTGTTGAAGAAGCTTATAAAATATTAAATTTAGATAGAAATAATAAAATTACAAAAGAGGATGTTCAAAAAGCATATTTAAAAATTCAAAAAAAAATTCATCCTGATATTTCTCCAGAAACTTCTCGATTATCATCAATTGTTAACGAGGCTAAAGAAGTTGTATTAAAAGATTTAAGTTAATTTAAAATTTCTTTAAATATTTTAAATATCTTTTCAGGATTTATTTTTTCTTTGCCTAAAGTATTATGTGTAACTGTTTCTTCTCCATCCGGGATTATAGGATACATGTTAGGGCTGTAGGATCCATACATTAAAGGAGTATCTGATAGTAGTACAATTGTGGGTATATCTAAAGCTGCAGACAGATGACTGAAACTCGAGTCGTTACAGACTGCGATAGTACAATTTTTGATTATTGGAAGAGTCTCTTTAATTTTGATTTTATCTAGCGCTACACATCTTTGTTTAAATTCAGAATTTAAGATTTCGTTTAAAATATTTTTTTCTTCATCATTTGAACCTGTTGCTAAAAAAAATTTACAGTCATATTCTTTAGCAGACATTTTCATAAAGTTTAAGAATTTATAAGCAGGAATTCTCTTAGTTGGTCCAGATCCTCCAATTCCTAGGAGTATATTAATTTGGTTTGATTTTATATTATATTTTTTTTTAGCATTTTCTATTAAAGAATTTTCCAGCTCAATTATTGGATTACTATCAATATCTAAGTCTAATTCTTTTTTTATAAAACTTTGTGCAGTTTTAATTAAGTGCTGTTGTTTTTTTTGAAATAATTGGTACTGAAAAATTTCTTTTATACCTGCTATTTTACATATTAAAAGAAATCTTAATGATGAATTAAATATAAAAACTTTTTCAAAGTTATGTTTTTTTAGTTCATTAGCAAGATTAAATGAACCAATTATTCCATCGTGATGACTATTTTTATTATTTCTCTCAAGAATTAAAATTTTTTCAATATACTTATTTTTTTCTAAATATTCTGAAGCTTTAGAATTTTCTTTAACTAAAATACTAACTTTTGAATTAAATTTTTTTGAAATTGCTTCAATAAACGGTAAAAAAATTACCATATCTCCAATACCCATTCTATTTTGTATAGCTAATATTTTCATTTCTGTGCTTTATAATCTTTACTATATTTATTTTTTATATAAATTTTATTTATGAGCAAAATTAAAGGCATTTATGCGGCCACATTATCTATTTTAAATGAGGATTTATCACTAAATATTCAAAAAACCATTCTTCATGCTGAAAAAATAATAAACCAAGGTTGTCATGGAGTTGCTTTTTTTGGAAGTACCGGACAGGCTCAACTGATTCCAGTTAGCGAAAAAATTAATTTATTAAACTCAATTTCAACTCATAAGAATAAAGATAATTTTATAATTGGAACAGGATTAAATTCATTAGTTGAAACTATAAACTTAATGAGAGTAGCCACATCTTTAAATTTCAAGAAATTTTTAATAATGCCACCTGCTTATTATAAGTATGGAGATAAAGAAGCATTTAGTTTTTATTCAAAAATTGTTGAAAGAGTACCCAACGCAGAGATTATTTTATATAATTTTGAAAAATTGAGTGGATATAAGTTTAGTATAAATTGCATAGAAGATTTGACTCAAGAATTTCCCAAACAAATAATTGGAGTTAAAGATAGTTCATATAATCTATTCGAAAATTTAAAGATTGATAATTTTTCAGTATTACCTGGCTCAGAAAATAAATTGCTTAAAGGACTTGAATTAGGTTGTGATGGAATAATAACGGCAACATGCAATATAACTGCAACTTTAGCAAGAAAAGTTTATGACGATTTTATTCAAAATAAAGATCAAAGTGCAAATGAAAAACTTTGCAAAGTTAGAACTGTTTTTGATGGATATAATTTAATATCAGCAATTCACTCTTTAATGACACAAATAGATAAATCTTATAGCAATATTTTACCCCCACTAAGCCTTCTTAATAAAAAAGACTGCCAAAAATTAATTGAAGAATTAAAAAAAATAGATTTTAATTATAAAAATTAAAAAAATAGCTTAGATGAAATTATTGAATTTTTTAAGATTATTAATTAAGGATGATGGGTTTGAATTATTAGATGCAAACAATAAATCTTATATAATTGGAAGACCAAAAAAAGAAAAACCAATAAGGCTTAAAATTTTAGATAAATCATTACATTGGAAACTTTTAATAAATCCAGACTTATATTTAGGTGAAGGATATATGAATGGATCAATTGTAATTGAAAATGGTTCATTGACTGATTTTTTAGATATTGCTATAAAAAATATTGGTAGAGATCCAACCAATAAAATAACAAATATACTATCAAGATTTAGAAGAGTTTATAGATATATAACAAACTTTAATTTGATTGGAAAATCAAAAGCAAACGTTGCGCATCATTATGATATTTCAGAGAAGTTTTATGATTTATTTTTAGATGAAAAAAGACAATATTCATGTGCTTATTTTAAAAATGAAAATGACACATTAGAAGTAGCACAAAATAATAAGATTGATCATATAATTAAAAAATTAAATCTTAAACCTAATCAAAAAATTCTAGATATAGGATGTGGTTGGGGAACTTTAGCTCTCGATATAGCAAAAAAAACTCAATGTGAAGTTGTTGGAATTACTCTATCTGAAAATCAATTAAAATATGCAAAGCAAAAAGCTAAAGAAATGAATTTAGAAAATCAAGTAGAGTTTAGACTTGCTGATTATAGGCAGATTAATGAAAAATTTGATCGTGTTGTAAGTGTTGGAATGTTTGAACATGTGGGTAGAAAATTTTACAGTAAGTACTTTAATAAAGTTTTCAATTTTTTAAATGAAGATGGTGTTGCATTGATTCATACAATCGGCTCAGTAAATCCTCCAAGAGGATCTCAGCCTTGGATTACAAAATATATATTTCCAGGTGGCTACACTCCAAGTCTAAGCGAAGTTTCTTTGCCAATTGAAAAATCTGGTTTAATTATCTCTGATTTAGAGGTTTTGAGAAATCATTATGAACATACTTTAAGACATTGGAAAGAAAGATTTATAAGTAAAAAAGGACAAGTTTTAGATATGTTTGATGAAAAGTTTTTTAGAATGTGGGAATTTTACTTAGTTGGGTGTGAAATGGCCTTTAAATGGAGCGACCAGGTTGTATTTCAATTTCAATTAACAAAAAAATTTAAAGCAACGCCCATAACAAGAGACTATATTTATTAATTGTTTATTGATAAATCATAAACAATCCAAATGAAAAAAAAGAAAAAAAATAAAAAAAAAATCAGAATAGCTAAAAAAAAAATTAGAAAAAGATCAGCTATAAGAAAATCAAATAAAAGTAAAATCAAAAAAAAAATAAAAAAAAGAAATTTTATTAAAAAAACTAAACTTTTAAGAAATAGTATTTATAAAAATAAATCTAGAAAAAGTTTTTTATTAAATGTTATTAGATTTCAACAAAAGTTAAAACCAAACATTAAAATTAATATAGATTTTTTCAAAATAGATAGGGCAATACAAGGATTTTTTCAAAAAATAGAAAATAAAATTCAAGAATTTAAAAAATTAAGATCAGAAGAAAAACAAAGGTTGAAGGTTGAAGAGTTTGAAAAGCAAGAAAGAAAGAAAAGAGAAGAAGAAGAACACAAAATTCACACAGAAAAGGTAATCTTAAAGCTTAAAGAAAAAGAATTAAAAGAAGAAAGAAAATTAGAAAGAGAAAGAAATAAAGATTTAAAAAAATTTTTAAGAGAAGAGCAGGCAATAGTAAGAAAAGAACAAGCTGAAAGACAAAAAAGATTTTTACAAGAGCTTAAAATCGAAAAGCAAATAGAAAAATTTAGAATAAGAGAAATTAAAGAATTAGAAAAATTAGAAAAAATTTCATTAAAAGAAAAAAGAGATGATTATTCAGAACTTCAAGAAAGAATAGATAAACTTAAACAAAAATACCAATTAATTAGAGATCAAAAAATCAAAGAAAGAGTCGAAGCTCTTGGTGTACAAGTGCAAGAAGGCGATGATAGAGAAACTTTACTTCAAAAAGAGAAAAATTTTACTTTAGAAAGACAAAAAATTGAAAACGCTTTAGAAAGTTTTTATAGGAGTGCAAACAGCTTAGTTTTTCAGCTTAACAAGAGACATATTACAAGACATATGTCTATTTTTAGATGCATCGATAGAAGATTTGAAAATGGAGAAGTCTATATTAAATGGGATGAGGTTCCAGATGATGAATGGTTAATATTAATTTATATCAAGGATAATTCCCCTGACAAAGGAATTGTTATTGAAGATAAATCGAATCCAGAAAAAAATATTTCAAACGAATACAAACCTAGCGAAATATTTAAAGCCTCTGATATGATGGTAGACTCTCTTACGCAATTACTTGAAAGAGAGAGATCAAAAAAAGATAATTAAAAGCTTAATTTTTAATCATTAACATAAACAGAAACTCCTCTATTATTTATGTCTACATCAAATTTTTTGTGTAAAGGAGGGAATGCTCTTTGAGAGCAATCCAATCTATCACAAGTTCTACAAGATACTCCAACTGGAATTTCCGATTTTTTATCATGAATATCTAAATTTTCTGTATAAACAAAATCTTTAGCATATTTTGCTTCACATCCTAGTCCAATTGATAACATACTTTTTTTTTGTCCATATCTTCCAATACCTTTTTCAACAGTTCTAGCAATACAGACATATTTTTCCCCATTTGTCATTTTGCTTACAGCAGCTTGAATTACACCTGGTCTGGAAAATGCTGAATAAACGTTCCATCTTGGACAAGCACCACCGTATCTTGGAATTTCTATGCCTGATAAAGAAAATCTTTTTGAAATATTTCCTGCAACATCTACTCTTAAAAAATGGAAAGGTACACCAGGTAAGTTTGGATCATTTAAACACGTGACTCTGTGAGTAACTTGCTCGAATGATGTTGCAAATGTATTTTGTAATAATTCTAAATCGTATTTTAATTTTTTACATTCAGAATGAAAAAGTTTATAAGGCATTAAAATTGCTGCTCCACAATAATTTAATAAAGCTACTTTAGTTAATTTTTTAGATTCTTCTGATGGAAAATTGAAAGTTTCAAGAAGTCTATTAATCTCATCTATTGCCCCTTCCTGAACAATTTGTGCTGCAGCATGTAGTTTTTTTGTTTCTAGAGAAAGATAATCTGACAATATAAGTTCTTTGTTTTTTTTGTTAAAAATTTTTGAAAATGGTTTTCCATCTTCAGGAATTATGTCTTTAACTGTAATGCCATATTCTGAATTTAAAAATTTACAAAGAGATATATATCTAGTTCTGTTATTTTGTTTTACTCTATCAAATATTTTATTTGCAAAATCTTCTAATTTTGGGAAATAATTTTTATTTTCTTGTAAAAAGTCAGATATAACTTCCCCAGGAAATGAACTCTTTCTACTATCTACAATCTTTCCTGATAATTTTTCAATTTTATTGACTAGTTCATGATCTTTTTTTTTTAAAATATCCCCAAGCCTGATCAAGGCTCTACCAATTTTTGGATTAGTATTGGCCAAATCTTTTACTTCAGGACCTAAAATATCTAAATCATCAAATAATTTATCATCAAGTAATTCTGATATATTATTTGCTAAATTTAAATCAGATTTGATAGCTAAATCAGAGACTTCAATTTTTAATTCCTGGCAAATTTTTAAAAGTAAATCAGCATCAATTTTTCTTTTTCCACCCTCAATCAAAGTTAAATAGCTAGGTGAAATATTAAGTTTTTCAGCTAACTTATTTGCCTGAATACCTAATTGACGTCTAAAACCTTTTATTTTTGGACCAATTTTTAGATCTATTTGACTCATTTTTACTATTTGTAAACTTTGTAAATTATAATTTACAAAAAATTTCCTTTATTTACAATATTATTAGCATTTTTTATTGAATTTGTAAATATTGTCAATTAATAAGTTTACATGGATAAAAAATTAACAAATATTAACGAAAAGAGCTTACAGATTACTAATCATCAAGATTGTTCTGAATACAAAAGCAAACCTATATATCTAAGGGATGACCATTGCGACTGGGGATCAAGCGGCATGAATGAATTCACTGAGCAATACGGTGATAATAGTTAATTTTTAACCCTCTAGCTAATAAAATCAAAAAAAAGGCAAAATTAAAATGTCAGCAGAAAACGTTTCATACGACTTAAAAAGATTTACAGGAATTAAGCGTGATTATAAACCTGAGGAAATAGAAAGACTTAGAGGTTCAATTAAAATTGAGTATTCTTTGTGTAAACAGCAGTCAATGAAATTATGGAATTTGCTTAACTCAGAACCTTATGTAAACACTTTAGGTTCTCTATCAGGAAACCACGCTGTTCAACATGCTAAAGCAGGATTAAAAGCAATTTATTTGAGTGGGTGGCAAGTTGCAGCAGACGCAAACAGTGCTGGCGAAATGTATCCTGATCAATCTTTATATCCATACGATAGTGCTCCAAAATTAGTTGAATCAATGAATAATGCACTAATTAGAGCAGATCAAATTCAACATATGGAAATTCATGATGGTGATATGAAAAAAGAAAATAAAGTTGATTACATGTTACCTATAATTGCTGACGGCGAAGCTGGATTTGGAGGACCATTAAATGTTTTTGAACTTGCAAAAAAATTCATTAAAGCTGGGGCAGCAGGTGTTCATTTCGAAGACCAATTAGCAAGTGAAAAAAAATGTGGCCATATGGGTGGAAAAGTTTTAGTTCCAACTAGTACAATGATAAAAAATTTAAAAGCTGCAAGACTTGCGGCAGATATTGCAGATGTTCCATTAATTATTTTAGCTAGAACAGATGCAAATGCGGCAAAACTAATTACAAATGATCATGACGAAAATGATAAACCTTTTTTAACAGGAGAAAGATCTCCTGAGGGATTCTATTATGTTAAATCAGGAATCGATCAAGCTATTTCAAGAGGCTTAGCTTATGCTCCATACTCCGATTTAATTTGGTGTGAAACTGCAACTCCTAATCTTGAAGAAGCTAAAAAATTTGCCGATGCTATCCATAAACAGTTTCCTGGAAAACTTCTTGCATATAATTGTTCTCCTTCTTTTAATTGGAAAAAACATTTATCCGATGAAGAAATAGCTTCATTCCAAAAAGAAATAAGTAAAATGGGATACAAATTTCAATTTATTACTCTTGCTGGATTTCATACTCAAAATATTGCAATTTTTGAACTTGCAGAAAAATATAAAAAAGAAGGTATGACTGCATATTCGAGAATTCAACAACAGGAATTTTCTCGTGAAAAAGATGGCTACACTAGTGTTAAACATCAAAGAGAAGTTGGCACTTCTTATTTTGATGCAGTATCAAACACTATTAGTTCAGGAAAAAGCTCTACAACTGCAATGGACGGCTCAACAGAATCTGAACAGTTTTAACTAGATTTTAATTTTTGAATTTGGTCCCAAGCTGAGTTTATAGCTCTCATCTTATTCTTACTTTCATCAATTACTTCTTGAGGAACTCCTTTGCTAACTAATAAATCAGGGTGATTTTCTTTACTTAATTTAAGATATTTTTTTCTTATTGATTGAAGATCATCGTCAGGATTACTTTCTAAAACAATATAAGGATTGAGTTTGTCGGATCCTTTTCTGCTCTCTCTAACACTATTAAATTGAACCTGAGTTAAACCAAATATTTTAGATATATTCTCTATCATTGCTAGCTCTGATGAGCTTACATTTCCATCTGCTTCTGCAATGTAAAATAAAACATTAATTACCTCCTCTAATACATTTATGTTGCCTTTGTAAATTTGGGCAATTTGTTGAGCGTATGGTTCATATCCAGTACTTTCTTCTTTGGCTTTATTGAAAATTTTTCCTACTTGATCTATTTCATTTTCAGGTATTTTAAGCTTGTCTTTAACGGCAACCAATTCTTCACGACTAACATTGCCGTCTGCCTTACTAAGTTTTGCAGACAAAACAATTAAAGATAGGGCAAATATTTGCTGAGGTTGAGCAAAAGCTCCAAAACCTCCTCTAGATCTTGCTCTAGAAATTTTTCCGCCAACAAGAGAGCCTAAAAGCATTCCAAAAGGTCCCCCTAATGAAAAACCTATCATTCCTCCAATTAAACTTCCCCAGATAGACATATGATTAATTTTTAATATAATTTAAATTTAATATGTTCACAACAACTATAGTTTTATTTATTTTATATTTAATATACCGATGGTCCGTTGCCTGGATAAAATATTATAATCGGCTTGATAAAAGATTTGGAATGTCTGTGTGGAGGTACAGTTATGATTATCATGTTGCTGGCAAGAGAGATGTTTCTTTTTTAGATGATAAAAAATTTGTTTTGCTAAGAAGAAAAAGAAATAGAGCAGTCACATTTATGTATTTTGTTTTCTTTCTTTCCTTTATAGTTTTTATGTCTTTTATGAATCAATTACTTTTAAGAATATTAAATTAACTTATTGATAATTTTTTAATCTATATTCCCAACTACCTAATCTGTTATATTTTACCTTAAAAATTATTCCTTCATTCGGATCTAACCAAATATCAAAATCTAATTTTTTATCATCTGGTAAATCTTCAGTTGATTTAAGTTTAAATTGCATAAGTTTAATTTTTTTACCATTAAATTCTATTTCATCTTTACCAGTTAATTTAACTGACTGTTTTTTAATACTTCCAGACAAAGGACTTATTTGAGTTTTTGTTCCTAAAATTTTAGAATTCCACCAGTTTCCAATTATATTATCCGTATTTGCTTTGCCGACATAAGAAGAACCATTTATAATAAATGTGTTTTTTTTTTCATCATAATTTAATTTTACAAATTTTTTTTTATCATTTTGTAAAGTTTTTGACTCAAAAGATATAAGTTTATCTTTTTGATATATTTCTTTAGATTTACTATCTATTGAAAAAACTTTTAAACCAAGTATTTCTACAACAAATTTTGTATTATTTTCTACAGTCATAATATCTTCATTATGTTCAAAATAATAATTGCTATAACCAATTACTTTTTCATTTCGCAAAACATCCATTTCAATTTTATTTATATTTTTATAATGTGATTCATGAGCAAATATGTTGGAAAATGATAAAATAATATAAAATATAAAAATTGATTTTTTCATAAAAAATGAACTAATAAAGTTAATTATATTGTGAAAGTTTATTTTAACTTTATAAGGTTATCTATAAAAAAATTAGAATTGTATGTTTTTATCAATAAAAAAAGTACCAAAGACATATTGGAGTTCAGAAAAACCATTTAATATTAAACCAAAATTTTCAACAATATTTTTTTTATGTTTTGGTTTGTCATTATTTGGTTTAGGAGAAGGTTTGCTGATTGTTTCATTTACTGGTGCTTCTCCATGGAGTGTATTAGCTCAAGGTATTTCTTTAAAAATAGATTTTTCCATTGGAACAATTACATTATTTGTAAGTATTGGTGTTTTGTTATTATGGATACCTCTTAAACAAAAACCTGGAATTGGAACGATTCTTAATGCTTTAATTATAGCATTAATGATTGATATTTGTATTAATTTTGTTCCAACACCTGAAAATTATATTTCCCAAATATTATTAGCAATTGTTGCAGTTCTAACGGTTGGGATAGGAGGTGGTATTTATCTTGTTGCAAATTTGGGGCCGGGACCCAGGGATGGTTTAATGATTGGACTTCAGGAAAAAACAAATTTACCTATTGCAGCTGTTAGAGCATTTCTTGAAATATCAGTCGTTGCTATTGGATGGTACTTAGGAGGAACAGTTGGAATTGGAACTTTATTATTTGCTTTTGGAATTGGACCTGCAGTAGCATTAGGTCTATTTATGGTTAGTAAAATTTTTTAATTTAATTTTATATTAAGTAATCTTTCTATATATTTTAAAAATAATTTATTTGTTTGAATTTCTTTAGCAAAATATTTAGCACCTTCATTGGTTATATGTGAATAATCCCAATAAATTTTATAACCACTATCTGTAACTGCGGGACATTTCTTTTTGACTAAATCACAAAATATTTTTTCTCTTTCAATCAAATATATATTATTTTTTTCTGCAATTTTTTTAATTTTCATATTTATTTCTTTAGTATTATCTATGTCTTCAAACATTTCCTTTTCTATTTGCTTTAATTCTTCTTTTTTTGGAAGTTTTTTATTTTTATAAATATAATAATCAAATCTGTTCAAATTATAACTTGATTGTTGTTTAATTTCTAATGCATTATTGAAAATCATTACTTTTTTATTATCTAATTTTAAAAGTTGAATTAATTTATCTAGAATTTTTAGATCTTCTTTTGAATAATCACTTGTAAGAATGATTAAATCAGCATTGGCATATTGTTTTTTTAGGTGATCTAACCAATTTTTATTATAATAATCAATCTTTGCTTTATTTTCTTCAAGAAATTTTAACAAATATTCTATTTGGAAGTTGTAATCATCTTTTCTTTTTTTCGGGGATGCCAAGTTAAAATATATTTTATCTTTTAAATTTGTTAAGGATAAAATTTTTAAAGTATCTTCACCATGAGAATTTCCCACTATTAATACATTTTTTTTATTGCTGTAGTCATCATAATTGTATCCAACTTCAAATTCTTTACTCTTTATATAGTAAGGCTTGTTTGAAAAAGAAAATCTTGTTTCATAACCTTTATTAAAAATAACAGTAAAATTTAAAGATAAAATTATAAAAAAAGCAAAACCTAAAATATAAATAATTTTTTTAAAATTAAATTTTTTGTTTCTAAAAGGACGTTCCACAAAAAAATATGAAATAATTGATAAAACGAATGTTAAAAATATCAATTCAATTTTATCAAATTCTGAAGGAGTAAAATTTTTTATTCTATAGAAAGCAAAAATTGGATAATGCCAAAGATACAGGGAATAAGAAATTAAACCAGTTCCAACAAATAATTTTGAAGAAAGAATTTTACCAACTACTTCATTTTTACCTGAAAACCAAACTACCAAACAAACTCCAATTATAGGTGATAAGGTATAAAATGATGGATGAAGCATTTTATCATTAAAGAAAAAAATAGAATGTCCAATTAGAATAATACCGACGCCTGGTAGTAATAAGTTAAGTATTCGATTTTCACTTCTACGACCTAACTGAATTTCAAAATATGCTAATATTGATCCTGCTAATAATTCCCATATTCTAGTATGAAGAAAATAAAATGTTTCAGATGGATGATTTTTTATACTCCAATTTGTAAATATTATACTTATTATAAAACCCAAAGTTAATATTATGCCAAGATATTTTCTTAAATACTTAAATGTAATCAATAAAATTATAGGAAATAAAATATAATATTGTTCCTCAACTGATAATGACCAGGTATGTAGAAAAGGTTTTAATAATCCACTTTCAGCACCATATTGTTGACCTGTGAAATGAAAATAAAAATTAGAACTAAAACCCAACGAATATAAAATTGATTTTGAAAAATCTATAAAACTACCTGGTATTATATATTTCCAAGCAAAAGGAAACGATACCAGCATTACCAATATCAAAGCTGGAAGAATTCGTCTTATCCTTCTTTCATAAAAATATTTAAATGAAAATGTTCCTGTTGAGATTAGTTCTTTTAATATGATAGATGTAATTAAATAACCAGAAATCACAAAAAAAATATCAACACCAATAAAACCACCTTGGAAAACTTGATGATCTAATGTTGTAATTTGTGCATGGTAAAAAATGACAGCAAGTACTGCTATTGCTCTTAATCCATCTATTTCTGGTCGGTAATTTAATTTCATATTTGATATGTAAAAATAGTATTTCGACTTATAACACTAATGAAAAAGACCTTCATTACTTCTTCGTCACTAAAGATTTTTACGACAGGCAAAAAAAAAGGGCAGTAAAAACTGCCCTTTTTGAATTTTTGTTTGAGTAAATTGGGGATTACATTCCCATTCCGCCCATTCCACCCATTCCGCCCATTCCACCACCAGGCATTCCAGCAGGTCCAGAATCTTTTTCTTCAGGCTTGTCAGCTACCATTGCTTCTGTTGTAACTAGTAATCCAGCAATTGAAGCTGCATCTTGTAAAGCAGTTCTTACTACTTTTACTGGATCGATAATACCTTCTTTAAACATATCAACATACTGTTCTGTTTGAGCATCGTATCCATTTGAAGGTTTATTGGCTTCTAAAAGTTTTCCTACAACTACAGAACCATCTACACCAGCATTCGTAGTAATTTGTCTGATAGGAGCTTGTAGTGCACTTTTAACTATTTCAACTCCAGCTTTTTGATCATCACCTTTAACTTTTACTTTATCAAGATCTTGTGATGCATAAAGAAGTGCACAACCACCCCCAACTACAATCCCTTCTTCTACTGCTGCTCTAGTTGCGTTTAATGCATCTTCAACTCTATCTTTTTTTTCTTTTACCTCTACTTCAGTTGAACCTCCAACTTTAATTACCGCAACACCCCCAGCTAGTTTAGCAAGTCTTTCTTGTAGTTTTTCTCTATCATAATCTGAAGTTGTTTCTTCTACTTGTTGTTTGATTTGAGCACATCTTGCTTCTATATCAGATTTTTTTCCTGAGCCACTTACAATTGTACTATTTTCTTTATCAACTTTAACTCTCTTTGCTGAACCAAGATCATTTATTTTTACATTTTCTAATTTAATACCAAGGTCTTCAGAAATTACTTGCCCACCAGTTAAAATTGCGATGTCTTCAAGCATTGCTTTTCTTCTATCTCCAAAACCTGGAGCTTTAACAGCAACAACTTTTAACCCACCTCTAAGTTTGTTAACTACTAAAGTAGCCAAAGCTTCACCTTCAACATCTTCAGATATAATCATTAGAGGTCTTCCAGCTTGAACAACAGCTTCTAAGAGTGGAACCATTGGTTGTAAATTTGTTAATTTTTTTTCATGCAAAAGAATAAGTGGATTTTCTAATTCAGTTGTCATTTTTTCTGCATTTGTTACAAAGTAAGGAGAAAGATAACCCCTATCAAATTGCATACCTTCAACAACATCAAGTTCAGTTTCAATACTTTTTGCTTCTTCTACTGTTATAACGCCTTCATTACCAACTTTTTGCATAGCTTTTGCAATCATACTTCCAATTTCTTTATCACCATTTGAAGAAATTGTTCCTACTTGTGCAATTTCATCGCTATCCTTAACTTTTTTAGCAGAAGAAATTAATTTTTCTTTTACATGCTCCACAGCTGAATCAATTCCTCTTTTAACATCCATAGGATTCATTCCTGCAGTAACATACTTGCATCCTTCTTTTACAATTGATTGTGCAAGTATTGTAGCAGTGGTTGTTCCATCACCCGCCTCATCATTTGTTTTGCTGGCAACTTCCTTAACCATTTGAGCGCCCATGTTTTCAAATTTATCTTCTAGGTCAATTTCTTTTGCAACAGAAACACCATCTTTGGTTGTTCTTGGAGCACCATAAGATTTGTCTATAACAACATTTCTTCCTTTTGGTCCAAGTGTAACTTTTACAGTATTTGCCAATACATCAACTCCTCTTAACATTGCCGATCTTGCTTCAGAGTCGAATTTTACTATTTTAGCCATTATAAACTCCTTGTATTAATTTATTTACTTTTTGAGATACCCATAATGTCTGACTCTTTCATTATGCTGTATTCTTTTCCATCAATTTTGACTTCAGTTCCTGACCATTTGCCAAACAGAACTTTATCCCCAACTTTAACATCCATTGGGATTATTTTTCCATCTTCAGTTTTTGCTCCACCGCCAATAGCAACTACTTTGCCTTCTTGGGGTTTTTCTTGAGCTGTATCTGGAATGATTATACCTCCAGCAGTTTTTTCGCTGCTATCAAGGACTTCAATTAAAACTCTGTCATGTAACGGTTTAAATTTCATATAAAACTCCTATAAATATGCAGTTTCATATAGCTATGACTCCATTTTATTTCAAGGAGTCTCGTAACAATTTAAACGCTAAAAAAACCAAGAAATATGCTTATTTTTAAGTTATATCTGAAAAATGACCAAAAACTTGGATGATATAGGACTAAAATCTGTTGTAGATCATTATGACTTGTTCTTTGTAGACTTGTGGGGCGTTGTGCATAATGGAATTGAACTTTACAAAGACTCTACCGATGCTTTAGAAAAATTATTAGAGAAAAATAAAGATCTAGTATTACTGACCAATGCTCCTAGACCCAATGATGATGTAAAAAATTTTTTAAAAAAAATGGGATTAGAACAAAAATATTATTCAAAAGTATACACATCTGGAGAAGCAGCATTGAATTATTTAAGTTTAAACTTTAAAGACAAACCCTTTTTTCATATTGGGCCACCTAGAGATTTTGGATTATTTAATAACTTTAAAAAAAATAAAATACAAAAAATTAGTGAAGCTAAATATTTGCTTTGTACCGGTTTATTTGATGAGTATGATAAAGAATTGTCATACTACAAAACACTACTAAAGAACGAGATAGATAAAATTATGATTTGCACTAATCCAGATTTAATTGTCGATAGAGGACAAAAAAGAGAATTTTGCGCAGGATCAGTTGCAAAAGTCTTTGAAGAGATAGGAGGATCAGTGGAATACTTTGGTAAACCTTACCCAAAAGTTTATAATCTTGCAGCAAATGTAAATAACAAAAAAGTTTTTTGTATAGGAGATAATTTAAATACAGACATTAAAGGAGCAAATAATCAAAATTTTTCAAGCTTATTAAT